>JBHJGR010000020.1:0-21761 GCA_050331615.1 Elainellaceae cyanobacterium
GGAAAGCGGACGGCACACCCCTGCGCATGGTGGGCACCCATGTGGATATTACCCAACGCAAGCAGCTAGAAGCCTCCCTGCAAGAAAGCCAGCAAAAGTATCAAACCCTCTTTCATGTTTTGCCCATTGGGGTTTCTATTACCGATGCGAATGGGCAGTTGATAGAAACGAATCCGACCTCAGAGGAGATTCTGGGGGCGTCTACTCAGGAAGTTTTGCAGCGGGGCTTGGCGGATGGGAGCTGGCAAACCGTCCATCCCGATGGTTCTCTGATGGCGGCGGCGGAGCATCCGGCGGTGCGGGCGCTGCGGGAAAAGCGAATGGTGCGCAACGCAGCAATGGGCGTTGTTCAGCCAAACGGTCGGGTGCTGTGGTTGTCGGTGAGTGCCGCTCCCATTCCGCTGAAAAAATATGGGGTGGCGATCGCCTATATTGACATCACCAGCTTGAAGCAGGCCGAACAGCGGCTCCAGCTACAAAGCACTGCCCTGGAAGCCTGTGCAGACGTAATTGTTATCGCCGATCGCCACGGCACCATTGAGTGGGTGAATCCTGCTTTTGTCACCCTGACCGGGTACTTGCCGGAGGAAGCCATTGGCAAAAACCCCAGAGATTTGGTGAAGTCTGGCCTGCAAGACAGTGGCTTTTATCGTCAGCTGTGGCAGCAAGTTCTCGCAGGGCGGGTTTGGCGGGGGGAGCTGATTAACCGCCGCAAAGATGGCAGTCTGTACCACGAAAGTATGACCATTACTCCCGTTTACAGCTGCCAAAACCGGGTCAGTCACTTCATTGCCGTGAAGCAAGACATCACCGAACGGAAGCGCCTGGAAGCTGCGGTCAGTCACGAGGTGCAGCGGGAGCGGATGATTCACTTCATCAAGCAGCATATTCGAGAATCGCTGGATCTGCTGGAAATCCTCCAAACCACGGTGCAGGAGGTGCGACGGTTCCTGAAGACCGATCGGGTCATTATCTACCGCCTCAACCCAGACTGGAGCGGCGTGGTTGTAGTCGAGTCGGTGGCGACGGGCTGGATGACGATTCGCGACCAAGAAATTACTGATTCCTGCTTTGTGGAAACTCAGGGCAGCGCCTTTCACAACAATCGCGTCTATGCAGTTGCTGACGTTCGTGCTGCTAGCTTCTCCGAGTGCTACCGTCAACTGCTGGAGTGGATGCAGGTGCGAGCCAAGCTAGTGGTGCCAATCTTTCGAAGCGGTATGGCGCAGGAAAATCAGCTTTGGGGACTGCTGATTGCCCACCAGTGTCGGGGACCACGGCCATGGGAATCATCTGAAACCAAGCTCTTGCAGCAACTATCGGAACAACTGGCGATCGCCATCCAGCAGTCCGAACTTTACGAGCAGGTGCAAACCCTCAACGGTAATCTGGAACGACAGGTGGAGATTCGCACGGCAGAACTCCAGCAGTCCCTGCATTTCGAGTCGTTGCTCAAGCGCATCACTGACAAGGTGCGGGACAGCCTGGACGAGGCGCAAATTCTGCAAACCGTAGTAGAAGAACTGGCGACGGGGTTAGCTTTGGGAAGCTGCAATACCGGCATCTACAGCCATGAACAAACTGTCTCCACTGTTGCCTATGAGGCGACTCACACCCTAGCTTCGGTGCAAGGGTTGACCTTTGCCATCGCCGATGCCTTCAACTACGACATCTATCCCCAACTCTTTCAAGGACAGGTCTGCCAGTTTTGCGATGCCCTGCCCAACTCCGTTCGGCCTGACCGACGATTGTTTACCATCCTGGCCTGCCCGATTTGGGACGACCAGGGGATTTTAGGAGATCTCTGGCTATTCAAGCCCAGGGGAGACGTGTTCAATGACCTGGAGGTGCGGCTGGTGCGGCAGGTGGCCAATCAGTGTGCGATCGCCCTACGCCAATCCCGCCTCTACCAGACCGCCCAGGAACAGGTGCGGGAACTGGAGCGGCTCAACCAGTTGAAGGACGACTTTCTCAGCACCATCTCCCATGAACTGCGCACCCCCATCGCCAGTATCAAGCTGGCTACCCAGATGCTGGAGATGAGTTTGCAGCGCCTTGGGGTACTTGATGATCCGAGCAGCTCCATCAGTCAATACTTCAGCATTTTGAAGAAAGAAGGGCAGCGCGAAATTAGCCTGATTGACGATTTGCTGGATCTCACCCGCATCGATACCGAGATGGAGCCCATCAACCTCACGGCAGTAGATTTGCAGTCCCTGATGCCCCACATTGCCGAACCCTTTGTTGAGCGCACCCGTCAGCATCAGCAGGGGTTTGACCTGACTATCCCCAACGACCTCCCGATCATCACCACCGATCTCACTTATCTGGAGCGCTGCGTCACGGAACTGCTGGACAACGCCTGCAAATATACTCCCCCAGGGGAAAGGATTGCTCTGTCCGTTCAAGCCGATAAAACCCTGGCCCTATCGGTGAGCAACTCTGGGATAGAGATTTCTGAGGAGGAGCGCGATCGCATCTTTGACAAATTCTACCGCATCCCCAACCACGACCCCTGGAAGCACAGCGGCACCGGGCTGGGGCTGGCCCTGGTCAAAAAGATGGTTCGTTGTCTGGGGGGCACTTTAACCGTGGCGAGTGGGCCAGAGCAGGGGACAACGTTTACCATTCACCTGGCCCTGTGACATTCCTGGGGTAGGGGCATGCCATGCCCCTACCCCCTATACGACGTGGCAATGCCATGCCCGCCCAGGGGGGATTGCCCGCCCAGGGGGGATGAATATTCCTGCCTGCCCAGCCACCACCAGGGGCGCACCCTGAGCTTGACGCGCCTGGATGCGGAGTCGGACACGCTGGAAGTAGTTCCCATTCACCTGCAGCATCACCTGCCGATGCTCATAGAACCGTTTCAGGAGCGGATGCGCGGTCAGCAGCAGCAGTTGGTCGTCAACATTCCCCCAGATCTACCCGACCTCCACAGCCTTCAATTGTCCACTGAGCCCACTGAGCGGGCAACATCTGCCGCCCTCCGTCGCCTGCGGGTTCAGGTAACCAACACCGGGGTAGAGATTTCGCCACAGGAGCGCGATCGCATCTTTGACAAGTTCTACCGCATCCCCAACCACGACCCCTGGAAGCACAGCGGCACCGGGCTGGGGCTGGCCCTGGTGAAAAAGCTCATCGAGCGGCTGGGCTGTAATATCCAGTTGGCTAGAGAACATCGGCAAACCACGTTTATGCTACTCTTTACCCTACTTGCCCCCGATCATGAGGCCAGCGATGTCCCACTTTTTCCGCCACCGCAAAACGGTTAAACGGGCGCTTCACTACACGATTCGCACTAGCTTTGGCTTTCTCCTGGGGCTGCTGCTGGCTTTGAGTTTGCCGTTCCTGCCCCTGGCCGCTGGCGTGACCCAGATCGCTCCCACCGTCCCTGCTGCTGCTCTACTCGACCGGGGACGGGATGCCTACGCCGCTGGTCGCCTGGATGAGGCGATCGCCCACTGGCAGCAGGCCGTTCAGCAGTTTGCGCAGCAGGGAGAACCCCTTTCCCAGGCGATCGCCCACACCTACCTGGGGCTGGCCCAGCAGCAGCGAGGCGACTGGACGGCGGCAGCCCAGCACCTTGATACCAGCCTGAACCAGCTCGTGACTCTACAAGCTGATTGGGGAGATAATCCCGCCTACCTCCAGGCCCTGGCTCAGGCCCTGAATGCCCAGGGACGGCTTGATCTAGCTCTAGGGAATCCTCAGCAGGCGCTCTCCCACTGGCAGCAGGCCCAGCAGCGCTACACCCAGGGGGGCGATCGCCCGGGCACATTGGGCACTCAAATCAACCAGGTACAGGCTCTGGAGGCGATGGGCCGGCACCGTCGCGCCTGCGCCACCCTGCTGGACGCGCTGGAGCAGGAGCAGGATTGTGCCAATCTGGGTCCTGCGACCATCGCCCCCGTTCTCGCCGCCCTGGATGCCCTACCCGATGACCAACTGCGCCTGGTGGGATTACGCACAGTCGGCACCCTGCTGCGACTCCTCGGATCGCTGGACGCCTCCCAAATGGTGTTATCTCGCGCAGTGGCGATCGCCCCCAGCTCGCCCCCGGACGCCATCACCCTACTGAGCCTGGGCAACACCGAACGAGCGCTATTCCAGCGGGCCAAAGACTTTTACCAGCAGACCGGCCTGAGCGGCGATCGCGAGCAGACCCAGGTCTATTTCCGCCAGGCCCGCGATACTTATCAGCGGGCGATCGCCGCCGCCACCCGTTCAAACACTGGACAGCCTACTCATCTCCAGGCCCATGTCCAAGCCCTGGCGCTGCTGCTGGATGGGGAAGCCTGGCGGCTGACGCCGCTGACGCCAAATTGGGACTCGCTGTTGCCCGATATTGACGACCGGCTGGCCGACCTCGAACCGCTCCTGACTGCCGAAACTGCCCCCAGTTGGCAGACGGTGACGGCGCGCCTAGCCCTGGTCCAGCAGCTATTGCGGCTCCAGGCGATCGCCCCTGACCGCGCCCCAGTCGTACTGTCCTGGCTGGATTGGGCGGCTTCCCTGGCTGAAACCGCCCGTCAGCAGGCCCGCACCATCGGCGATCCCCGCTCCGAATCCTACGCCCTGGGGCTGCTGGGGCAGGTCGGGGAAACGCGGGCGCAGCGGCTGGCTACCCGGTCTCCCGCCGAGGCAACGGCCATCTGGCAGCAGGCCCAGCAGCAGACGGCAGCGGCTTTGGCGATCGCCCAGGCCAACCAATTTTGGGATGTAGTCTACCGCTGGCAGTGGCAAATGGGCCGCCTCCAGGCCCAGAAAGGCCAGCCCCAGACGGCTATTTCCTACTATGAAGCAGCGGTCCAGACCCTTGAGGCAGTGCGGCAAGACCTGCTGGGGGTGAATGCCGACGTGCAGTTTTCCTTCCGCGATGATGTGGAGCCCGTCTATCGGCAGATGGTGGCGCTGCTGCTGGAGCAATCGTCCGGTGAGGTTTCTCAAACCAGCCTGCAGCGGGCTATTCAGCAGATGGATGCCCTGCAGGTGAGTGAGCTGGAGAACTTTCTGGGCTGCAACCTGACGACGACTGTGGCGATTGGCGATCGCCAGGTTGACCCCACCGCCGCCATTGTCTATCCCATCCTGCTGGAGGATCGGCTGGCAGTGATCTTGAAGCCGCCCCAGTCGAACCGGCTGCATCTGCACACCGTCGAAGCTCCCCGCGCCGAGGTGGATGCTACTCTGATTGACCTGCGGCGGGAGCTAGAAAAACCCTATCCCTCAAGGGCAGGGCTGGGGCTGGCCGAAAAAGTGTACGGCTGGCTGCTGAAGCCGGTAGCTGACCAGTTGGCGGAGGCGAAGACTCTGGTGTTTGTGCTGGATGGCGAGCTGCGCAATATTCCGATGGCGGCGCTCTACGATGGCGATCGCTACCTGGTGGAAACTTACGCGATCGCGCTAATGCCTGGCTCCCAGCTCTTCGAACCCCGTCCCCTCACTCAGATCCGGCTGGAGGCGATGACCTTTGGCCTCTCTCGGATGCGTCGGGAATTTCCTCCCCATGAGGGATTCACCGATTTGGACAACGTGAAGGTAGAGCTGGAGCAAATTCAGTCGCAGTTGCCCAGCCGCCAAATTCTCAACCAGGAGTTCACCCAGGAAGCCCTGCAGCGGCTGGTCGGGACGGTGCCTGCCCCTGTGGTTCACCTGGCAACCCACGGGCAGTTTAGCTCCAAGCCCGATGAAACCTTTGTCCTCGCTTGGGACGAGCGCATCGGTGTCGAGGAACTCAGCACCATTCTACGAAGCCGCAACTCCGACCGTGCTCCCATCGAGCTACTGGTGCTCAGTGCCTGTAAAACTGCCGATGGCGATAACCGGGCTGCCCTGGGGCTGGCAGGAATTGCCGTGCGTTCAGGGGCACGTAGTACCCTGGCCTCTCTCTGGTATGTAGACGATCGCGGCACTGCCGAGCTGATGAGCCGCTTCTACGAAGAACTATCGGGGAGAGCAGAGCAAACCGGGACATCCGTCCCCATTACCCGGTCAGAAGCGCTACGGCGAGCCCAGGTGTCACTGCTCAACTCTCCAGCCTATCAATCCCCCTTGTATTGGGCACCCTATATCTTGGTGGGCAACTGGCTGTAGCCGTTTGCCGAAAGCATCACGTAGAGCATCACGTAGAGTGGGCAATGCCCACCAATCAAGAGTGGGCAATGCCCACCAATCAAAAGTTTGACGCGATCGCCTAGTGCACTATTTTAGACTTGTCTTACCAGTAGGGTGCCGTTAGCGAAGCGTAACGCACCGCGGACCGATAAGTTCTCTTCCAGAAATCACCCAGGTGTGGAACTCCTGGGCTGTGGGAGATCCACAGCCCTTGATGTCCTAATACCAATTTTGCATGAAGACGCATAGGGAAAGTCCATACAGACAAGGGGCTTAAGCCCCTTGTTGTGTGCAGCCTCACAGAAAAACGGTATGACGCGAAAGCGTAACGCCATCCACTGGAGGCAGTTGGACTCGCCTAAGCAGCTGCGGTGATGGATTCGGTAGGGTAACCGACGGCTTTCCAGGCCGACAGGCCACCCCGCAGTTCAGAAACGTTGAGGTAGCCGGCAGTGCGCAGCTTAGCAGCGGCTTCTGCCGTCTCATCATCCGTTTCGCCGTAGATGTAGATGTCACGATCAACTTCCAGGTTTGCCTGAGCCATGGAGACGAGGGTTTCCAGGGGCATGGCGACGGCACCCATAATGTGCTCGGTGTTGAACTGGATGCGATCGCGACTGTCAACAATGGTCAGGGCCGGTTCGCCCCAATCCAGTCGGGCCTTTAGATCGTAGACGCGGGAGCGGTCAGTCAGTGCGGGAGGATTTGGAAACATGGTGTAATTCCTTAGTTAGCTGCTATCACGGAGCGGACTGTTAATTGCAATCTAGCAACTTTTCTTAATATTTTCAATTCAGGAAAAGTTTTGATCGATCGCCCCTAGGGCAACCAGGGCCGTGCGCTGGGATCCAGTTAGTCCTTTGACATCCGTAATATCCATTCCTTCGTAAGGTCGCTTGGGCCGCAGCGAGTTGATGGTTTGCCCGCCCTTGGTATCCCAGAGGCGAATGGTTTCATCTTTGCCGCCACTGGCCAACAGATTTCCAGTCGGGCTAAAAGCAACCGCCCGCACCCAGTCAGCATGACCCGCAAGCGTCTGCATCAGCGTACCCGTGGTGATGTCCCAGAGCTGGATAGACGTTGCTTCGCCACTGCAGGCCAGGGTTTGACCATCGGCACTGAAGGCTAGCGATCGCACCCGCCGCGGCAACCCCGTCAACACGCTGAGGCACTTGCCCGACTTCACCTCCCACAGGCGAATGGTTTGGTCGCCGCCGCCGCTGGCCAGAATGCTGCCGTCTGGGCTGAAGGCGATGGAGCGTACCCAGTTCTCATGGCCAGTGAGGACTTTGATACAGCGGCCCGTTGTTGCGTCCCATAGCCGAATGGTTTGGTCCGCACTGCCGCTGGCCAGCAGGGGCCGGGTAGGGGCAAAAGCCAGCGTCCAGATCCAGCCCTGATGGTCTGTCAGCGTATTGACACAGTCTCCTGTGGCCACATCCCACAGCTTGATGGTTTCGTCATCGCTGCCGCTGGCGATCGCCCCACCATCGGCACTAAAGGCAACGGCCCGCACCCAATTGTCGTGTCCCTTGAAAATGCGGCGACATTCTCCCAGCCTCAGATCCCAGAGGCGCACCGTCTGGTCGTCACTGCCGCTGGCCAGCAACGACTCCGTGGGGCTGAAGGCCAGGGACCAGATGCGGCTGAGGTGGCCCTGCAAAGTTTGAATCAGCGTGCCGCTCTCCACGTTCCAGATGCGAATGGCCCACTCGTCGCTGCCGCTGGCCAGGTGGATGCCGTTGGAGCTAAAGGCGATCGCCCGCACTCCCAGGGTATGGCCCTGCAGGGTTTGCAAACACTCGCGGGTATTCACGTTCCACAGCCGCACCGTATGATCGTCCCCGCTGCTGGCCAGAGTCACCCGGTCAGGGCTAAAGGCCACTGCCCAAACCCGGCTGGTGTGTCCCCGCAGCACGCTCAGGCAGCGTTTGGAGGCAACGTCCCACAGCCGCACCGTCTGGTCATCGCTACCGCTGGCCAGCAGGGTGCCTAGTGGATGAAACGCCACCGACCAGATGCGGCTTTCGTGGCCTTGGAGGACGTGCTGCAGCGAGCCGTCCTGAGGATTCCAAAAGCGAATGGTGCGATCGCTACTGCCGCTTACCACCGTCGCCCCATCTGGGCTGAATTTGACAGAGCGGACCCCGGCAGTATGGCCCTTCAGCACCGTAGTGCAGGTTCCCAGACCCAAGTTCCAGATGCGCACCGTGAGATCGGCACTGCCGCTGGCCAGCCATTGACCGTTGGGGCTAAAGGCGATCGAGCGGATCGAAGCTTCATGCCCCTTGAGGGTCTGGAGACACTGTCCCGTCTGACCATCCCAGAGCCGCACCGTGTCGTCGCTGCTGCCGCTAGCCAGCAGCCTGCCGTCGGGGCTAAAGGCCAGGGTCCGCACCCGGTTAGAGTGTTCGTTAAAAACCTGAAAGCAGCGGGCATCGTTCACGCTCCAAAGCTGCACCGTATGATCATCACCGCCGCTAGCAATGGTGCATCCGTCAGGACTAAAGACCACCGCCCAAATCCAGCCGCTATGCCCCTTATAGGTCCGCAGGTGCTCACCATCCGCCACCCGCCAGAGCCGCACTTCGCCGCTGGCATCCCCGGTGGCCAGCAGTTGCCCATCGGGGCTAAAGGCGATGCAGAGGATGGTGACAAAGGTTTCTGTAAATACTGAAGAGGTGAGATTGGCGCGGGCAAAGCTGACATTATGCAGCCGCTTGCCCTTGAGGTAGGCGTGGCGAATGCTGAGGCCAGAAAAGTCGTACCCGCTCAGGTCCACGTTGAGCTGCACCAGCAGATTGAGCAAATTACCGCCGGCATAGCCTGCTTTCGAAGCGGTGGGTGCGTTTAACTTGAGCAACATCTGACGCAGCAGGTATTCCACCGCTTCTTCACTGCGGGCAGCCATCAGCAGGCGATTAATAATGCGCTGCAGAATGACGCGGCGCTGGGTTTCCCTGATGTAGTCTTTGGAGCGAGTTTTGAGCAGGGCATGGCTATCTAGCAGGGCAATGGTTCCGCCTTCAATTTCGCGGCTGATCTGCTCGGTCAACTGCTCCGTCACGTATTCCATCACCACGGGCTGCTGACTGAAGCCTGCGGCGTTTAGCTCGATGAGCGATCGCCGACTCAAAGACTCCAAAATCTCCATCAAGTCACCGGCGGAAATGGGAACCAGCACGTCCTCCCGAAAGTCCTGAAGCGCCATCGGTTCTCGGTTGATGGCAAACCAGTACATCACTTCTTTTTCCAGATCCGACAGGCGGTTAAACTGCTGATCCAGCAGGTCGCGAATTTCGCCAAAAATCAGATCCCCCTGTTCAATCTGGCTCAGGTAATCGCTGACGTTGCCCTTGAACAGCTCATAGATCATGGTGGCTACGATTTTGAGGGCCAGGGGATTGCCCCCATAGCGGCGGATGATGGCGTTCCAGTGGGCGTCGGTGGCGGCAAAGCCTTTGAGCTTCAGGAGTTCCTGTCCCGTCTGCTCCTCTAGTCCACTCAGGGAAAGCGATCGCACGGGGAGCTGTTTGCCCTCAAATACGGCAATTTCCTTCGGCTTTTCGCGGCTGGTGATCACTAGGCAACTGCGGTGAGACACCTCTGCCATCTGCTGGAACAGTTGGCCATAGTCTGCATATTCCGGTCGGTATTGACCAGCGCGATCGCGCAGCGTCCCCTGCCCGCTTTGAAAGATAGTTTCCGCGTTATCGAGCACAATTAAACAGCGAAACCGCTGTAGTGCCAGCATCAGGTCCGAGATTTCGCACTGACGATGGGCTGCGCCAAAGAAAATCCGCACCACATCGGCCAGGATGGTGCTGAGTAAGGGACCGTCCCGCAGCGATCGCCAGATCACCACATCAAAGTCCTGGCGAATCTCCTGGGCCAGCTTGACGGTCAGCGAGGTTTTGCCAATGCCGCCCATCCCCAGAACCGCTACCAGACGGCAGCGATCGCCCACAATCCACTGCTTCAACCGCTGCAGTTCCGCCTGCCGCCCCAAAAAGGTAGAGATATCCACCGCCTCCCCCCAGTCTTCCCGGCGGGACAGGGCGATCGTCCCAGCATTGGGGGGTTTGGGCGGCGGCGGGACGTTCGCCTGCCGCCGCCGCGCTGGAGCCGTGCGCTGATACTGCTGGGCGAGGGCAATGAGCTCATCGCGACGATTGCGCTTAAGGCCGTCCACTTCTCGCAAAATCCCGAAGTGATCGCAGAGGTTCTGCACATGCTTGCGCACCGTGGCCATGGTCATTTCAGCCATCACGGCAATTTCTTCGTCTGAGCGACCCGCCAGCATTAGTTCCAGCACCCGCCTCGGCTTGGGCGTGAGGGCCTGAAACCTCTCGATGAATTCATGCTGATTCACAGTTTTTCACTCAACTCACAGACTACACAAATATACGTTGCCCACCCCAGACACAAGCGCGTGAATTCAAAAATTTATGAATTCTTGAGAACTGCCGCATTTGAGCCGTCCCTCGAAGAATTTTTCATGCTGAGGGAGCAACTTCAGGAACTTTTTGACTCGATTTGGGTGCAGTTCTGTGAACCAACCCCGCTCCGGCTGGTTCAATTCAGACTGAGGCAAGCCAAGGGATTGAGGCTGTATCCCCCATCTAGAGGGCGGTTTTTTGGCGGTGGGCGATCGCCCATTTCTGGGAATCGGCCCGAACCAGGCATTTCACAAAATTCATTGTAGCGCTAGTGGAGGAGGTGGCGGTTTAGGGAGTCGGGCATCAGAGATTAATACTCATCATGCTCCTGTCTGCTGACTCCTATGCCGCTACATCCCCTATCCTCACTGCATCTCAGTCTAAGTAGTCACCGGATGCCCTCACCCGCTTGACAATAAACTAGAGGCATGGAATATTACAGTTAGGGCGAATTCACAAAATTCACTGAATTCACTCGCCTTCCCTCAGCCCTGTCGGCGTTGAGCCATTATGCTTACCTGGGTTGTCTCGCCATCGAGGTTGCTCAGCGAATAGTCCGACGCGAATGCTTTGTGGTTCTCGTATCGTTCGCGGTCTTATGGGATCTGTCTTGATACAAACGAAGCGATTGGCGCAGCCAGCAGATGCCATCCGTTCATATTGCCCCTGAGGTGTTGTGATGGTAATGAAATATCGGAACAACTACGGTAAGCTTTTCCAGCTTGCCACCAAAGTTTTGAAGTACTGTTTGCTGCTGTTTTTCGGCCTTGGCGTTGCCAGCCTCTTTACCGCCGCCATTGGAGCTTTTCAAATGACCGAGGCCATACTTCTACTGATGCGGGTGCTGGCGGTGCGTCTATCTGGGCCTGTGTTTTGCTTGATGGCGATCGCCATTTTGGTCGAAAGCCTGCGCTAAATCTAGCTTCACCCCGTCCATAGGGATGTTTACCCACAAATCTAGACCGGTAGAGCAATAGATTTGGGAGATGGCGGTATGGCGCACTGTCACCTCCCGTACTCCGCCAGCGAAAGAAACGTCATTATTGCTGCAATGACTGCTATTTCACCTCATGTCCAACGGACGTGATCGCTTGGCGTACAGACGATTCAGACATTTCTGTGTCAACGTTAACCATCTTGTCGTCGATACTGACGTTCACGTTGGCCTGGGGATCTGCGACCTTAATCACGTTGGTGATGGTATCGACACAGCCCTGGCAAACGATGGTGGGAACGTTAAGCTTCATAGTCATTGGTAGATCTCCTCAGATTTTCCGACTTCAGTCTTACTGTTTGAATGAGTACATGGCCATAAATCAGAGCCAGTGGGGCGCACCCCACCACAGCTACGTTTACTTGTGACCACCGACCTATCAGCCTTTTGAATATCAGTCTTTTGTGGGGTCGTGCCCCCAGTTCATCAGCGAGTAGCGCCAGCGCGAGTCCTTGATATCTCCAGAAGGACGCTGGGCCGTATGCCGATGGACATAGCTTACCACCCGCTGCATGTGGTCCAGGTCATCCTGGGTGTAATCCGCTTTATGCTTACGGAGAATGTTCGCGATACGCCGACCTGACTGGTGGCCAATGGCCTCATCCTCACCGCTGCGCTGCTGGCCGACAGACTGACTCTCCTCGGTTTGCAGCCAGTTCTCAAGCTGATGGGGGGTCATATTAATGGCTTCTTCAAAGTCCTGGATGCGCTGCTGTCGCTCTTGGTCAGAAATCATGGGCGTAGAAATAATGGACGTCGAACTACGGTAAGATTCGTCGCTTTGCTTTAGCCTTCGGTGAGCTCAGCACGGAAAGTGGGGTAGAGAGTTAGCCCACCATCAATGAACAGGGTCTGGCCAGTAATGTAAGAAGCTTCATCAGAAGCCATGAAAACCGCTGCCGCCGCCATTTCCTCTGGCGCACCAATGCGCCCCATGGGAATATGGCTTTCGACGTTGGCGCGCTTCTTAGGGTCTTCCGCCCAGGGATTGATGGGGGTATCGGTGGCTCCGGGGGCGATCGCGTTGACTCGAATGCCCTGATGGGCATATTCCAGCGCCAGTGTGCGGGTCAGATTTCGCATCCCTCCCTTGCTGACCGCATAGCCGACGTAGTTGGGCCGGGGAATAATTTCGTGAACGCTGGAGGTATTGAGAATCGTCCCCTTGTAGCCGCGATCGAGAAAGTGCTTGATAGCACGCTGAGCACAGAGGAATGCTCCCCTCAGGTTAATCGCCACCATGCGATCGAACTTCTCTGCTGAAAGCTGGTGAGATGGCGCCTGGGATTGGATGCCCGCATTGTTTACCAGAATATCCACCGAACCCAGCTTTTCTATGGCGGTTGAAAACAGCCGCTGCACGTCATCTTCTTGCGAAACGTCGGCCTGCACCACAATCGCCTGTACGCCACACTGGAGGGCCTGACCACAAGCCTCGTCTATAGATTGGGCTTGCGTTTCCTCGGCTTCGTCCTCGCTCTTGTAATAGTTGATGACAACATTAGCCCCTTCTTCGGCAAAGCGAACGGCGATCGCCCGCCCAATTCCGGTTGAGGCTCCCGTTACGAGAACGTTCTTACCTGCTAAACCTTTCATCCTGTTTCAGTCCTGTTTCTGCTCTGAACATCTCCAGCGTTGCGGGGCGGCCAGATGAAGTCGACCCGTCGGGAGCCACTAGCGGCGCAAAATCACCCAAACGGCGTGGATAATGCCAGGAATATATCCCAGTAGGGTCAGCAGGACGTTAATCCAAAACTGGGCACCCAAACCAACCTGAAGAAATACGCCAAGGGGCGGCAGAAGAATGGCTAAAATTAATCGAACGATGTCCATAACAATTGATTCCTATCAAAATTGACGGCAAACTTGATATTCCGCCTTGCAGCTAGAAAACATATATAGTCAGGCAATAGTCGGGCAGAATATCGCTGAAGCATCCAAGCATGGGACTTAGAGAAGGAGAAGCGACTAAGCCACCGATTGCAGACCATTCAGAAACCCGCAGAACGTCGCAGCGTCCCGCGGAATCTCAACCGGCTTCGACTCCTCTAAAGCTGGGATGACTCTTCCTCTAATGTCTCAGAAAGTCGGGTATTTCGCCATCTGTCACCGGATAGACGGTAGGGAATCGGGCACCTCAGGTCGAGTCCTGCTCTTGAGCGGTTTGCTTCAGCAATGAGTCGGCAATAATCGACAATAATTTTTACGAATAAATTATAAACAATTGTTGCTTGCTCGATAGAGTTCGTAATTATGCGGTTACACCGCTTAATTATGCGGTCTACCTTGGTATAGAAGACAACTTCTCACCTCCCTGCTGGCACACAGGAAGGTGGCCCATCCAAAAAACTCCTTAAGTTCTTTGCAATACTTCTATGCTGAATATTCATGAGCTACTCGCTTCCCCCGCTGGTTCATTGGGGACAATCACCGAAGAAGACCCCCGACTCTGCCATCGGCTGGGGCTTTATCAAGTATTCCTAAGGCTTTATGAACAAAACCAGGGCCTCCTCGAAGAAATCCTGAACCTTGAAGACGTTGGCCGAGAAGCTGGGCGGGCCTCAACGCCCTACATTCAAGGGCTGATCTTCAACCAAGAGGTTTACCTAGTCACCAACTTAGTCCACGGGAAAACCCAGGCGATCGCCCAGACAGACGGCATCTGGACCATTGGCCGCGATCGCCGGCAGGCGGTGGTTCCCATCACGGACGGACGGCTTTCGCGCTGCCACGCCGCTATTAAATATGACCCCTCTCGCCAGCAGTTCATCCTCATCGATCTGGGTAGCACCAACGGCTCCTTCGTCAATGGAGAAATGGTTAAAACTGCTGTGGAGCTACGGGACGGCGATCGCATCCGGCTGAGCAGCATCAGCTTTACTTTCTTTTCCCACACCGCCACCGTCTGGCGCGGGCAAATTCCCGCTGAAACCCTCCACCGAGTTCGGCAAATTGAGGCCGCCCTCCATTCCCACTCGGATCACCCTGGGGAGGGTAGTTTAGAGGAGCAGCCCAGCCAGCGAACTCTGACCGCATCTCTCTGCGATCGCCGTTCTGAGCCCGTCACTCAGCTACAGGTGAATGAAGATACTGCTCTCTTTCTGCGCTCCCTTGACCGCTAGTCTGAGATGGTAACGAGGCGATCGCCCAAACCTGTAAACAGTGCAACTGGGACTGGTGCAGTGCTTAGGCCATTGCGAATACTTCGATGACCTGGTGGTTGAAAGCATCGATGTCACCGGGGTTGCGGCTAGTGACCAGTCGTCCATCCACGGCAACTTCCTGATCGACCCAGTTGGCTCCAGCATTTTTCAGATCGGTTTTGATGGACTGATAGGAGGTCATCGTACGACCTTTGACGCCGTCCGCCTCAATGAGGGACCAGGGGCCGTGGCAGATGGCAGCAATGGGCTTGTTTGCTTCAATGAAGCTGCGGATGAACTGCACTGCCGTCTCATTTACGCGGAGCTGGTCGGGATTGACCGTGCCACCGGGCAGCAGCAAAGCATCATAGTTGCTGGAGTCAGCCTGTTCGAGGACGACATCCACTGGAAACGTGCTGGCCTTATCATAGTGGTTCCAGCCCTGCACCTGAGTGGATTCAGGGGAAATTAGGTGAGTTTCAGCTCCGGCTACGTCAAGGGCTTGCCGGGGCTTGGTCATTTCAACTTGCTCAAAGCCATTAGCCACAAGAATCGCCACTTTTTTGCCGTCAAGCCTTCTTCCGTTTGCAAATGCAGTCATAGATTTCCAGTCCGTCTTTCTAGCTAGTGGGTTTGCCACCGGTCACTTCTAGCATGGGGCAAATTCAGCATCCTCTCCTCCTGCTGAGGAAATAGGTGGTTATACCAATTTTGTGCGAAGACGCAAAGGATAGGACTTGCGCAGTTTGGTGGTTTTGTGGGCGCGCAGCGCCCACAAAACGGCTCAGAAACCCAGGACGCCACACTCAGTGCGTACGTCCTGAAGGAGAAGTCTGGGTAGACAAGGGCTTAAGCCTCTTACTTGGCAGAGGACGACTTCCTGGCAGATTTCGCAGAAGAATGGTCGGGGTCACCCAACATAACGGCAATAGGCTGGGTGGGCTTAAATTCAGCACATAGGAGAACGATGGAGGCAGTCATGGGTACGCCAATGAATGCTCCTGGGATGCCCCAAACCCATCCCCAAAAAATGATTGATAGCAAAGCCATAAATGGAGATAGCTTCAGATAGTGCCCCTGCAACCGGGGATCAACAAAATTACCTAGGATAGTTTGCAGAGTTGCCAAACCTGCCAGCGTCAAAAGGCCGGTGCCAACGCCCTGAAACAGAATTGCGACCAGGGTGGGAGGAATGACGGCAATGAAAGATCCTATCGTCGGGACGAAATTTAGCACAAAGGCCAGCAAGCCCCAAACGTAGGCAAGGTCTACTCCAAGAATAAAGCACCACAGCCAAGTGAGCACCCCTGTGAGAAAACTGGTAAACGCCATGACCAGCAGGTAGCGGCGTAGAGCAGCACTGGTGTTTGAAACAGCATGAATCAAATGCTCGCCAGTGCGGGAAGGAAACGCCTGCCTAGCGCGATCGCCATACTCTCCTACTTCCAGCAGCAGCAAAGCCAGCAGTGAGATCACCAGTATGAGCAAGCTGAGCAGGTTCAGGATAGACTTGATGCCGCCCCAAATCTGCGAGGAAAACTGGCTAAATCCTTCTTGAAACTGAAGCGAGGTGGAGCCCTGCCCCAGATTGATGCCAACGTTTTGCAGCCAGTCCTTGCCTGTTTGCCAGAGCTGCTGGAGTCGGTCAGCATAGCGGGGCAGCTTTGGCTCAATAATTTCTCCGCATAGGGCGATCGCCCCCACGCCAATGCTCAGAACAGCCAAGATCAATAGCAGTACGATCACCAGGCTGAGCCAGTGGGGAAGGCGGCGATTTAGCCAGGTTTGCAGCGGATTGACGACCACTGCAATAAAAAAGGCAAACGCCAGCGGCATGGTTACGGGACGGGAAAGGTGCAACGCTCCCAGCACAAGTAAGGCAGCGATGATGACCAGCAAGATCTGAATAGCTTTTTCAGTAGAGCGCATGGTGGCGATGGCTGTGGTGAGCTGGTTGATAAGTAGTTAAACCAAATTTCTTGGGGTTGCGCCCCACGGAGGGCGTACCCCCAAGAAAATGTAATTAAATTTGCTCAAGCACTCAGATTAAACACTACGGCTGGGAGGGTTGAAACACCCAGGTTAGGATTCGCGGGATTCCGCTAGACGGTCAGGGTTCTGGACGCCCCTGAGCTCATTCCACAAAACGTAGCCAACTTCTGACTTGGGTACGAAGTAGTTGGTTTCGTCGGCAACCATGTCCCCCATGGCTTTGAACTCTTCGCGGCCTGGATCATTGAGATTGATGTAGGTGGCCCCCTGCTCCAGGCGGGTCCCGGGCTTGAGGATGGGAATGCGGTCTAGCGCTTCAGAGGAAAGGCCGTCAAGGCGATCGTGGAGTTCTTTGATGTCCCTGGCGGTGCGCTCAAAGCGCCCCGGCTGTTCCCCGCTAGGACCAATATTTTGACCAGCACCGGGGTTGGGGTTCAGGTCTTTCTGCCACTGGTCATTCTGCTGATCGTGGGGCCGACCAGGTTTTTGAGGCGTTGCCATAGAGGATTCTCCTCGCATACAAAGATCTGGACATAGGCCAAATATTAGATAGCCATGTCACTCTTTCAAGCTATGGGGTCGGGGAGGGTCCGATCGCCTATCTGTGGGCTTAAATTTGTAGGTAGGGATTAGTGTAGCCCAGCAATTCTACGAGCCGAGCGGGTGGTGGTAGCGGGCGATCGCCATCTATCTATTGCGTAGTGGCTCTCCCCAGCCTAGCGAGTCGTCGAAGGTCACCTTGCCAAACTCATCGTCACCCACGTCCATACACAAAGTGCAGCCCCGCTTTAGATCAGGGCCATCATCCTCAATATCGGCGGTGGATAGGTCAACGATTTTTACCCAATGGGTATGCCCATCAATGGGCGTGCCATCCACCTTTTATCCTTCATCCTTCTGCCTGCCCCCTTCAAGGGTACAGCTCCCAGTCCACCCCCTGTTTTCTACCATGAATTTAATTGTGCCGACCTACTTACTAGAATTGATAATTTATTACATCGATGCGATAGCCCTCAGCAGGCAGAGCGCTGCGGCTGAGGGTTATCGAGTCCGTCACTTGGCGTACGGGAGCATCCATAATGCTGAGAAATGCTTCCAATGCCTGAATATCGCAGGTTGCCTCATCTGCGGCCTGGGTCTGATATTGGGACGGAATGACAACCCTAGGATTGAGGGTGTTGATCGCCGCCTTAGCCTCATTGGGATTGTAGGCTTTTACTCCACCGCCGACGGGCACAATCATGACGTCTGGACGACCAATGAGAATTTGCTGCTCTACCGTAATGGGAGCCGCCGCTCCACCCATGTGAACGATACTAAGATTGCCCTGGTTCCAGCGCCAGACTACGTTCGTACCAAATTGTCGGCCCTGATTGCGGTCGTGGTCAGTGGCAATCCCCTGCACCTGCATATTCTGAAATTCATAGATGCCTGGGTCAGCCAGAATCCGAGGATCGCCGGGGAGATCGGCAGTGTAGCCCTCGTCTAGGAGGCGACTGCTGATCATTACCAGATCTGCGGTTACAGCGGGGGCCGGGTAGCCTGCGGTGCAGCCGATGGGCTGAAAAGGATTGACCAGAATCCGCCGTCCACCGCCCGAGAAGAGAAAGCAGGTGTGCCCCAGAGATTGAATGGTGACGGAATCTCCCGTCTGCGCCTGGTAAGACTGGAACTGAGATATTAGCCCCGTTCCCAAGGCGGTCAGTGCTGCTGCACCCGTATATCGAATGAGCGATCGCCGTTTCATATCCACTTCTACCGTTGTTACGCTACGCCATGCCTACCTCACAGGCGATGACCTTCATTAGCTTACCGCTAAACTCTATGCCATCGGGATAGATTTAGCGGATAGCAGCATTGACAACCGTAGGGGGCGAGTCATCAAGCGCAGCATCTGCAGCAGCGGACGGCAGACTGGCCAGAAAGTTGGCCAATAGGGGCTTACCCGAGCTTGTCAGAATGCTTTCCGGGTGAAACTGCACCCCCTGGATGTGGGGGTAGTGCCGATGCTGCACCCCCATAATCGTGCCGTCGTCTACCCAAGCCGTAATCTTTAAAGTATCAGGGCAAGTATCCCGATTAATCACCAAGCTATGGTACCGGGTGGCGATGAAGGGCTGGTCTAACCCGGCAAAAACTCCCTCACCGGTGTGGTGGATCGGTGAGGTTTTTCCGTGCATCAGGGTGGGAGCAGCGGTGATGGTACCGCCAAACACCTGACCAATGCTCTGATGCCCCAGGCAAACGCCCAGAATAGGGGTTGCTGGTCCCAAAGTGCGAATTAGCTCGATGGAAATCCCCGCATCTTCGGGACGCCCTGGCCCTGGGGAAATGACGATGCCGACGGGGTGAAGCTGCCGAATCTGGGCAGTAGAGATTTGGTCGTTGCGATAAACCCGGATGTCTTGAGCGACTGGAAACTGGGAACTCAGCTCTCCCAGGTACTGCACCAAGTTATAGGTGAAGCTGTCGTAGTTATCGATAACAAGAATCATAGGGCGGTGTGGATAAGTGCGAGAATAGCCTGGAACAGAGGCGGAATGATGAGTGCGCCTGCAACCCAGATGGATACCAGGGCAGATACCAGGACAGCGGCGGCGGCACAATCTTTTGCAATCTTAGCGAGTTCGTGATAGGTCTGCTGGACTGTGAGATCCACCACCGATTCCAGCGCCGTATTGATCAGCTCCATGCCTAAAACCGCGCCAATGGTTAACCCGATGATGGCGATCTCAACACGGGCTAGATGGAGCAGCAGACTTGAGGCGATCGCCACCGTTCCAATGACGACGTGAATTCGGAAGTTTCGCTGGGTACGAAACGCATATACGAGCCCCGCTCCGGCAAATCGAAAACTCACAAAGAGATTGGTTGCCACTTTCCAGGCCATTTTCCGATCGGGGTTTGATGACGGTCGGGAGTCATCAATCGCATCGGCAGGATTCTCAGTAGAAAGTTGTTGAGGCATAGAAGAAGCCGTAGAGATGACGATTGGAGGACTGGTCAGGAGACCAATGAGCCGGATGCGGGCAGGAGATAGCGTGGCAGGGTGGGAACCAGATACGAAGGCAGCATCGCGGCTGAGGAATGCATAAGCTGAGGAAATCCTCTCAAAGCTATCACGTATCTAAAGCGATCGCCGAAAGGTTAGCCCAGAACGATACTCCCAATTTGGGAAAGTAGGTAATTCTGCTGATCCAGCATTTGCTCCAGGCTCGCCTCGTCCGGGTGGTCCCAGCCCAGCAGGTGCAGCAACCCGTGAGCTGCCAACCACGCCAGTTCCCGCTGGTAAGAATGCCCCTGTTCTTGCGCCTGCCGCTGGGCCGTTTCCGTCGAGATGACAATGTCTCCCAAATACAGGGGAAACTGCTCCGCTTCAGCACTGTCTGGGCAGTCAACTTCAAGGGCCGCAAACGCTAGCACATCGGTTGGCCGATCCAGGGCGCGATATTGGGCATTCATCGCCCGAATTCCCTCATCGGTAGTAAAACAGAGGCTCAGCTCATAGGCTTGGCTGGGCGAGAGGTCAGGCTTTAGCACGGTAAGCCACTGGTGAAACCACTGCTGCCAGCGATCGGGGGAGATCTTTGCCGGAGCGATCGCCCCCCTGCCCTCGCCGCTCACCAGTTGCAGCCCCTCAGCACTGGCTCTGGCGAACTGCACACTAACCTCCACCTGCAGCGGCGTCGGCTGGGAATCTTGCAGCTTCATACTGGTTGAGCCTCAGCGGGTAAGATAGGCCAAGCCGATTAGAACCCCCAATAGGGCGGCGACCGTGAGCGAAAAATGCACCAGGGACTGTCGCCCCTTCTTTACCATGTTCCGCATTGCCAGCTTGACGTAACTGTCTTGTGGCTGGGAAGCGGCTAAGTCGGCAGAGGGAGAGTCGGATGATGGGCGATCGCTCGTTGCCATACTGCCACCTTCAGCCGCTGGCTCCTGATTCAGCGCTGCATCGGCGGGTAGGTCGGCAGATAGCTTGGAGGAAGGGGGGGTAGAACTCATAGGTCTATACACGCGTGCCTATTGGACAGGTTGGGAAGCAGGGAAGCTTCGTAAGTAGGTGGTCATAAGCCAACGTAGCTACGGTGGGGTGTGCCTCCCGGCGGGGGGCGCACCCCACTGGCTTTTATTTATGGCCATGCACTTGACTTAGCTTAACAAGTCTCAGGCTCCCGTTTCCGAAAACAAATGCAGCATCACGGTTAGCCTACACCGTGCCGCCGGTCTCCAGCATTTGGTTCTCATAGCGCAGATGGGACTCGACAAACGCATCTAGGTCGCCGTTCACCACATCATCTACGGCAGTTGTCTCCATGCCGGTCCGGAGGTCTTTCACCATCTGGTATGGATGGAAGACGTAGTTGCGAATCTGGTTACCCCAGGCAGCTTCCACCATGTCGCCGCGAATATCGGCAATCTCCTGGGCGCGCTGTTCTTGAGCGATGACGAGAAGTTTGGCCTTCAGCAGCGCCAGAGCTTTTTCCTTATTTTGGAGCTGCGATCGCTCCTGAGTACAGCGCACCGCGATCCCCGTTGGCAGATGGACGACACGCACGGCAGTCTCCACCTTGTTGACGTTTTGACCGCCCTTGCCCCCAGAGCGGGATGTGGTAACCTCCAGGTCTTTCTCCGGAATCTCCAGCTCCACATCGTCGTCCAAGACCGGCATCACTTCCACTCCGGCAAAGCTCGTTTGCCGCTTGCCGTTGGCGTTAAAGGGCGAAATGCGTACCAAGCGATGGGTGCCCTTTTCTCCCTTGAGGTAGCCGTAAGCATACCGACCGTCGATTTCGAGCGTCGCCGACTTAATGCCCGCCTCATCCCCTTCTGAAACCTCAGTCATACTGACTTTATAGTTGTGCTGCTCGGCCCAGCGGGTGTACATTCTCAGCAGAATCTCTGCCCAGTCCTGAGCATCCGTACCGCCCGCCCCGGCGTTGATGGTCAGCACAGCTCCATGCTTATCGTAGGGGCCTGACAGAAGCTGCTGCAGCTCCCAATGCTCTAGCTCTCGATGGAGGTGCTGGAGGTTTTCCTGGGCTTCCTGGAGCAGAGCTTCGTCTGCATCCTGAT
>JBHJGR010000021.1:0-19150 GCA_050331615.1 Elainellaceae cyanobacterium
GGTGGGTGTGCGCCCCGGGGGGTGGTAAACACCAACGATAAAATTTTTTAAATAAAAGCTAGTGTGGTCCCCCCCCCGCCGTGGGGCGCACCTCACCATACTACTTTCCCTAATTTTTAGTCTAGATAGACCATTAGGGGCGAATACGGTTCCGCTCTAACTTCCGATAATTGGCAATTCTCTTCGTGTGGTTTAACACATCATTAGCGAGCAGAGAAGCCAAGGACATCGAAAAGACTGCCACCACCAGCAGAACGGATATTTGACCAAACCCAGTTGTAAAGCCTATTGCGAGGGTAATGGCAAGAAAGCTAGTGATCAGGACAAGGGCGATCGCCCCTGCTCCAACCAGTTGCTCTCTAAAAAGCTTCTCCACCGTTATCCCCATCCCCAACCCAACCATCCATCCCCCGACCGCACCAGGAATCAGCCCTGAAAAAATAACGTCCCAAGAGCCAATCAAGTGGTCCAGATGAGTCCATATCCATATCAACGTCGGGACGCTGAAGCAAGCAGTTGTGATTGTCGCTAGGCGTGCCCCCATGACAGAGTCTGCGCTTTGTAGAGTCCATGCCGCGCCCTGAAGGCCAATGATTGCGCCTAGAGAGAGGCCCAGGCTAATAATCATAACGATCTCAGCCATCAACGCCCTGGGTAGAACCATCCATAGAAGCAAACGCGCCACGATTAGCACAAAGACGAATAGAGTCAGTAGCGGCAAGAGGTGCGATCGCTTCGATTGAATTGGAATGGGAGCAGTGTGGACTCGTAGAAGTACCGAGTAGACTTGGGGAAAGGCATTTGTGTGCAGCATCAGCGTTCGACTATACACTGCGCCAGTCATCAACCTGCTGGTATCCACTTCGACTTGGCACTGAACTTGATTTGCCTCGAATTTGGCTGGATTAAATCGGATCCAATGATGATTTCCATCAACAGTTGGTGGATCGTTTGGGTGATTCTGTACTTCCCATCTTCCGTTTAGAACTACCTCGGGAACGGAATTCGAAATTTCTAGATGTTGGGTCAGAAGCTGACCATTTCGAACTGCCTCAAAGAGGAGTTCGGAATGACTGAGCTGCACTTCCGGCGGATGCAGGGGTGAGTTTGGCAGTGCCTTGAGTGCTTCTCGGGCATTCAGAAACCGATCTTTTAGCCGTGGCTCCGACATTTTTTCAAGCCACTTTACCCAGTGAAAACTTAGCTTGGGCACTAGGTGCTTGAACTTGACCTTATAGCTTATATCTACTAGGTCGCCAATCTCATCGGTCTTAGTGTGAGTCAGGAGACAGATGAGGGTCATGCCCAAACCGTACAGGTCGGAGGCTTCCGTTAGCTGGCGATTGAATAGCTGTTCTGGAGGCATAAAGCCCAGAGTACCCTTGACGACGCTGCTCATCCCAACTTCGCCATCCCCAACTCTGGCAAAGCCGAAATCGACTAGGAACACATTGAGGCTGTCATCCACCAATATATTATCGGGCTTAAGGTCACGGTGAATGATAGGCGGAATACGATTCTGAAGATAGACCAATATCTCTAGAACTTTAACGGCGATTGTTCTGATCTCATTGGGATTGAAGCTGCGATTGGTAGACAACGGCTCCGCCGCTTTGTACTCCTGTACGATACAAAATCCGTTGTTTGTCTGAAAAGAGTCAAGATAGCACGGGATACCAGGATGCTTGAGGCCCCGCAATACCTCAACTTCCCGCTTATGGGAGTCATACTCTGACCAAGCGGCAGCCGACTGGGCAAACTGAAACTGCTTAACAACAACTTTATGATTAAGGGTGACATCTACTGCTAAGTACGTAACTCGTCCACCTGCCCTGTTGGCCCCCAGCTCTCTTTCCACGCGGTATCCATGATCGGTGAAGTCAGGGAAATTAACCATAACTTTAAACTTGATGCGAATAAGGATTAGGAATAAACAAGAAGTGAGTAATCTGCCTGGAACTGCCTAGCTTTGGTTGATGATCCTGAAGTAGCCCGTTAACTTGGGTATGACTGGGAGGGAGAATTGTGTGAATGAGCTTCGACCTGCTGTCAATCTATCTCAATTCAACCGGCTTCTTCGCTCTAGGTAAAGCTTGTTTTCCCCTTTTCATCTCGCCTGGGCACCAAGATTCACAATATCTTTACACGGCTTTAACGCCTATATTTTTTGGCTAGTATGGGCTAGGTATATGCTTCTACTTAAGTGATTCTAGCTGCGGAATTATACCGTATTTCTTTTCTTAGAGTCAAAGGCAGGCCGACTATTTCCGTATTCATCGGTAGTTACAAATCCACAGAACTCATATTAACTCGTACTAGAGAGAGCGCATATTATAAGGCTATGGTTTCACTGAACGCTTCTACCCAATACCAAGTGATGCTGTCAGTGTTTGGGGGCCTAACGCTGGTACTCATAGCAATCAACTCTCCTACGGCAGCGATCGCCCAGTCTTCCCAAGAACCTCCTGCGCCTAACAGGGAATTTTTGTCTTCCCCAGCAGCGTCTTCCACGCCACCAAATCAGCTAAATCCTGAAGACTATGTTTTGGGGGCAGGCGATCAGATTCGTGTCGACGTATTTCGGCTCCCAGACTATAGCGGAGAATATGAAGTTTTAATTAATGGGGTAGTGAACTTACCAATGGTTGGTCAGGTTCCCGTTGGGGGACTGACGCTCGACCAAGCCAAAGCTGCAATTTCTCAGGCATACGCCAACAGGCTCCGCCGTCCTATTGTAAATATTTCGCTAATTAGTCCACGTCCCTTGAGGGTTGGTATTGCCGGGGAAGTTTCTCGTCCGGGAGCCTATACCTTACAAAGGGAAGGCACTCAGTTTCCGTCACTGGTTGACGCACTGGAAGTTGCTGGAGGAATCACTCAATCGGCTGATCTGCGCCAGGTCGTTGTCCGCCGAGAGATTGGGGCAGGTGCTCAGCAGACCATCGTTGTCAATCTTTGGCAGTTTCTTCAAACGGGCGACCTTGAATACAACCTAGCCCTGCGCGACGGAGATACGGTCCTCATCCCGACTCGGGAGAATTTCAACCATCAAGAATCCCTTCAGCTTGCTGCTGCTAGTTTCGCTGCCGATGAAAGCCGTCCCCTCAACATTGCAGTCGTTGGTGAGGTGTTTCGCCCTGGTCCCTACACTGTCACCGGGACGGCGCGCACTGGCGAGGCGGGTGTGCCTGGCAACGATGGTGGTAACAACACGCCTCCTACAGTGACTCGGGCGATTCAGGTGGCCGGCGGCATCAAGCCAGAAGCGGATATCCGTGAAATTCAGGTTTACCGCAGGACTCGCGATGGGAGGGAGCACACGATTCGCGTCGATCTCTGGCAGCTTTTAACCGAAGGTAACCTTTCGGAAGACATCCCGCTCCAAGAAGGAGACACGGTGACTGTTCCCAAGGCTGAAGCCCTGCCGCCAGAGGAATTGACGGCGATCGCCACGGCTAGCTTTTCACCCGATACCATCAGCGTCAACGTCGTTGGAGAAGTTGAAAGCCCAGGAGTCATTCAGGTGTCGCCAAATACACCTCTGAGTCAGGGTATACTGGCTGCAGGAGGATTTAATAATCGAGCCCGCCGGGGAACGGTTGAACTAGTGCGCCTGAATCCTGACGGTACTGCTAGTCGTGCCGCTATGCCAATCGATTTTTCGGAGGGAATTGACGAAGAAATGAATCCCCTTCTTAGGAACAATGACATCATTATCGTGAGGCGGTCGACCTCTGCCAGTATCTCCGACACCCTGGATAATGTTCTGACGCCAGTAGGCCGCATCCTCTCCATATTCAGTCTACCTTCGAACCTCATTCAGATTTTTGACCGCATTATTCGATAGTCGTTGTTACGGCCATTCTCAAATCTCGGCAGGGTGTCTAGAGCGCTTAGCATTACAGCAGTCCATGGGTATCAAGGAAGAGATTCTACGATGACATCTGAATTTCAGCTATCGCCAGCGATCATGCTTCCAGAGGAGCAGGAGCAAGAGGGGGGGCTTCATCTAGATCGTCTATTTGCTGCCCTCAAACGTCATGTACTGCTGATTGCAGGAGTAACCACCATAACCGCATCGGCTGCGGTTCTTAAAGCTGTGACGGATGTTCCTACCTACCAAGCTAGCTTCGAACTGCTGACGCCTCCGGTTACCCTAGAAACCCAAATCATTTCGACACTCAATCCAGAAGCACTGAGCAACCAGTCAGACGTCGTCAGCGTCGCGATCGATGAGACAAAGCTCAAGATCCTCACCAGTCCCCGGGTTATGGAACCGGTTGTCGAAACGGTTCGGGAACGCTACCCCAACGTGAGCTATGGGGCGATCGTTGGCAATTTAAGAATTTTGCCGAGCAGTACAGGAGACACGCTGACCGTTCAGTACCAGAGCACTGACCCAGAGCAAGTTGTTTACGTTCTAGACATCATTTCCGATGCATACCTCGAGTACAGCCTGGAAGATCGACAAAACGACATCTTTCGGGGAATTGACTTCGTAGATGAGCAATTGCCAATTGTGAGGGAGCGCGTGAATGCCCTTGAGGCCGAGTTAGAGAGTTTGCGCCAGCGCTCTAACCTCATTGACCCACTGCTGCAGGGGGAGCAGTTGTCGCAGCAGACGGCCCGGTTTACTGGGGAGCAGTTAGATCTGAGAGTCCAAATTCAGCAAGCAGAAAGTCTTTATCAAAACTTACAGCAAGAGCTAGCCCAGGGCGAGGAAATGGCCGCGAATTCGGTGCTACTGGAGAGCGCTCGCTATCAGGTTCTGCTCGATCAGCTTTTGGAAATTGATACGCAACTTGCTCAAGATTTGACGCTATACCTGGAAGACAGCCCCGAAATCGAAGTGACTGAGGAGCAACGAACGAATCTTCAGCCTTTGCTTCGCAGGGAGGGCATTCGGGCTCAAGAGCAGCTCGCTAACTATATTCTTGAATTGAGAGACCAGGACCAGGCGTTGAGTACAACGATTGAGACGTTGAATCAACGCATTAAGCGACTATCGACGGTTGCCCGCCAATATAACGACCTGCAAAGGGAATTGGAGATTGCCACGGCTAATCTCAATCAGTTCCTCACAAAGCGCGAAGCTCTGAGGATTGATGCTGCTCAACGGCAAACGCCTTGGGAGATTCTCACTCCCACGTCAAATCCCCAGGCTTCTGCTGCCAGTGCCAAACGTAACCTAGTTCTGGGTACTGCCCTGGGATTATTGTTAGGAGCTGGTGCCGCAATTGTGGTTGACCGCACAAGTGGCAAAATTCATACGGTTAAGGAGCTTAAAGAAGCTGCCCAGCTTCCCTTGCTGGCAACCATTCCATACAATCAGATGCTGGCAGATGTACGGTCCTTCTCGCTCTCTATGAGTCAACTCGGCGAGATGGGGTTTGATCTGAATCTATTTTCTCCTGAAAACAAGGCGGCTAAGCAGGGGCAAGCGTCTGGACCTTTCTTTGAGGCGTTCAGAATGCTCTCCACCAGCATTCGGCTGAAAAGTCCCGATAACCCGATTAGAGCTATTGCAATTAGCTCTGCCGTCCCCAATTCAGGCAAGAGCACCATTAGCTTCTACTTGGGTCACGCGATCGCTGCAATGGGGCAGCGGGTACTGATAGTCGATACTGATCTCAGGCGTCCGACGCTTCATGAACTGTGCAACGTCTCTAATGCTAAGGGGCTATCAAACTACGTGGTGGGCGAATTCGACCTAGACGACATTGTAGTAAGCCTCCCTACCGACGAAAACCTGTACATGGTTCCCGCTGGCCCGATTTCACCTGACCCCGTTCGAATCTTATCTGCTCGGCGAATGGAGGATTTCTTCCGGCAGGTCTATGAGATATTTGATATGGTTATCTTCGATACACCTCCTATTTTGGGATTCGCCGACGCTCTTGTCGTTGCAGCTAAAACTCAAGGAATTCTACTAACAGCCAACTTGGGGCATGTAAAGTTCTCGCAAATTCAGTCCATGCTAGATGAACTGCAGGTCGCTAAGATACCTATCGTCGGCATGGTAGCAAATGGTTCAAAACAGGAAACCGAAAATTCTTATAGCTACTACGGCTACTATCAAAGAGTTGTCGAAGAGTCAAACGAAATGCTAGATGCAGCTAGTCATTCAAATCCCGAAGCCAAGCCCTCCTGGCACGAAGCTTTGTTGAATCCCTTATCTCGGAATACAGGCAACAAGCGCTAAACGGCTAACGCTGAAGTTCGGTGCCTTTATTTCACTGCGGGTTTTCATCGCCTGGAATTTTGCTGTGGAATTAATGTCATCTCTTCAAGTTTTGCTCGGCTAAACCCGTAGCAAGAATTCTAGCCGCATGATTTCCCAGTAGAATGCGATGAATCTGCCGATGAGCTGTAGTTGATTAATAGCCAAACACCCGTGCCATAAATTTTACGAACTCTTCAATCTTTTTAGATGACACTATAAATTGTTGAAGACTATACTAATTCTATCGCGATATTTTTTACTGAAATTATCCGTTAAGTAGGTAGCCATAAATAAACGACACTATGGTGGGGTTTGCCTCCGCCGAGGATCGTGCCCCACTGGCTTTATTTATGTTCACGTGCTTAGTTGATGCCCCTCAAATTTGCGAGGCTTCTATTTCTGTAGAACTATTAAAATAAAACCATTTTGGGAAGTGAAGCTTTCTTATGGAAAATTCTGCTTCCCAATCAAGATGACTGTTTAGATTAACTATTCATAAGCAGGTAGCCATAAGTAAGCGACACTATGGTGGGTGCGCCCCCACCGGGAGGTGTACCCCATTCGCTTCACTTACGGCCATGCACTTAGTAGTAACTAACTAGAGGTTTCAGTTGAGTAATGGCTAAACTTATTATTCAAATTCCTTGCTATAACGAAGCGGAAACTTTACCAACGACGCTCTCATTCTTGCCCCGAGAGCTCCCCGGAATCGAAAAAGTGGAATGGTTGGTCATTAATGACGGCAGCAACGACGAGACAGTTGAGGTCGCTCGTGCCCATGGCGTCGACCACATCGTTAACCTCAATTACAATCAAGGGCTAGCAAAAGCGTTTATGGCAGGAATAGAAGCCTGCCTCAAAGCCGATGCAGATATTATTGTCAATACTGACGCCGATAACCAGTACTGTGCTGACGATATCCCTAAGCTCATTCAACCGATTCTGCTGGGTAGAGCTGAGATTGTGATTGGGGCAAGACCCATCCATAAGATTAAGCACTTTTCGCCATTGAAAAAATTCCTCCAGAACTTAGGGAGCCAGGTTGTACGCCTGGCTAGTGGCACTAAAGTTCAGGACGCACCAAGCGGTTTCCGAGCAATTAGTCGCAATGCTGCCCTACAGCTCAATGTATTCACCGAATATACCTATACTCTAGAAACAATTATTCAGGCTGGCCAAAAAGGTATTGCCATCGAGTCGGTTCCAATCCGAACAAACCGGGATCTAAGACCGTCACGTCTGGTCAAAAGCATTGCATCATACGTAAAACGATCAATCTTCACCATTTTACGTATTTTTGTAACCTATCGCCCGCTACGTTTTTTCTTTGTAGTTGGCAGTGTTCCTACATCTATTGGTATCTTCCTCTGCTTCCGCTGGCTCCTGCTATACCTAGGAGGGACGCCAAAATCACATGTCCCTAGCCTGATTTTGGCCGCAATTCTAATTCTTATCGGCTTTCAATTATGGCTTTTGGGGCTCATTGCCGACTTAATGTCAGTCAATCGTAAGCTGCTAGAAGACCTCCAACTCAAGCTCCGTCGTATGGAACTGCGACCTGATCAGAGTTTCAAGCAAAATAATGAACAGGTAGGCTCCCCTTCCCCTATTGATTTAGGAGACGTAACGCTGGTTGCCAAGAGTAACGGATCTTTCCACTAACTAATGCGACTACATCTAGGAATATGAAGGTCGATAAGTGCTGAAGCATAATTAACTACATTTGCTCATGAAGAAACTGAAACGACTGATTTCAATTGCAGTTAGCGTTGCGCTTCTACTAGTTATTTATTCAAAGATTGATTTCCAAGGACTACTTGGTGTCTTCGCTAATTCAAATGGCCTCTGGATGGTAATTAGTTTGGGCATGGTAGTGCCAATTACGCTGGTTACCTCTTGGCGATTGCAGCAACTCATGCCCCCCAATTCAAAATTAGGTTTCTTTGAGGCCAATCGCTTGATTTTGGCAGCTAGCACTTTAAACATGGTCCTGCCCTCCAAGATGGGGGATATCGCGAAAGCCTACTTCATGCGGGAACGAGGGCACCTCAGTGGTTCCCTGTCGCTTTCGCTAGTAGTGTTTGAAAAAACCTGCGATATGCTCTCTCTCCTGCTCTGGTGTGTATTTGGGCTAGTTGTCTATCCTCAAAAAGACTCTTTATTTTGGCTAATGACCGTGGGCGTTGGCACTGGTCTTGCTTTGGGTCTGTTACTATTAGGTTCACGCCAGTTTTCGTCTACATTCTTCTCGCTAATTCAATCAATAGCGCCCAAAAAGCTCAAGCAGAAGATCAAAAATTTGCGTTTGTCCTGGGACGAAATGCATAAGTATTTTTGGAAAGACCGACGACAGCTTCTAAAGATAAGCATAACCTCTGTATTTATCTGGTTCCTTCACCTCCTACAAATCTGGCTATTCATCATTGCCCTGAATGCACAAGTTCCTTTTCTAGTGAACCTTGCTCTGTCGCCACTTGCGATTTTGGCAGGACTGCTGCCGTTGACTTTCGCCGGTGTTGGCACACGGGATGCAGCGCTAATACTGTTCTATCAGCCCTATTTCAGCGCTGCTACAGGTGCAGCACTGGGTTTGCTTTGTACGTCTCGGTATTTCTTGCCTGCTATTGGCGGGCTACCATTTTTAGGGCAATTTCTATCAGCCATTCGCAAATAGATTCCGTTCAGTCGTGAAACGTTTAGGTCGCGGAGGATTAAAGTGTTGCGATCGCACCTGAATTAAACCTAAAGAGGAGCAAACCGCTTATGCCAAAACTCAAAATAGTGCCAAGGTTTCTTATTTCTCTACTTCTCGTGGGAGTGATCCACCTGCAAGACTGCCAATGACTCCTGGGAGTTCCGGAGAAACAGTCTCACGGGGCTCCCAATCCAGTATTGAAATCGTATTTCCTGAAGATGCAGGCTTGATTGATGTCACGTCCTATGGAGCAATTCCGAGTGACGCTCAGGATGACACTGAAGCTATTCAGCAAGCACTTAATGAGCATCCTACCGGTAATCATATCTTCTACTTCCCCAACGGTATCTACGATATTAGTAGTACGCTAACGCTAGCCGGTAGCCAAAAGCGAAACATTTTTCAGGGGCAAAGTGAGGTCGGTACGGTCCTACGGCTGATGGACAGCGTTGATGATGCCTTCGATGGAGCACTGATTAACTTTGGACCGAGCCCGGCGCAGCGGTTCCGTAATGGTCTGCGGAACATGACCATTAGCATCGGGCTAGGGCACTCCAACGCAATTGGAGTACAGTTTAATGCCAGCAATCAGGGCATCATGAAGCATGTCACAATCCTGTCCGAGGATGGCTCCGGTCAGATCGGTCTGGATATGGAGTACACCGATGAAATTGGTCCGCTACTGATTAAAGACGTAACCGTCGATGGGTTTGACCACGGCATTTGGACTCGTTGGCCGACCGCTAGTCAGACTTTCGAAGACATTACTTTAATCAATCAAAACACCTACGGATGGTTCAATCTCAATTCACAGCGAGTGTTTGCTCGTAACGTGCAGAGTATCAACGAGGTCACTGCCATTCGCAATGACGGCGAAGCAGGATTTGTGCTGATCGACTCATCCTTGACGGGTACGGGAACGGCTGCATCAGTACCGGCAATTATTAACCAAAAATCTCTGTTTGTTCGTAATACTGAGACTGCGGGATATGCTTCGGCAATCGATAGCAGGATCACCTACGGTCGAGGCAATCCTGACCACCCGATTGGCTATGTGAACGAGTATTTGGGGAATGGATCTGACGATTCCCGCTCTGGCGGTCCGTTTGAGCTTTTTCCATCACCCGATCAAATGCTTGGACTTCCCGTTCAAGATTCCCCAGAGTTATCGTGGGAAACCGATTTGAGACCATGGGACGGACCTCATCGCCACGTCATTGGCAGCAGCGGACTTCCTGACGACGGCATTGATGATACGCCTTCGATTCAAGCGGCGATCGCCTCTGGCGCAACAACGATTTACCTCCCCCGTGGCACTTGGCAGCTGGAGGGCACTATCGAGTTGGGCGAGAATGTCGAGCGCTTCTTAGGAGCCGAAGCTGCGATCGCTCCTGGCGAGGGTGGAAAAATTCGAGTCACGGATGGAAGTGCGCCGATAGTAGCTATTGAGCGTCTAGAGATCAAGGGTAAGATGATCATCGAACACGCAAGTGGACGAACATTACTACTCAATGATCTCCTCGGTTCTCAATACGTTCCAGCGGTTTCCAGCCCCGGCGATGTGTTTATCAACGATAGCCTTTTAGGAGCATCACTATTCCGCAACCAGAACGTTTGGGCGCGTCAGCTGAACATTGAAGGGGATACGCAAAGCGATCCCCTGATTGAGGCTAAAGTCCTCAATGATGGTGCACAGGTATGGATCCTAGGGCTAAAAACAGAAGATGAAGGTACGGTCATCAAAACCATCAATGGAGGCTCCACCGAGCTATACGGGACTCTCCATGTCGGTAGCGGCACCTCTAATGAAACCGATCCACGTTTTGTGACAGTGGATGCTTCATTTTCTGCCGCTGGTGTCTATGGCGGAGACTTTAGGCTATGGGCAAGCGAAACCCGAAATGGGGAAACACGGACCGCTGATACCTTTAACTTTGCCGATGCCTATACGGCCTATCGCCGACCATCCTCATAAGTGCTTAAGCAATTTTAATGACATTTAGGGGTGCGCCCCCCGCGGGAGGCACACCCCTAGGAAAGTAGTTTTGTTCAACTCCTTATCGAGTCACAGCATCTGCAGCATCTTTGAGATTACGGCGAGCGTCTCGCGCAGCCTCATTAAGCGTATCTCCAACTGCATCCTTCGTGTCTTCGGCAGCCCGCTGGGTCTGCTTCACAACTTGGTTACCGCTACCCGTTGCGTCTTCCAGCGCCCGCTGTGCCTCTTTCGCCGCTTCACGACTCGCCTTATTGGCCGTTCCACTCGCATCTTCGGCAGTACGCTCAACTCCCTTCTTCCCGCTCTGCAGAATGTTGCGAGCGTTGCGGCTACCAACGTCCCGAATCTCGTCGCGGGGGACATTTGGATTGGTCAAGTCTAGATCTTTACCAACATTCTCAAGAGATTCCTCTACCCCTTCGCCGATGTTCTTAACGCGTTCGCCTAATGGGGTTCCTTCCCGATAGTTTTCTGCAAAGTCACCAGGGTCTTCGACTTTACGCAGGTTTTGCTTGGCCTCCTGAATCAGCGCGTCTGACTTCTGATTTGCACCAGTCAGCTCTCGACGCGGATCGGTATCCTCGTACTTATTCATCCCGCCTTTGTACTCTTGAGTGGGCTTATAGAGTTCTGTTGGTTGACGAGTTCCAGGATTTTCAACGCCCGAGCCTGCTGCACGAGGAGACGGTGGGGCTTGACAAGCCGTGGTTAGTAGTAAGACTCCAGCCGCAAACAAGGCCGCGATCGCCCGCAGGCCACGAACCTTTGCTTTGATCAGTGAAACAATGCGACTCATAGCAACGCTCCTATGTCTTTACAGAATAACTTTTACAGCCGATCGACATCTGAGGTCGTCTATCTTATGAATCAACTTGTCGCATCACAGGGATGACTGTGAGTCTGCTTGCATCATCCCATTGCAGGCACTTAGATTCTTACGGCAGCGGTTCATTAAGCGGTAACTGGGGCCGTGGTCCGACGAAGCAGGCCGCTACCTCTGAGAGCACAGGAAGGTTGTCGGCCAGGTAGTGAACCACCTGAAAAAGCTGGCGGACTGTCTCCCCACTGGGCTGGGTATTGCGGATGGCCAGGTACAGCCCGTGGGCCGCCTCGTCATAGCGAAAGGCGGTGACGTAGCTGGAGCTGGGCTTCTGGCCCAACTGCTCCCACTCCACCAGAGAAACGGCAGGGAAGGAAAACTCCGGCTCTACCTCGGTGGCGCTGACCACCATGAGCGGATAGGAACTCGGTTCGGGAAAGCGGGAATTAGTAATGGTTAGCAGCCAGTCATTGGCTGGGCCGGGGGAAAGAGGCTTCATGTTGCCCATTTCGTCAAATTCGGCGATGCCGCTCAGCCAGTAGGTAAACCGATGGCCCCAGGCGACCTCGGGAGAGGCAGCGGTGGTGACGCAGTTAATTACGGCTTCGGTGGGAGTGCGGGTTTCATCCAGGGTGTCCAGGGGTGTTCCCACTTGGGCGGTGGCGGTAGGGGAAAGGGCGATCGCCCCCAGCAAAACCGCGATCGCCCCGAAAAAACGGTGGACAGAGAGGCTTAACGTCATAGCGATGATTGGAGCAGGCTTCGGCACAAACTATCGATATTGTTCATGGATGGCATCGGTACAGCCGTTTGTAGTCATCTGGGGGCGATCGGTAGGCTAAACCTAGTCCAGTTTTCGCCCCGGAGGTAGGCCAATGCAGACTCTCAACCAGCGTCGTCTCTATGAAGAGCTTGAGCTAATTTCGGGCCGCCCTTCTAAAAAATCATTCCTGGTTCGGCACGTCAACTCCGCTATTGGCAGTGGTCTGCGCAACTGCTGGCTGGGACTACTCACCGCCCTCACTCCGTCGACTGACCCCCGCGTCTCCAGAGTTACCAACGCTGAGGGACAAACCCTCTGGCGAGTTTATGACCCCGTAGACCAGCAGTCGGCCTGTCTCTACTCGGAGGCGGAGCTGCGGATTTGGCTAGAGCAACGATACAATCGATAGCGCTTGTTTCCAAGGGTTTCAGCCATGTCCGACCTGCACCTCAGCGCTTTGTATATCTACCCAATCAAGTCAGCAGCGGGGATTGCCGTTGACACCGCCATTGTCGAGCCCCGAGGTCTACAGCGCGATCGCCGCTGGATGATAATCGACGCCCAGCGGCGGTTTATGACCCAGCGGCAGCATCCCCGCATGGCACTCATCCAGGTGGCGCTTGATGCGGAGACGCTGACGGTCACGGCTCCCGGCATGCCCTCCCTGTCCCTGCCGCTGCAGCTGGAGGCTAGAGAGGGCAATTCTCGTCTCCAGGTCGAAGTATGGGGAGACTGGTGCACTGCCATTCCCGCAGGGGACGACAGTCGGAACTGGTTTAGTGAGTTTCTGCAGACCGACTGCCAGCTCGTCTACATGCCCGACGATGCCCACCGTCCAGCAGGGCACGGGCGGCATGGCGAGGAGTATCCTGTCAGCTTTGCCGATGGCTACCCGTTTCTGCTGATTTCCCAGGCGTCCCTGGATGACCTAAATCAGCGCCTAGGGGAGCCCGTGCCGATGGATCGCTTCCGCCCTAACCTGGTAGTAACCGGCTGTGAGGCGTTTGCTGAGGACGGCTGGAATACGTTTCAAGTTGGTGGCGTGCCGTTTCAAGTGGCTAAGTCCTGCTCCCGCTGCGTCATTCCCACAGTGGACCAAGCTACGGGCGTTCGGGGGCAAGAGCCGATGAAAACCCTGGCGACTTACCGCCGCTGGGATGGGGAAATTTGGTTTGGGCAGAATTTGATTCAAACCGGGTTAGGCATGCTCAAGCTGGGCGATCGCGTCACCTTTCCCGCCGCCCTACCTAACGATTAACCGTCCCATCAGGCATGGTTGCCCATTCAAGCCGAGCATTGCTGAGGTTGGCTCCCTCCAAGTCAGCCCCTAGCAGGTCGGCATACCGCAGGTCGGCATTGGCAAAATCCACGCCCGTCAGGTCAGCGTCCCGGAGAACTGCCCCATAGAGGCTAGCGTTGCGCAGGCTGGCCCCGCTGGCGGTGACTGACCGCATGTCGGCATCCCGCAGCTCCACTTCTTCCATAGAGGCGTTGCGCAGATTGGCATTAGCTAAGCTAGCGTTCAATAGCTGCCCCCGATCAAGGTTCACCTCAGCCAGATCGGCGTTCTGCAAGTCCGCTCCCCAGAGGTTAACTCGGGTGAGGTCAGCACGGGTTAGCCGAGCATCGCTGAGAATGGCGTTGATCAGCACGGTGCTGTTGAGGGTCGCCTGGGACAGGTTGGACCGATGCAGATCAATATTGCTGAGATCCAGGTGGCTGAGGTCAGCACCTTTCAGGTCACACTGCACACAGGTGCGGGTGCGAATGGTTTGTTCAACTAGCCGCTGCTGGGTACGAAAGGTAAGGGGATTGGGCCGGTTTGCCTGCGGCTCTAGCGGTGGGGTGGAGGCGGCGGGGGGCATCGGCATTGAGAAGGGCGATCGCATGAAGGTAGGCAATAGCCAGTAAACTCCAGGCACCAAAAACACAAAGGCGATGACGGTTGGAATGAGCAGCCTGGAAACAGTAGTCATAAGGCCCTGTCACACAGAGGATGGGTAAGGAGTTAAACGGAATTATTTTTCTGGAGGTGCGCGTCCCCGGCTGGAGCGCACCTCCCCACAAGATGTAATGAGTTGTGCTCGAACACTTAAGTGCACGGCCATAAATAAAAGCTAGTGGGGGGCGCACCCCACCACAGCTACGTTTACTTATGACCACCCACTTATCGACGGAACGCAATCTGAAGCCTCCCCCGAATTGAATTCGGGGGGTTCCCAAACTTTAGCTGGCTTTTCGGGCGATTATCCCTATCTGGCCAACTGGTATTGACTACTACATTTCTCTGGCTAGCAAGGAGTTACCCGGATTTGCTGTTTGAAGCTTGAATGAATTTACAGGGAATCGTTACGGTCGAGGGTTCCGCTCGTCGTAGCTATGAACAGCACTATATAGTTTCCACCTCACTGGAGCGGGCAGTGATGCGTTATTTTCCATCGCGTGGGGTTTTCCTACTATCGATTTTGATATCGGGTGGTGTTTTTGGTGTGCTCATTTCTCCTTTGCTCATCGGCGGTTTGGGCGTTTTGTCTGGCGATCGTTCCTCTTCGGCTAGTGCGTTGCCCCAAAGCCGATGGGAGCAATATGAGCGCGATGTCGCTATCCGATACGTCGGCTCGGCCATCCTACTCAGCGTCGGAGCCGGATTGTTGACGGCTGAAGTGGCTCGATTCCTGACCCCATCGAAGGGGCGCGATCGGCGGTCTCAGGGCTTACTCATCGTTCCCGATGGGTCGGGTCGTGAAACCGGGTCGTCTCCTTCCCATGATCTGACTTCATCTCGGTTCGTCTCGACCAATTCCAGCATTCTTCGCCATCCCGCTAAGCGGTCGTCTAATCGCTTATCGAATCAATCAGCTCAGCCGTCATCGTCCACCGTATCCGATCGCCCGCCTCATTCAGGTGGGTCAGCCGCTGCCAGTCCTGCTAAGCAGCCGCTCCCAGCCGATGGCACCGCTCCTGCTGCGGACCTACAGACCAACCCGTCAGTTCCTAAGCAGTCCGCCAATCGCTCGGCGATCGCCTGCCGTGTGGTCCCTACCGGGAAAAGCCTCCAGGGAGCCAACTTAAGAGGGCAAGATCTCAGCGCCGTAGAGCTGGGGCAGGCAGATCTGCGCAATGCTGATTTAACGAGCACGGTTCTCGTCGAAGGCAACCTCCAGCGAGCCGACCTCAGGGGCACGACCCTCAACCAAGCCGACCTAAGCCGAGCCAACCTACGGGAGGCGACCCTCAGCCAAGCCAATCTCCAGCAGGCCAACCTCACTGACGCCGACCTGCGGCAGGCCAACCTGATGGGGGCCGATTTACGCGAGGCCAGATGCGAAGGGGCTAATTTCCACGCGACTATTTGCGATCGCACCACCCAGTTCCCCAGCGACCTCGACCTGAGCGAATTTACTCTCTATCGCCTAGAGCCGTCCGCCTCGCTGTGGGGGGTTGACCTGCATCGCCTCAGTCTAGTGGGGCTCGATCTGAGTGGGGCTAATCTATCAGAGGCCGATTTGTCGGAGGCTGACCTGTGGGGAGCCGACCTCCGGGGGACTGATTTAACCGGAGCCTTACTGGTCAAGGCCAATCTATCGGGAGCCATTCTGGCTGGAGCGAATTTGACCGATGCCGACCTCACGGACGCTGACCTCACCGACGCCGACCTCACTGATGCCATCCTGACTCAGGCCATCACCGAGGGTACGCTCCTGGATGCCAGCTTGGTGAATGCTCGGGCCGATGTTTGACGACTGCTCAGGATTGGCCATAAATTTCCGGCTCCCGTCCTTCCTAGCGTGGATCCCTTATACTCTAGGCTTATAAAGGGAAGTTCACACAGGACTCGATAGATTCGGTGAGACCGCTATGGCCGTGACCCTGGGGAAATATCTGCGTGGGCGATCGCCCACCTTCAGCCGTACCGTTATCATCAGTGCCGCGCTATTTTGGAGCGTGCTCACGGTGGTGCTGCTGCATCGTCACTTCAGCATGTACCCATCCTATGCGTCGTTTGACCAGGGTATTTTCAATCAGGTTTTTTGGAACGGCATTCACGGTCGATTTTTTCAAAGCTCGCTGTCATCCACCCTTTCCACGCCAGTCGTCCACGATGGTGAGATTCCTGAAGTGTTCTACCACCGCCTGGGACAGCACTTCACGCCAGCGCTGCTGCTCTGGCTGCCCGTCTATGCCCTATTTCCCCATCCCGCGACCCTGCTGGTTTTGCAAATTACTCTGGTAACGGCGGCAGGTCTGGTGCTGTACGTCCTGGCGCGGCAGTACCTCCGGCCCGAAATCTCGACGCTGATTACAGTTAGCTTCTATGCCGCCAACGCGGTCATTGGGCCAAGCCTGGCCAACTTCCATGATTTGTGCCAGGTTCCCCTATTTGTTTTCAGCCTTTGGCTCGCCCTCGAAAAGCAGCGCTGGCGACTATTTTGGCTTTTTGCGGCCCTGCTGCTCCTGGTGCGCGAAGATGCTGGGGTGATCCTCTTTGGAATTGGGTTTTACCTAATTCTGAGCCGGCGCTATCCCCGCCTAGGGCTGGCCGTGTGTACCGTCAGCCTGGGATACATGCTGCTGCTCACTAATTTAATCATGCCCCTCTTTTCTGAGGACATTTCCCGCCGCTTTATGGTGGAGCAGTTTGCCCCCTACATCGAAGGAGACGAGGCCACGACGCTGGAAGTCCTGTGGGCGCTGATGACCAGCCCAGGGCAAATCTTGGTGGATCTGGTCACTCCTTTGGGGCGATCGCTCCGATATTTGCTGGCCCAATGGCTGCCCCTGGCATTCATCCCGGCGCTTTCCCCCGCAGCCTGGATCCTTAACGCCTTTCCCCTGGTCAAGCTGTTCATTCGCGACGATAGTACAGCCCTGGCGATTAATCTCCGCTATGCGCTGACCGTCGTTCCGGGCTTTTTCTATGGCGCTATTCTCTGGTGGTCGGCCCATCCAAGCGCCTTCAAACCGTGGTTTCGCCGCCTGTGGATCGCCTGCATTGGTCTAGCGATTCTGTTTACCCTTACCTCTAATCCCAATCGTGCCCTGTCCTTTGCCGTCCCAGACTCGTTCACGCCTCGGGTCTACATCTCTGCACCCCAGCAGTGGCAGCACGTAGGGACGATTCGCTCTTTCATGAAGTCCATCCCCGCTGATGCCAGCGTCGCGGCAACCACCCATATCGTGCCCCATCTGTCCAGTCGTCGGGCGATCGTCCGCTTCCCTGAGCTGAAGCTGCGAACGGACGATCGGGAGGAGATTTGGGTCGAATATGTGCTGGTGGATCTGTGGCAGCTCCAGCAGTACCAGGCGGCGTTTGCAGACGATCGCCGTCGCCTCCAGCAGCTCTTGCCCCGGCTCGATCGCCTAATTCGTCAACGGCGGTATGGCTTGGTTGGCTTTGAGGACGGAGTGGTATTTCTGCGCCACAACGCCGCAACCGACCCAGATGCTCTAACAGCCTGGACGGCCTATGAGCGCGAGCTTGCGCCCCTGATAGAGAACGCAGAGAGTTAGCGAATGCAGGGGACTAAAGACTTTATTCTGTTTGTGCAGCATGGTTGGGCGGACACCCACCATGACATGATTTTGCTGGCGCAGCAGTTAGTTAGCGATGAGATTTTAGTTGTTGCCCCTGACCTGGGCTATCTGCAAACCTGGCTTCAAATTGAGCCGCTGATCCAGCAGGTCGAACAAACGGCGATCGCCATTCTCGCTGCCTATCCCACCCAGCCGCTGAGAATTATTGGCCATTCCATGGGCGGATTGATTTGGCTGGAATTACTGCACCGCTATCCCGACTGGTGGCCACGGGTCCACTCCCTGGTTCTGGTGGCCTCTCCTGTAGGCGGTTCCGATCTGGGTCGCCTCATTGATCCGCTGGGACTGGGCGTTGCTATCGCCAAAGATTTGGGCACGAGCCGTCGGGCGATCGCCGAGCAGATTGCCGCCCAGATTCCCACGCTGGTTATTGCCGGGGACATCGATGGCGGTAGCGATGGCACTATACCGGTGGAAACGACCAAGATTAGCCACGCCTGGTTTGTCTGCCTCCCCGACCTCTCCCATCCCGTCCTCAAAACTCACCCCAACGTGGTAATGAGTATTCTCGACTTCTGGCAAGACTACCAGCTCGGCACCTTGCTCCACCCCGATCCCATTGTTCAAAAGCTGCGGGCAGTTCCTGGTATGACGGATACCCACCCCCGCTACTTTGCCCAGGCCGAGGTCTTCACTACCCTCGACGACAACCGCACTATTCGCCTCTGGAAAGCCTGGTTCGGCGTTCACTATGTTTTTGTTGCCTCTCCCCAGGAGCACTGCGAGTATGCAGGACTGGTCGGCTGGCTGCACACAAAAGATTTGCAGAATGCGCTGACTGCTATTCAGGAGAACCGCAGGGAAAACCGATAGAAACCGTGGGGACAGGCTCTGTCTGGCCTGTAGGGTTTAGGTGGGCGGTGCCTACCCTACTTGATGAATAATCCAGGTTGGGGCGCTGCATTGAGATGGGGAGCGATCGCCTCTTCGGTGACCCATCCCCGTGCCAGTAGCACCTCGACGAGGGATAAACCAGACGTACTCTGATCGTATTTAGCAACTTCAAGCTGGGTGGCGCTGATGATTCCCATTTGCAGCAATTGCTTCCCCAAATC
>JBHJGR010000022.1:0-22249 GCA_050331615.1 Elainellaceae cyanobacterium
TGTTTAGCCTGGTGGATTTTCTGGCGGACGACCTGCGCCATTTCATTCACCACAAGCCCGTCACCACTTCGTTTATCCAGCATCTGCCCCTGGCGCAGCGGCATTTTCGCCAATACCTCATGCTCATGCCCCTGGCGGTGGAGCAGTTTGACCTGTCGGGCTACGACGTGGTGATCTCCAGCCACCACGCGGTTACCAAGGGGGTGATGACCCGCGCCGACCAGCTCCATATCAGCTACATCCATACCCCCATTCGCTATGCCTGGGATTTGCAGCAGCAGTACCTCCAGGGGGCGGGGCTGACCCGCGGCATGAAGGGGGCGATCGCCTCTCTCGTCCTCCACTACCTGCGGCTGTGGGACGTGGCCACCGCTAACCGGGTGGACTTCTTCCTGGCCAACTCCCGCTTCGTGGCCCGCCGCATCTGGAAGACCTACCGTCGCCCCGCCCAGGTCATCTATCCGCCCGTGGCGGTTGACCGCTTCCGACCTGCGGCCCAGCGGGACGATTTTTACTTTGTCCTGTCCCGATTTGTGCCCTATAAGCGTGTGGATCTGATCGTGGCGGCCTTTGCCCGCCTGGGGCTGCCCCTGGTGGTGGTGGGGGATGGTCCCGACCAGGCCAAGATTACCGCCCTGGCCACGCCCAATATCCAGATTCTGCCGCCCCAGTCAGAGGGGGCGATCGCCGACTATATGAGCCGCTGTAAGGCATTCGTCTACGCCGCCGAGGAAGATTTTGGCATCGCCGCCGTGGAGGCCCAGGCGGCAGGCGCTCCCGTAATTGCCTATGACAAGGGCGGCGTCACCGAAACCGTGATTCCCGGCAAAACGGGCATTTTGTTCCCCGATCAAACCGTCGACAGCCTGATGGCGGCGGTGCGGGAGTTTGAGCAGGGAGCCTACCGCTTCCATTCGGACATCCTGCGGCAGCAGGCCCAGCGCTTTGCCCCGGAACGGTTCTGCCGCGAGCTGGCCCAGTTCGTCGATTGGGCCAACCAGGAATTCCGAAGCGACAACTTTAAGCCGACAATGCCCTAAAGTAATAGCGTGAGGAGGAGACGAAAATATGCAGCTCAACCGCACGCTACGCCCAGCGCTCTCGGCGTTAACCGTGTCGACCCGCTCGTGGCCGACGATCGCCACTATGGTCGGGGCCGATTTGCTGGGCCTGCTGCTCGCCTGGGTGATTGGGGTCCACGTAGGGCTATTCTGGGAAGGGGACTTCCACACCAGCCCAGACCTGTACTGGCAGATCTTTCCCCTGGTCAGCCTGTTTATTCTGGCCTACGCCACAGTTGGTCTCTATCCCGGCGTGGCCATCAGCCCGGTGGACGAACTGCGGTGGATCAGCGCCGCCACCACGCTGGTCTACCTGGTGCTGGGGTCGGCCATCTTCTTGTTTCAGGAAATCGAAGTCTATTCCCGCAGCATTTTCCTGATTGCCTGGGTGCTGTCCCTGGTGCTGGTGCATGTCAGTCGGGCGATCGCCCGTTCCCTGTTCGCCCGCCAGCCCTGGTGGGGCTACCCGGTGATTATTCTCGGTGCTGGAAAAACCGGGGAGATGGTGATCCGCACCCTGCAGCGGCGGCCCCGCATCGGCCTCAAGCCGGTTCTGGTGCTGGACGACAATCCCGCCAAGCGGGGCCTACTCAATGGCGTCCCGGTAGTCGGCGGCGTCGGCATGGCTCCCCGGCTGGCCCGCATCCGCCGCATCCCCTATGCCATCGTCGCCATGCCGGGAGTGCCCCGTCCCCGCCTGCTGGAGATGATCGAGCGCTATGGCCAAACCTTTGCCCACCTGCTGATTATCCCCGACCTGTTTGGCTTTGCTTCCCTCTGGGTGGCGGCGAAAGACCTGGGCGGCATTCTGGGGCTGGAGGTGCGGCAACAGCTTTTGCTGCCGGGGCCACGGCTCACCAAATTTATGATCGACCTCTCCCTTACCCTGATTGGGGGCACCCTGCTGCTGCCCGTGCTGCTGCTGATCATGGTGCTGATTCGGCTCGACTCTCCAGGACCAATTTTTTACGGCCAGGAGCGCATTGGCCAGGGGGGGCGCAAGTTCACCGCCTGGAAGTTTCGCTCCATGGTGCAAAACGCCGACCAGGTGCTGGAGGAATACCTGGAGCGACACCCCGACCTGCGAGAAGCCTGGGAGCGGGATCAGAAGCTGCGGCGGGATCCACGGGTGACGCGGGTGGGTCGCTTCCTGCGGCGCACCAGCCTGGATGAGCTGCCCCAGCTCTGGAATATTTTGCGGGGGGAGATGAGCCTGGTGGGACCGCGCCCCATTGTGGATGAGGAGCTGTGGCGCTACGGCGACAAGCTCTCCCTCTACAGCAAAGTGCCGCCGGGGCTGACGGGGATGTGGCAAGTGTCGGGGCGCAATAATATTACTTACGAAGAGCGGGTGAGCCTGGACGCTTACTATGTGCGCAACTGGTCGGTCTGGCTGGATATTTATATTCTGCTGCGCACGGTTTGGGTGGTGATTGTCGCGGAGGGTGCCTACTGATGATTGGTTGCCGTCGCTTGTTTCGCTGGAGCCTGGTGACGCTGCCCTATTTCTTCTACGCCAGTTTGCTGGGGCTGCTGGTGGTGCTGGGGCGATCGCTCCGTCAGCTCAAGCCCCCCTACCTGGACCCCCTGACCACGGGCAGCCTGCTGGCCACCAGCGGTCTGCTCATCCTCAGCGCCACCAGGGCAATGAACCGGGGAGAGGCCCTGCTCCAGCTGGCCAATTTTCTGCCGTTCTTTGCCCTGTTTCTGGTGCTGCCGTCCCTGCTCTATGGCATTGAGCGGCTGGAGCGCTTTGCCAGCGACTGGGTGATCGCCACCCTGCCGATTAACCTCATTGCCGTGGGGGAATACATCCTCAAGTCTCCCCATCTGCCCGCAGCCGCACAGCAGCTACCCTGGGTGGAATGGATTCGCTCCGCCCCCCACAAGGGCCGGGCCATGGTGATGTTTGACCATCCCAATGCCCTGGCGAGCTACCTGGTGCTGATGCTGGGGCTAGGGCTGGGGCTGATTCTCAGCCGCCTGCGGCGATCGCCCTCCCCTGAAAAACCTGCCGATTCTGCCCCCCTGCCTAACCCCGCCGCCCAACCTCAGCGGCAATGGCTCGGCACCCGGGGGAACCTGTGGCGATCGCCTCCCGACTGGCTGATCTACGTCGCCACCTACGCCAACCTGGCGGGCATCTTCTGCTCCGGCTCCCGCAACGGCCTGGTGATTGCCGTCTCCCAACTGCTGGTGTTTCTGGCCTGCACAAAGCTTAACCGCCGACTGCTGCTGGGGACGCTGGTAAGCCTGGGGGCGATCGCCTGGGGCATGGCCCGCTTTGGCCTGGGGGTACGCCCGATGGGCATGTTTGACCTGTCGGACGACCCCCGCCTGGGCATCTGGGAAATCGCCATTGACCTGACGCGGGAACGCCCCTGGCTGGGCTGGGGGCTGGGCAACTTCAAGCTGCTCTACCCGCCCCGGCTAATCGACCCAGAATACCGGGAGATTTTTCACACCCACAACTTCTGGCTGCTGCTGGCGGTGGAGGCGGGCCTGCTGGCGATGGTGCTGCTGACGGTGACGGTGGGCTTTGTCTGCTATCGGGGGGCGCGATCGCTCCGGTCCTCCCGCTGGACGCCTGCCGAGCGCGGCATTGGCATCGGCTATCTGCTGGCCTTCTGGGGCTGCATTGGCTTTGCCCTGTTTGACGTGACCCTCTACGACGCCCGCATCCAGGTGCTGAACTGGGTGATTTTGGCGGGCGTCTATTCCCTGTCGGGACATCCTAGCGGGCGTAGTAGCGCTCATCTAGCCACTGCCGCACCTCAGATTCCGACGCAAACTGGAGCCGCTGGTCGTCGAATGGGTCGTAGACGTGCCAGATAAAGGTGCCGTCTCGCCGCTGGGTATGCCAGATCTGAAGGTCGGCATTGGTGGTCATCAGGGCTACCAATTTCTCCCAAACTCGGTGGATCTGGGTCGTTAATGGCTTAAAGTTGACGCGACGCCAGATGGAGTTCGTAATGGGCGATCGCAGAGCTGAATTTCCCCAATATCCCGTTGTCTTCATTAGTCCTCCTGGGGTGAAGCCACCCATTCTTCGTTGATGCTTGCCTAATTCCAATCTATTTTGTTCACTATGAACATTCCACCAATCCTATGCATCATGGTTATGAATGATGTTGATAGATAATTGTTCATCTAACTGCACCGCGCTGGGGGAAAGTGGGCATACTATATGTCCTCTAGTCGGCTTGGCCAAATTGACTGTAGTATCCTGTAAAAGCTTGTAGTATTAGCGTCGCCCCAGGAGGAGGTATGCATGAAGGGCATTAATATCGAGGGCGTCAAGCTATCGCAGCTCAAGATTTTTATTGCGGTCACTGAGCGTCGCAACTTTAGTGAAGCGGCGCTCCATCTGCAAATTTCTCAATCAGCCGTAAGCCATGCGATCGCCACCCTGGAAGACGAGCTAGGAGTGGTGCTTCTATCTCGGGGGCGACACGGAGCCCAGCTTACCCCAGTGGGTGAGCGAGTGCTGCACCACGCCCGGCAGATGATGCTCTCCCTCCAAGACATTGGTCGCGAGGCTAATCTAGCCCGAGGGCTGGAGGGCGGCAAGGTGCGGATTGCGGCCTTTCGCAGCGTGGCCACCCATTTGCTGCCCCTGGCGATCGCCCAGTTTCGCAAGCGCTTTCCTGCCGTCACTGCCGTCATCACTGAGCATCAAGACTACATCGGCGTGGAGCAGGCCCTGCGGGAAGGACGGGCTGACATCGGCATCACCTACCTGCCCAGCTCGGCGGAGTTTGAAACCTGGGAACTGCTGCGGGACGAGTATCTGGTGCTGCTGCCCCCCGATGTCCAGGTCCGCCGCCCTCTGAACTGGGAAGATTTGCAGACCTATCCCCTGATTTCGGTGCCAGAAAATGATGCCTGCTGCATTGTGGTGCAAAAACACCTGGCCCAGCAGGGGATCAATATTCGGTCGGCCTATGAAATTACTGAAGATTCCACCATCATCAGCATGGTGGCTCAGGGATTGGGCATTGCTATTCTGCCCCGCCTCGCCGCCGAACCCCTGCCGCCAGAAGTTCAGGTGGCTAGCCTGCCCACGCCGCTGGAGCGCATTATTGGGGTAGGGATTTTGGCGGAAGCGCTCCACTCGCCAGCCGTGTTTGCCTTTTTGGATACTTTGAGGGCAACGCCCCAGAGGGTTGCTGGAGGTTCGGCGATCGCGACAGCACCGTCGTGATTTTGGATTTTAAATTTTAGATTTTGGTGGGTGGAATTGGTTTACAAATCTTCGTAGGTTAGCTCGGCGTTGGCCCAATCGGTATCTAGGAACACGGCAGCATCGCTCCGATCAGAAATTTGCCTTAGGAATCCCCGTCTTCACCACCGGATTGGAGCTGGTACAGGGCGATAGCGTAATCAAATCCTCAATATTGCGCAGCATGGTCTTGCAGATCTCATCCAGCGGCAGATCGTTGGGGTCGCAGCCGAAGGGGTCCTCAATTTCGATGCCGATTTCCTCAATGCCAAATAGGGTAAAGCTCACCAGGGCCACCACGGGGGCCGTCCACCAGCCAACGTCATTCACCAACTGGAAGGGGAGGCTACAGCAGTAGAGCAGCAGCAGTTGCTTGAGGTGAATGGCGTAGGCCAGGGGAATCGGGGTTTTCAAAATGCGCTCACAGCCCCCCAGAATATCTACCATCGCATTCAGCGTTTGCTGCATAGTGTCGAGCTGGTAGACATTGAGGCGATCGCGCTGATACTGCAGCTGCAGGTAGTCCCCAATCCAGAAGGCGATCTCGATGGGGGGATGGTTCATGCTGGTGAGCTGCTGTACCTGAACCGGAGAAAGCAGGCTGCGAAGTTCATCATCAATGGGCTGTCGCCGCAGGTGGAGTTTTACTGCCATCGCAAAGGCCACCAGCAGCCGTAGGGTTTGAATTTTTTGCTGCCGATCTTTCGGTTCCTTCTCCGACACCGCGATCCAGATTTGCCGCGCCATATTGCGCACCGCATTCACCAAACCGCCCCACAGCTTGCGCCCCTCCCAAAAGCGCTCATAGGCCGTATTGGTGCGGAACACCAGCAGCAGCCCCAGAACGAGGTCGGGAATGATGCTGTTGAAGGGAAACGCCACGGGATAGCCCCGGGTGTAGAGTGCCGCCGCTAGTAGGCCCAGGGTGCCACAGAGGGCCGTGCGGAGCAGGATGGCTGGAATCACGGAGCCTCGCAGACGAAAGGCGACGCGGAACCAGTCTCGCTGATGGCTATCCATAGGGTGACGAACGGAGTTAGGCATTATATCTACGGCTCAAGGGGCGACGGGCAGGGAAAAGCGGAAAGTACTGCCCCGGCCTGGTTCACTCTGCACCAGGATAGTACCGCCCTGAAGTTCCACCAGCCGTCGGGAGATGGCCAGACCAATGCCGGTGCCGCCCGAGTGGCGATCGCGCGATCGATCGGCTCGCCAGAATCGCTCAAACACGTGGGGCAGATCTTCGGCGGCAATGCCAATGCCGGTGTCGCTCACGGCCACCCAAATCTGCTCGGCTTCGGCCCAGGCGCTCACCCGGATGTAGCCCGATGGCGTGTAGCGGATGGCGTTGCCAATCAGGTTCACCAGCACCTGTTCGATGCGGGACGGATCGGCAAGGGCTGGGGGCAGGTCAGCAGGACAATCCGCCTCCAGGTTGGGGCTGTCGTCTGCCAGGAGCTGCTCGGAGAAGCGCTGCACCATCTGCGCTAGTAGCGGGCAAAGGGGTACGGGGCGGACCTCGATGGGTAGATAGCCTGCCTCCATCTTGGACAGCTCCTGCAGATCGTCCACCAGCCGCCGGATGCGCTTTGCTTCGCGGGCCAGCAACGGGTAGATCTCTGGGGAAGGGGCGATCGCTCCATCCCCTAGCCCCTCCAGGTAGCCTTCCAGCACCGTGAGAGGTGTTCGCAGTTCGTGGGTCAGGTCGCTCACCAGATCCCGCCGCCGCTGCTCCACGCCCTCCAAGTCCGCCGCCATTCGATTAAAGCTGGCTCCGAGCTGATTGAGTTCAGGGATTTCACTGGCAGGCACCCGTTCGTCTAGCTGGCCAGCAGCAAACTGCTTAGTGATTTCCTCCATCTGCACCAGGGGACGTACAATGCGGCGCGACAGCCAGAAGCTCAGCCCTCCCGCCGTCCCCGCACCAACGATTAGGGACCAGAAGGCTCCCCGGCTCCAGGCCGTTTCGAAGCCGCGTAGCAGCTGAGTTTTCACCTGGTTGACGCTGTAGCCAGGAAACTCGATGCGCTGCAGGTACACCACGAAAAATCGGGGGGAGGACAGCTTACCGATGACCGTCAGGGTGGCCAGCCCCACCACCATCACCGCCAGGTGGGAGAGGAAAAGGCGCGACGCCAGGGGCAGCGATCGCACCCGCCGCAGTCTGCCGCGCGATCGCGGTGGCTGGTCGCTAGGTCGCATCTTCAAACTTGTAGCCCGCTCCAATTACGGTTTTCACAAAGCTGGGATGGGTGGGGTCGGGCTCCACCTTTTTGCGCAGGCGGGCCACGTGGGTATCCACCACCCGCTCATCCCCATAGAAATCGCTGCCCCACAGCCGCTCAATCAACTGACTGCGGTTCCACACCCGCCCTGGATAGCTCATGAATGTGGCCAGCAGGTCAAACTCCAGGGGCGTCAGGTCTAGCAGCTCGGCTTCCCCGTCGAGCTGGCGATGGGCGATGCGCTGGTCCAGATCGACCGAGAAGTGGGACGTGCGGTAGACCTGGGTTTGCCCACCATGACGCAGGCTGCGACGCAGCAGGGCGCGGACGCGGGCCACCAGCTCCCGTGGGCTAAAGGGCTTCACCATGTAGTCATCCGCCCCGGTGGAGAGGCCGATAATCCGATCAATCTCCTCCCCCTTGGCCGTCAGCATCAGGATATAGGGGTCCTTCGCCCCCGGCTGCTGGCGAATGCGGGCACAGACCTCCAGCCCATCGAGCTGGGGCAGCATCAGGTCCAGAATAATTAGGTCAGGGGACACCTCCTCAAAGCGCGCCAGGGCCGTGACGCCGTCGCGGCAGTGGTGGCAGGTGAACCCTTCTTTTTCCAGATAGAGCTTGATCAGTTGGGCGATTTCCGCCTCGTCTTCCACGATGAGAATATCCATGAAGCAGGGAATCCGTGCTGGGGCAAGATTACAGCCCTACAGGCTAAGGTTTGAGTGTGGCCCCCCGCGCCGCAGAGGACCACACCTCTGAATGTCTTATTGCGAAAGCGTAGGACCATAACTATCGCTAGTGTATCGGGCTAGCCTAGAATCGGAGCAAATAGTCAAGCAAGCGGCAGTGGTGCCATGATTCAACTTGCCCTGGTGATGCTGGTGGTGATCTTGGGGTCAGCCCTATGTTCAGGAACGGAGGCGGCCCTGCTATCGGTGCCCATTTTGCGGGTGCGGCAACTGGCCCAGTCGGAACAGCGGCGGGCGATCGCCCTGCTGAAAATTCGCGAGCAGATCAACCGCCCCATCGCCACCATCGTCATCCTCAACAATATCTTCAACATCGTCGGCAGTATTCTGGTGGGGCAGGTGACTGCCAACGTGCTGGGGGATGCCTGGCTGGGAGTGATCTCCGGTATCCTTACGTTTCTAATCATCATTTTTGCTGAAATTTTCCCCAAGACCTTGGGAGAGCGCTTTGCCGAGCCTATTTCCCTGATCATTGCCCAGCCGCTTTTGGGGCTGACAACCATTCTGGCACCCTTAATTTGGCTGGTGGAGCGGGTCACCGCCCCGCTGACCCAGGGACGCCAGATGCCCATTACCAATGAGGCGGAGATTCGCTTCCTGGCTAAGCTGGGGCGGCAGGAGGGCATCATCGAAGCAGATGAAGCCGAGATGATCCAGCGGGTGTTTCGCCTCAACGACGTGACGGCGGCGGATTTAATGACGCCCCGCGTGGCCCTGACTTATCTAGCGGGCGATCGCACCCTGGCCGATGTCAAGACCGAAATCATCGAGTCCCAGCACAGCCGCATGGTGGTGATTAGCGCGTCCATTGATCAGGTCACTGGGGTGGTGCTCAAAAGCGCCCTACTCACCGCCTTAATCGAGCATCAGGGAGAAGCCACCGTTGCCAGCCTGGAACGGCCCGCCCGCTTCGTGCCAGAAACCATGCGGGCCGATAAGCTGCTCAAGGCGTTTCAGGAGACCCGCGAACATCTGGTAGTCGTGCTGGACGAGTACGGCGGCGTCTCTGGCGTGGTTACCCTAGAGGACGTGCTGGAAGTGCTGACCGATGACATTGTCGACGAAACCGACCGCATGACTGACCTGAAGGCGATCGCCCGCCGCAAACGGGATCTGCTGCTGCGCTCCAAAGGGTTTGAGGAGAATAGAATTCAGGGGCCAGGAGCCAGAAGTCAGCCCCCTCCTGAATCCTAACTCCTGGATTCTGACTCCCTATCCAACTAAGTAGAACTGCGTTGAAAAACGAAGGTTAGAAAACCGGGGCGCTCCCCCGGTTTTCTAATATGAATTTAATTGTGCCGACCTACTTAGTGGGTCACTTAGCACGGACATTGCCCTCATCCCCCAGCCGGGGCGCATAGCTGTGGGGATTCATGGTCACCGGCCCCGCCGAGATTGGTGGGTAGCGATCGCCCCACCGCCGCCGCAATAGGCCGTAGACTCTGCACCAGGGCCACCATGTCCTCCAGGGACAGGGCCTGACGGGCATCGGAGACGGAGGCTTCCGGGACGGGATGGCACTCCACCATGAGACCGTCAGCACCACAGGCGATCGCCGCCCGGGCCAGGTCAGGCACGAGCTCCCGCTTGCCGGTAGCGTGGCTGGGATCGACGATAACTGGCAGATGGGTCAGCTGCTTCAGGGCCACCACCGCGCCCAGATCCAGCACGTTGCGGGTGAAGGAGTCGAAGCTGCGGATGCCCCGCTCACAGAGGATGACCTGGGGATTGCCGTGGCTGAGGATATATTCAGCAGCCATGATGAACTCTTCCAGGGTGGCGGCTAGCCCCCGCTTGAGCACTACGGGCTTTGGGATAGAACCCACGGCTTTGAGCAAATCGAAGTTCTGCATATTGCGGCTGCCGATTTGCAGCACATCGGCATGGGTGGCGATCGCCTCGATCTGGGAAATTGCCATCACCTCCGTAATCACCGGCAGGGCATAGCGGCGGCGCACTCGGTCCAAAATTTCCAGCCCTTCCTGTCCCAGCCCCTGGAAGGAGTAGGGCGAGGTGCGGGGCTTGAAAACCCCACCCCGAAGGGCCTGCACCGACCCCGCCAGCCGGTCGGCAACGGTGTCCATCTGCGTCTGGCTCTCGACCGAGCAGGGACCACCAACAATCAGCAAATCGGTGCCGCCGACGGTGACGCGATCGGTCAGGTGCATCACGGTCTGGTGGCCGGGCTGGGCTTGAGCGGCGAGTTTAGCGTTCTGCATGGGAAATCTCCTTGAATGGGTTGAGTTTGGATGGACTTTGGATGGAAGTGGAACGGAAATTGGGCGACTGGCTTGAGCCAACGGCACCGATAGCCATTAAAAAAACCCGGAACTGGAGAAGTTCCGGGTTCGTAGATGGCATTGCAGCATCCTCTTACCCAGAACTGGTCGGGGGCCAAAAGAAGAAGCCAAAAAAGAAAGCGTGGGTCAGAGGGGTAAGCATGGGAATGCCGGTTGGATTAGGGAACGGTTTGGGCGATCGCAGAACGCGATGCAGCTAGCTCAAAATGCTCAACCATTAAAAAACCGCAGGTTTGGCAGCCTGCGGTTCACTCAAAAGCGGTATGGCAAATCACACTCACCTCTGGTGAACCGGGATAAACCAAAACCAAAAGAAAAATCGTCGCATCTTGATAGCTCTGTCAGTAAGCGAAAGGGCAATACAAAAAATCGGGAAGACGCAGAAACTCTGCGCTTCGCTGCAGGAAATTAAACTTAGCGGAATGGTGTAGATGCTTTCGCACCTGCCTCTTGGATAACAGAAGAGTTCTGGTCGTGTCAAGTTAATCCAAATTCACTTCGTAAATTTACTTCGTCTGCCCCAGCCGCAGCCTTCACTCCAGCGCTAAGTCGGTAGCCCCACATAACGCAGCTAGCGCATCCCATTTGCTTTATGTCTTTGGATAGAGCGATCGCCTGACGGTTTTTCCGTAGTATCAGACGGCAACCGCGTCAAGGAAGCAGGCATCATGCAGACTCAGGAAGATCAGCAAACCCCCGGAGTTCCCTACCCCGACATTCCACTCCTCATCGACAGCCGCGAAACCGAATATCGGGGGACGGGCATCACCAGCTCCATCGCCATTTTTGGCCATCCCATCCATCCCATCCTCGTCATCTTTCCCATCGCCTTCCTCAGCGCTGCGGCGGGGACTGATTTGGGCTACTGGCTCACCCGTGGAGCATTCTGGTCTCAGGCTTCTGTCTGGCTATTAGGAGCGGGACTGCTGACGGCGATCGCCGCTGCCATTACCGGCATGTTTGACTTTGTGAATATTCCCAGAGTGCGAAATCGACGGGCAGGCTGGGCGCACATGGTGCTCAACGTGGCGGTGCTGGTGCTCACCATTGCGAACTTTGCCCTGCGGCTTACCAGCTCGGCAGCCATCATTCTGCCAACCGGCATCATTCTGTCCTGGGTTGTGGCGACGCTGCTCCTGGTCAGCGGCTGGTACGGCGGCGAGCTGATGTTTCGGCACAAGGTGGGCATCGTTGGACCGGGCGAAACCCACATTTCCTAAAACCTTGGCATGAGGCGACTCTCCCCCATTGATGGACGTTCAGCCCCGAAAAGATCGCTACTTTCGGGGTGGGGTCACCAGGCTTGATCCTGGAATCATTTTTTGTCGTCAAGGGGGATTTCACTCTATGCAGCTTAAACCCATTCCGCAGCAGGTTGTGGTCATCGCTGGCGCGTCCAGCGGCATTGGCCGAGACGCTGCCCTAGAATTCGCCCAGCGGGGAGCCCGAGTAGCCGTGGCGGCTCGCAATCAGCAGGGGCTAGACTCGCTGGTGCAAAGAATCCACCAGATGGGCGGGGAAGCGATCGCCGTTCCCGCCGACGTATCAGACTTTGAGCAGGTCCGGGCGATCGCCGAGGCCACCGTCGCCGCCTTTGGCCGCATCGACACCTGGGTCCATAACGCCGCTGTCGGTATGGTTGCCAAGTTTGAAGAAATGACGCCCGAGGAGTTTCGTCAGATTATTGACATTAACCTGATGGGCCAGGTTTATGGAGCAAAAGCCGCCCTTCCCTACCTCAAGCAAACCGGGCGAGGCTCCTTCATCGCGGTTTCGTCTATGGAAGGCCGCCGCGCCCTGCCGCTGCAAAGTGCCTACTCGGCGGCCAAACACGGGCTAGAAGGTTTTCTCGAAGCGCTGCGGGTTGAGCTGGAGCATGATGGCCTGAATATCAACGTCACCAGCATCAAGCCAGCGGTGATTAACACCCCGTTCTACAACCACGCCCGCACCAAGATTGGCGTCAAGCCGACGGGGATGCCCCCCTACTATGATCCCCGACTAGTGACCGAGGCCATTCTGTACACCGCTCAGCATCCCACGCGGGACTACATCGTGGGTGACGTGGGCAGAATTCTGGACGTAGCGCAGCGGCTGTCTCCTGCCCTGTTGGACCATATCCTGGCTCGGGTGGCCTTTCGCGGACAGGCAACTAACGAACCCAAGCGCATGGAAGACCCAAACAACTTATTTGAGTCAATGTCGGGGCATGAACGGGTTGACGGCGACTTCGACGGGCTCACCGTTCCCAGCATTTCGGACTGGGCCGTGAAAAATCCCCTGCAGGTGGTTGGGGCGATCGCCCTGGGAGCAGCCGTTCTCGTCGCCGCTGGCGCAGTGCAGAAAAGCAGCTCGCCCTGGTAGTTTCTGCTAGGCTTATCACAGCCCTACCTGTAGGGTTACGCTTTCGCGTTAGAACATTCAAGGGGTGTGGAACCCCGGCGATGCGGGGGTTCCACACTCAAACCTTAGCCCGTAGGGCTGTAGCGATTAGGGCGCATAGGTCAATAAGCTTTGCATCTTCGCCTGAGTATGATCTACCTACCCGTTTCCCTGCTGCTGTTTGTCCTGCTGCTGCTAGTGCTGCCGTTTCTCTGGGTGTTCCTCACCGTAGACGTGGTGCAGGCGGCGGCAGCCAAGCTAGGGTTTTCCCCCGATGGTGCGGTGCTCCTCTTCCTCGCCATTCTGCTGGGGGGAGCGATTAACATTCCTCTCTACCGCACCGAGACACAGGTAGAGCTGATGGACGATATGGCGTCCCTTTGGCTGCGGCAGTTTTGGGGCATTCCCCTGCCGCAGATCAAGCAGTCCACCGTGGTAGCTCTCAACGTTGGGGGAGGACTGATTCCTACGATTCTAGCGCTGTATCAGTTCAGCCGGGCTTCAGTTTTGGCGATCGCCATTGTCACCGTCATCGTATCGGGGGTGAGCTATTTGGGGTCGCGGGTCGTTCCCGGCATCGGCATTCAAATGAATCCGCTGATTGCGCCCACCACAGCAGCATTATCAGCCATGCTGGTAACCGGGTTTGCTCAGGCGGCTCCGGTGGCCTTTGCCGGTGGGGTTTTGGGTACCTTGATTGGTGCAGATATTTTACACCTCAAGGAAATTCAGAAAAATACGCCAGGGGTCTTGAGCATCGGCGGCGCAGGCGTGTTTGACGGCATTGCCCTCTGTGGCCTATTTGCCCTTCTGCTCACTTGAATTTAGGTTAACTTTTATAACAGAGAACTCATTTTCTCTCCAAGGGTGTATGAAATCCTTTGCTAACATCTACTACAGGTAATAGACATCACCTGCGATCGCCCATTGTCGAGCGGAGAGAAGGCTACACATCCGTCGCTGGGCCGGTATTGGGCGCTTCAGACGGAGCGGCTTGGAGCATTTTTTATATCTCAAAGAATGAAACGCGATTACGATCAGCCCGATTCAAATTACTTTAAGTCTTTCCTTAGGAGAACCAATCAAATACGCTTGAAAGGGTGGAAGCTCCCTTACCTGCTGGGTTTTCTCGCAGCGCTGCTGCTCACTCTGGTGGGGCTAACGCGCCCGGCTGCAACCCAGGAACCTGCCAGCCTCAAGGTTTTTGTTCAGGCCCTAGAAGCGGCTCAGATGGAGCCCATCATCGCGGACTTCAACGCCGAAAATCCCGACATCAGCCTGGAAGTGGTGGAGGCTCCCAACAATACCAACCTGGTGGAAGACCTCTACACCTCAGCCTTCCTGCTGGGAGACTCGCCCTATGACCTGATCTATATGGACATTGTCTGGGTGCCCAAATTTGCCGCGGCGGGCTGGCTGCTGCCATTGGGCGATCGCGTCTCCCAGGAAGAGCTGGATAACTTCATGGATCAGGACGTGGACGGTGGGCGCTACAGCGGCGAACTCTACCGCATGCCCTTCCGCTCCGACGCAGGGATGCTCTACTACCGCACCGATTTGCTGGAGCAGGGAGGCTTCGAGCCACCTAATACCTTCCAGGAATTGGTGGAAATCTCCCAGGCCCTTCAGGGTACTGCAGACGCCGACTGGGGCTATCTCTGGCAGGGGCGGCAGTACGAGGGGCTATCCGCTATGTTTGTTGAAATTCTGGAAGGCTACGGAGGCTACTGGGTTAACCCCGAGACCCTGGAGGTCGGCCTCGATACTCCCGCATCCGTCAGCGCTGTCGAATTTCTTCGCAGCACCATCGAGTTGGGCATTTCGCCCCCCGGCGTTGTCACCTACGCCGAAGAGGAGGCCCGTCGCCTCTTCCAGAGTGGCGAGGCCGTCTTTATGCGCAACTGGCCCTACGTTTACAGTCTGGCCCAGGAATCGGGCATTAGCGGCCAGTTTGCCATCAAGCCGATGGTGCATCGGCCCAACGAAGATAGCGGAGCCTGTCAGGGGGGCTGGGGGTTTGGTATTTCTAACACAACTCCTTATCCAGATGAAGCCTGGCGAGTGATTGAGTACTTTAACCGGCCCGAAGTGCAGAAGAAGTACGTCTTAGAAACGGGTTATGTGCCGAGTCGGCGATCGCTCTTCACGGACCCAGAAATCGTCGAAGCCTATAGCTTTATGCCCGATCTGCTGAATATTATCGAGCAGGCGGTGCTGCGACCCCCCATTGGTCAATACGCCCAGACCTCGGATATTCTCCAGCGCTACCTGAGCGCCGCCCTGACCGGGGAAATGGATGCTGAGTCGGCCATGAATGCGGCGGCCCGCGAAACCCGACTGCTGCTAGAGACGCCAGAGGCCGTGGAAGAGCAAGCTGAAGCCCAGGGAGCAGAATCGCCATGATGAATCTGAAAACCCCGCGCCAGCGGGAAAGGGTCACGGGCTGGCTACTGCTAATCCCGGCCATCTTGCTGCTGCTGCTGGTGTTTGCCTACCCCATCGGTCGGGCTTTCTGGCTCAGCCTGTTTACCGAAAACCTGGGAACCCAGCTTGAACCCGTCTTCTCCGGTTTGGCGAACTATGCTCGCCTGATTGGGGACGGACGCTTTTGGCAAAGCCTTTGGAACACGACGATTTTCACCAGCATTGGACTGGCCCTAGAGCTGATTTTTGGCATGGGTATTGCCCTGGTGCTGAATCAGGCTTTCTTCGGGCGGGGAGCCGTGCGTACGATCGCCATCCTGCCTTGGGCGCTGCCGACGGCGGTCATGGCCCTGGCCTGGCGCTGGATTTTTAATGACCAGTACGGCGTGGTCAACGATTTGCTGCGTCGCGTCGGGCTAATCGGCACCGAGGTTACCTGGCTGGGCGACCCCACTCGGGCCATGCTGGCCCTAATCGTGGCCGACGTGTGGAAGACCACGCCCTTCATTGCCATCATTCTGCTGGCGGGGCTGCAGTCCATTCCCCGCGACCTGTATGAGGCCCATGCCCTGGAGGGGGCCAGCCCGCTACAGAGCTTTTGGGAAATTACCCTGCCCCTGCTGACGCCCCAAATTTTGATTGCCCTGCTGTTTCGCTTTGCCCAGTCCTTCGGCATTTTTGACCTGCCCCGAGTGATGACCGGCGGCGGACCCGCGGGGGCAACGGAGATGGTTTCCCTCTATATTTACGACACCGTCATGCGCTATCTGGACTTTGGCTATGGGTCAGCGCTGGTGGTGGTGACGTTTATTTTGCTGGTGGTGGTGGTGGCGATCGCCGCTATCCTCCTGACTCGCGCCGGTATTGACATTACAGGAGAAAATCGCTAATGGCTGTTGCCCAACCCCAATCAACTTCTGAGTCAAATCGGGGCGTCAACGTCCGTGCCATTGTGCTGTGGGTGGCCGTGGCGCTGACCGTGATCTTTTGCCTCGCCCCGGTGCTGTGGCAGCTGCTCACTTCGTTTAAGACGAACGATGCGATCGCCTCAGTCCCGACCGTCTACTTCCCCACCCCCGACCAGCTCACCTTTAACCACTACACCGAGCTATTTGTCCGCCGCCCCTTCCTGTTCTACATCTTGAACAGTACATTTGTGGCGATCGTGTCTACCCTGCTGTGTCTGGCTTTGGGGGCTCCGGCAGCCTATGCCCTAGCGCGATTGCCCATGCGGGGCACGGGCATCATTCTGCTAGCGGTGCTGTTTGTCACCCTGTTTCCCTATGTGCTGCTGTTTCTCGGCCTGCTGGAGGTGGTGCGGGCTGTGGGGCTGGCCAACAACTATCTGGCCCTGATTGTGCCCTATACCGCGATTAACCTGCCGCTGACCATTCTGGTGATGCGCAGCTTTTTCCAGCAGCTGCCCAAAGACCTGGAAGACTCGGCCAAAATGGACGGCTACAGCACTTTGCAAATGCTCTGGCACGTCTTGCTGCCCATGACGCTGCCTGCCCTGGTGACCACGGGCATCCTGGCCTTCATCTTCTCCTGGAATGAGTTTATCTTCGCCCTGACCTTTATCACCCGCGACATCATGCGCACCATTCCGGTAGGAACGGCCCAGTTGGGGAGCGCTTCGGTGTTTGAGATTCCCTACGGTCCCTACGCTGCCGCCACGGTGGTGGGGACGCTGCCGCTGGTGGTGCTGGTACTGATTTTCCAGCGGCGCATCGTCCAAGGTCTCACCGCCGGAGCGGTCAAAGGATAAAGTCAGTGCTGAAACACAATTAATTACACCTTGTGGGGATGTGCCCCCCCGCCGGAGGGCACACCCCAAGAAAATAATTTTGCTTAACTTCTTATTTTTTTCGCGTTTCCTGATTTGCAACCGTTCTTCAATTTCGCTAAACCATGGCTAAACTCGAACTCAAAAACATCCGCAAGACCTATGGTGCCAATACCACCGTGCTCCGTGACATCACCGTTGATGTGGATGACGGCGAATTCCTCACCTTCATTGGTCCGTCGGGGTGCGGCAAGTCCACCACGCTGCGCCTGATCGCGGGTTTGGATCAGCCCACCGAGGGAGATGTGGCCATTGGCGGTCAGTCGATCAAGCACCTGTCACCGGGCGATCGCAATATTGCCATGGTGTTTCAAAGCTATGCCCTTTACCCCCACATGACGGTGGCGGAAAACATCACCTCCAGCCTACGCATCCGTAAGACCCCTCAGGACGAGATTGAGAACCGGATGAAAAACGTGATCGCTAAGCTGGACCTAAATCATGCTCTGCTGGACCGCAAGCCGGGACAGCTTTCTGGCGGGCAGCGGCAGCGGGTAGCCGTGGCCCGTGCTCTGGTGCGCAAGCCCGAGGTGTTTCTGCTGGATGAGCCGCTGAGTAACCTGGATGCACTGCTGCGGGAGCAGGTGCGGGCCGAACTCAAGCAAATCTTTAAAACCCAAAACAAGCCCGTGGTCTACGTCACCCACGACCAGGTGGAGGCCATGACCCTCTCTACCCGCATTGGCCTACTCTATGAAGGCGTCCTCCAGCAGCTCGACACGCCCTACGAGATCTACCACCATCCCGCAAATCAGTTTGTGGCCAGCTTCATGGGCAGTCCCCAGATGAACCTGCTGCGGCTGGACTGCCAGGGCAACTCGGCGGTGCTGGGAGACTTTAAGCTGCGGCTGCCCAATCTGTCCTCATCGCCTCCCGATGTCGTCATGGGAATTCGCCCCGAGGATGTGGATCTGGCGACATCGGGGTCGCACACCGATTCTATCCAAACGGTCGATGGGTCGGTATTTCTGGTGGAAGATTTGGGTAAGGAAAAGCTAATCAGCGTACAGGTACAGGGGTCTTCACGGCATACCCTGCGGGCGCTGATTCCGGCAGAGCAGCAGTGGGAAGGTGACACGGTAACGCTGGCGCTACCCTTTGAGGCGATGCACTGGTTTGATGCGGAGTCGGGCGATCGCCTCGATTAAGCCTGCCGCTGTTGAGCTTCATAAAAAAGGTGGGCAATGCCCACCCTACGTTCTCTTGCGGGGAGAGAGCCGTCAAGAATCTAGCCCTGTTCGCCTGCGGCTTGGAGCCGTTCGTCAACTTGACCCGGCAGGGTTTGCTCCCTTTGGGAAACTGCGCCGCCAAAGGTCCGCTGACGCTGGAGCCAGTTGGCAATGTCGCTGACCGAGAGAATCCCGTCCAGGTGGCCATTGGTGGTGACTAAGAGACGGCGCGATCGCGACTCCTGCATCTGCTCCAGTACGGACGACATGTCTTGATTTGGGCTAACAGTGATTCCTTCAGCAACGGGAATCATCACGTCGCTCACCGTGCGCTGCTGCCACTCCTCACGGGGAGTTTGCTTCACCTGACCCAGGGTCACCAGGCCAACGGGATGACCTTCTGACTCGACGGGAAAAGATTGGTAATTACGGTTAAAGAGATACTGATCCACCAGTTCCTGTAGCTTCAGGTCGGACGATACGGTTTCGGGGTTGTAGGTCATAACGTCCTGCACTCGCGATCCTTCTAGCATCATGCGCACCACCAGTTCTTGGTAGCTGGACTGAGCAGCGTTGTTTAGGAACCAGCCAATCAGGATGAACCAAAGCCCGCCGATGTAGTTGGGAGTAGGGCTAAACAGCTGTAGAAAGCCCAGCAGGATGAGTCCATAACCAAGAATCCGACCACCGATAGAGGCCACACGGGTAGCTCGCTTCAGGTTATCGGTGAGCCTCCACACGATAGAGCGAAACAGTCGCCCCCCGTCTAGGGGAAAGCCAGGCAGCAGGTTAAAAACGGCCAGCAGCACGTTAATCCCGGCTAGGTACCCCGCTACGCCAACGATGGCGATGCTCAGCCCTGCCGATCGCCCGAAGTACCAAACCAGTCCAGCAATGCCAGCCAGCACCAGACTCGTTAGGGGCCCTACCCCCGCAATCTGGAATTCATCCCCTGGAGTTTCGGCATCCATGCGGGTTTGGGAGACCCCGCCAAAGGCAAATAGGGTAATGCCCTCAACCGGAATGCCTTTGGTCCGGGCGACGAAGGAGTGGGACAGTTCGTGAATCAGAATGGAGGTGAAAAACAGAAGGGTGCCCGAAATGCCCATCAGCAGGTAGGTACCGCCAGACAGTCCGGGGTAGTTGAGAGGAAAGAGATTTGCCGTTAGGGTCCACAGCACTAAGAAGAAGATTAGTAGCCACGACAAATCAATGCGTATTTCAAAACCAGAGATGGATCCAAGCTTAAAGCCTTTCATCATAAATCCAAATAACAGCAAGTTTAGGAGGAATTATTGGCAGTCCAAGCTGAGAACACATTTCGGTAATTGATACCGCGATCTAGTAGTGAAACAAAATTATTTTCGGGGGGGTGTGCCCCCCAGAATGCAAGCAATTGTGCTTCATACCGTTTTTCTATGAAGCTGCACACAACAAGGGGTTTAAGCTCCCTGTTTACCGGGGCTTTTCCTATGCGTCTTCATGCAAAATTGGTATCAGTACTTACCTTATGCCCAATATTCCCACTCTTTCTAAGGTAATTAGGATCTATGAGGATTTGCTCTGGCATACGGTAGATTTAGGTTCTAGACAGCCGCAGAAACCAAAAAGCCTCCCGACGAGATAGAGAATAGTTCTGCAAATCAGCCGTGGTCACAGCATCGATACTCACCAAAGCATCCGGATTGATAGCGCTAATGGTCTTCAAAACGCGTTTCTTGATGCGTTTCGGAATAATCCCAAAGGTGATGCGAGCATCGCCCGTTGCTCCAGAGGCATTGATTACCGTGATTTCCAAACCTATCTCCCGCAGCGCGTCGGCAACTTGGGGCGATTCTACTGGAGCAATGACCCGGACCACACAATTCCCCAGCGCCAGCCAGGCGTCAATCGTCGCTCCCAGCAGGGTTCCTGAAGCGAAGCCGGCACCGAAAGCCAAAAATTTTAGGGGATTATCCATTCCCTGGATGGCCTGCCCCGTGGCAAACAGCCACAGCAGCGACTCAATGAAGCTCAAGATGCCAGCAATGCGACGATATCCCCGTACCAGCATGCTGATGCGCAGGGTCCCAATGGTCACATCCGTCAGGCGCGAGCAAAAAATCAGTAGTGCCCCAGACAAGGTGTCAAGCGTCATAAAAGTAAAGCACGGGGGAAGATGGGAGCTTGGCAGCCCCGTCTCTTCAGAGCGGGGTGGAAAAGCGACTCAGGCAGTTTCAACTGTCGTGGTGCGGATCATTGATGTATGCCTGAATTTTAGCTGTGCTGACCGCTCCAGTGGTGTCGTAGAAGTAGGAGCGGGGCCACAGACTAGGCAGCTTCAACAGATGCGGGAATTCCTGCCGCAATATTCGAGAAGACCGTCCCTTAAACGCTTTGGCGATTTCGTGGATAGCGACATCACTGGAATGCTCCACCAGAACGTGAATGTGGTCAGGGGCAACCTCAAGGGCTTTGATAAGCCATCCCCGTTCTGTGGCAACCTCGTTGAGAATCTGAGCTAGTCGATGCTTTACATCACCCACCAAAACGGGTTTGCGTCGTTTAGGAATCCAAACCAGATGAACATGAGCTAACCCGACAGAGTGAGCCGTTCTGCGATATTTTCTTGATGTCTTCTTCATGTTGACGGTATATCATTTATCAACACAGTATAGTACAATTGCCTCATGGCTAAAACAAAAACGCTGTGGGGATGCCAGCAGGTTAGACTGCATCCCGATAACAAGCTAAAAGCAATACTGGAATATATCTGCGGTGAGGCTAACAAGATTTACAACTGCGCGGTGTACTATGCGCGGCAGATCTGGTTCAAAGTCAAGCGGATTGTGAATCGGGCTGAACTCTGTCGTCAGCTCAAATGGAATCGCCACTTTACGGCAATGTATGTCACGGCTTCTCAGCAGGTCTGCAACGGTGTGGCCGAGTCTTTCCAGAGTTTTCGGGAATTGCTGGATATGTTCTATCGGGGCGAATTAGAGGAGCGTCCCCGACCCCCGAACTATCGAAAGGCGGGCCTGTTCACCGTCTCGTATCCCAAGGCCAAACTAAAGCTGGTGGATGGGCGAGTCAGGCTACCCCTGGGTGACCGGGTAAAGGTCTGGTTTGGACTGCGGGAATTCTTTATCGATTTCCCGTCCAACCTGGACTGGAATCGGGTGAAGGAGGTGCGGATACTGCCCCGCAATGGTGCGTTCTACGCCGAGTTTGTCTATCCTATCGACCCCCAACCCGCCGATGTTGACCCCACTCAAGCCATGGGGATAGACCATGGGGTGGATAACTGGCTGACTTGTGTTGACACTCAGGGCCATGGGTTCATCTTGGATGGGCGACATCTCAAGGCAATGAACCAGTGGTACAACAAGCGGGTGGCTGAACTCAAGGAGGGCCATGATGAACACTACTGGACGAAGCGGTTAGCTGCGACCACAGAGAAGCGTAACCGGCAGATGCGCGATGCCATCAATAAAGCAGCCCGAATGGTTGTCAATCACTGCATGGCTCATCGCATCGGAACCATCGTCTTTGGCTGGAATCCTGGTCAAAAGCGAGGTGCCGCCATGGGTCGGAAGGCCAATCAGAAATTCGTTCAAATTCCCACCGCTCGCCTTAAGGAGCGGATTAAGCAGCTTTGCGCTATCCATGGGCTGCGATTTGTTGAGCAGGAAGAGTCCTACACGTCTCAAGCCAGCTACCTGGACAATGATGATGTTCCCGTACACGGTGAAAAACCCGACAAGTGGACGCCATCAGGAAAGCGGGTCGCTCGTGGACTGTATCGGACAGCTTCTGGGTGCTGCGTCAATGCTGACTGCAATGGCGCTGCCAACATTCTTAGAAAAGTAGCTAGAACTGTAGGTCTTGACCT
>JBHJGR010000023.1:0-7071 GCA_050331615.1 Elainellaceae cyanobacterium
GCTTCACGGCTGGCGATGAAGACGGCCCGCACTAGGCTTTTGCAGGAAAGCATTGTTTCTCATTACCCCGTTAGTTTTAATTTAATCCGGGCACCTTATAAGCGGTAGCGCCTACAGGGAGCCTAAATATGAGTGAGTATAGTGGAAGGGCACGATCGCAACACCCTAACCGCTAAAAAGTGTGAAATCTGTGCTGCAAAGCTGGGCAAAAGCAAGAGCGTTTTACCGCTGGTAGCTGTTGGCGTCGGTGTCGCAGCTCTCCTGGGTGCAGGATTTTTCGGCTACAAGACCCTATTGGCCAAGTCAGATCAACCAGATACCGCTGCAACACCAGCAGCTACAACCCAGCCAACTACAACTCCTGTGGCTACAGCTTCAACACCTCCCGCCGTGGCTACCGGAGATGCCAGCGCATTTCTCAGTCAGGGCGAGCGGGTTTTGTTTACCGATAACTCAAACGCAGATAAACAGGCAGGGGTAGAGGCGATCGCCTCCGGAGATTTCCCTACTGCCGTTGCCAAGCTAGAAGCCGCCCGTAAGGCATTACGCAATGACCCGGAAACGTTGATTTACCTGAACAATGCTCGACTGGGAACTGGAGCCGCTTTGACGATTGCGGCGATCGTGCCCATCGGTAGCAGTCCATCCTCAGCTCAAGAACTCTTGCGAGGCATTGCTCAAGCTCAAGATGAAGCGATTCAGTCAGGCGTTCCCTTCAAAGTCTTGATTGGCGATGACAATAACGACCCGGCACAGGCAGAAACGGTAGCTAATGCAGTGGTACAGAACAGTGATGCTATTGCTGTAATTGGCCACGGCACCAGTCGCACCACGTTAGCCGCAGCTCCCATTTACCAGCAGGGCGGGCTGGTGATGATTGCCCCCACTAGCACCAGCACGGAACTAGCACAAATTCCACGGGGCGCAGACGGTAACTTCATTTTCCGCACCATTCCTAGTGACCAGTTCACAGGCACGACCCTAGCTCGGCACATGCTGTCACAAGGATTAAGCAAAGCGGCGATATTCTATAACTCAACCAGTTCCTACAGCGCTTCCCTTCAGGAAGCCTTTGCCACGACCATTAGCTTGGAAGGCGGGCAGGTAGTGCAGCAAATTGACCTATCCCAGGGCAACGCTGCGGCTCAGTTGGCGCAGTCAGGGGCGGATGCGATCGCCCTCTTCCCCGACTCAGAAACCCTACCTCAAGCGCTAGAAGTCGCTAAAGCCAATCAAAATCGCTTACCCGTGCTGGCAGGCGACGCCTTCTACCGCATTGAAACCCTGCAACAGGCAGGCGCATCCCTCAATGGGGCGGTGCTTTCGGTGCCCTGGCATCCTCAGCGCAGTGCTGATCCGAGCTTTGCCGTGAAAGGAGCCGATTTGTGGGGCGGCGATGTCAATTGGCGATCGGCCTTGAGCTACGATGCGCTGAGGGTGATTCGCTATGCCCGATCGGTGGCCAGCGTGACACCCCAAAGCGGGCCACAGGGTCGTCTCCTGCTGGAACAGGCGATGAGCGACACCAGTTTCTCAACCAGCGGCGTTACCGGATCGGTCAGCTTCTTGCCTTCGGGCGATCGCAACAGCGGCGTGATACTGGTCAAAATCCAGCCTGGTTCTCGGTCGGGTACGGGCTTTGACTTTGTGCCGTTTTGAGGTGAAAGAACAGAAGAGAGAAGAAGGAAGAGGGAGGAGGGAGGAGGGAAGAAGGAGGAGTGAGGAGGGGCGATCGCCCTGATTGAGATTCCGCCTGTAGTTTGAGGTAGTGACCCGGGGCCAGAAGCGTGATGACCGTTGCAATCCTGCCAATCTCAGACGCTAGCGGCGAGACGTCTTATCGGGCGATCGCGTCAAACTTTTGACTGGTGGGCATTGCCTACCCTACGTGATGCTGTGCGTCAGCCGTAACGCATCCCACACGAGACACCCCAGAGCCAATCCAAAATCCAAAATCCAAAATCCAAAATCTAAAACCCTCTACTCTTTCTCCAAATATCCTTCAAACCGCTCCCTCACCTGCTGAATTGACAGATCCCGCGTCCAGTACTCCACTAGGGCGTGGCCAAAGGCCCAGGCCGTGCGGTCCGGTGAATCTGGGTTTTCCAGCAGCAGGGGCCAGAGGGCCAGCAGATCAAAGGTGCGATCGCGCCCCTGGCCTTCATTTAGCAGGTTGAACAAGTCATAGGCCAGCTGTAGCTTACCAATCACTACGGGTAGCTGCTCCACGGGAATTTGCTCCGCCAGCACATAGGCAAGGGCGGGCGATCCAGTCGTCAACGTCGAAATGAACTGGAGGACGGGGCTTTTCAGCAGAGCGGTCAGTCCCTGGGTGGTGGCCATCTGGAAGGTGTACTGGTCGATAATGCGAGCGGCAGCGGTGACGCGGGCATCGCGATCGCGCAAAAAGCGGGCCAGTCGCGCCTGCTTAGCTGGGTCAATGGCTTCAACTAGGGCGATGGAGAGGGCATCGACGTTCCAGCTCTGCCGATTGGTCTGGGCATCGCCCGTGACGATGGGCAGCAGGCGATCGCACCACTCCCCCAGCAGCTCGGTGCGGTACTGGGTCGCCTCCCGGATCGAGCGTTCCTTAGGGCGATCGCCCCACTGCCAGTCGTAGGGCGGCTGCCACTCTCGCACGGGCCGCAGCCGATCTATCTGGGTCACCACCGCCAGGGTCGGCAGATCTGGCAGGGCCAGCTTCACTTCCTTGAGAAAGTCCACGTCCATTTGCAGGGCCGGGTCGAGGGCCGGGGTTGCTAGCAGCAGCAGGTCGGCACTGCTGGCATAGTCCAGCACCAGATTCCGCAGGTCAGAGCGCTGCACCTGCTCATACCCGGGCGTATCCCACAGGTCCAGACTCTCCCCCGTCTCAGTCTGCCAGTGGTAGTCGCGAATCTGGTCAGTACTGGGTAGCACGTCCACCGCCGCCCGCTCCGCTTGAAACAGGGTGTTGATTAAACTGCTCTTTCCGGCTCCCGTGCGCCCCGCCAGTAGAATGCTCACTGGGGCCTGCTTCACGGGTTCGACGGGTTCTGCCTCCTCCAGGAGCGATCGCAGCGTCTGAGTTTTGGCCTTGGGGAGAGCGGGGGCGGCGGGGGAAGCTTCGAGATCTACCGGGGAGCCGCTGTAGAGGGCGATCGCCTGCCGGGCCAGGTTTCGCAGCGCTGCCTCCCGCAGCATCTGCCCCAGGTTTAGCAGCAGTTCTTGAGTGGCCCGATTGCTCGACTCGCGGCTGGCCTGCCGCGCCAGGGCCACCGCCGGATTCACCACCCACTGCGCCCAGTTCCAAATCTTCAAGAGCTTGCGGGCAGAAGGCTCCAGCTTGCGGTACATCTCGTAGCCTTGATAAGCCTGCCCTACGGTCACCTGACCGAGAGCCGGGGAGAGCTGCTGCATCCATCGATCCACGTCATCCACCGTGCCCCGAATCAGACCATAGGCTTGGGGGACGTAGATATTTAGCAGGGGGTATTTCACATCGGGATGGTAGAGATGGGCGATCGCCGCCACCAGGTCCCGACAGCGCTGCCAGAAGGTGCCCCAGTCTTCCCAGATGGGCAGGTCGTCTCGCGAGGCGTCCAGGATGCGCTGTAGCTCGGCTTCGACTTGCGGCTGAATCTCCCCATCGATCGCGGCAGCTGGGGTGTCGGCTACCGAGGTGAGATCTTTGCTGACTTCAGCGGCGATCGCCTCCACGGGATTGGTGAGCGATCGCGTCCACCGCACCAGCAGCCAGCGCCAGCCCAGCAGGGCCAGGGTAAATACCGCCCAAATCCAGTTCAGCCCCCAGGCGTGAATCTGCCACCCCGCCGCAATCAGCAGAAAGCTAACGACGAAGGCGATGGGCGAAACCAAGACAATCCACTGCCAGATTTGAAGCTGCATAGGGCGATCGAAACGAGGGTTGACAGGAGGGGTGTTTGTTGTGCAGTCTAGCGCGTCTGACAGAAGGGATTCCCTTTTCGAGAGGAATTTCCCTTTGCGGAAGCATGAGCCTCCTGGAATTCTAAGTCAATCAATCTTTGCTTTGCATCCCTTTGTCATCTAGTGAAAGGTACAGGTTATGACCTGATTTTGGTAAGGTCTAGCCGATTGGTTTAACTCCTTGGATGGATATTGATATAAGACAATCTTTTGTTAATGAACGCTTTACCCTTTCTTGATGCGTGGCTGGGAGCATGTTGTCGCGTTAAACATTGATGCTGATTAGATTTCAGCGCGTTGCTGTGCGACCTCAACTAGATGAAAGTTTGGCCCAACTATCTGAGGACTGATTAGAGAACCTATGGACGAACTATTTACGCTTCAACTGCTGCATGCGTCTGACCTGGAGGGGGGTGTGGAGGCGATCGCCAATGCGCCCAACTTTGCGGCACTCGTAGACGATCTCGAAGAAGAGTTTGAGAACACAGCAGTAATTTCTGCCGGTGACAACTATATCCCTGGACCCTTCTTTTCCGCCGCCGGTAATAGTGCCCTGGCCGAGGTGTTTCAGGCTACCTATGAAGACTTTTACGACCTCCCAGCGGGCGCGCTCTCGGGTCTGGAAGAAGGGGTGGGCCGGGTCGATATTTCCATCATGAACTTTGTGGGCTTTGATGCCTCCGCCATTGGCAACCACGAGTTTGATCTGGGACCGGATGCGGTAGTAGACATCATCGCTCCGGCAGTAGACGACAGCGACGACGATGGTACTCTGGACACCATTGAGTGGCTGGGTGCCCAGTTTCCCTATCTCAGCACCAACCTGGATTTCTCCAGCAGTCCCCTGGCAGACCTGTTTGTTAGCGACATTGAGCCAGTGGACACCTTCACGTCGGAGCCGCCGTTTGAGGATCTGGAGGCGATCGCCAGTACCCCCAAGCTGGCTCCGGCTTCCATCCTGGAGCAAAACGGTGAGCAAATTGGCATCATCGGCCTCACGACGCCTTTGCTGCAGAGCCTCACCTCCCCTGGTTCGGTGGAACTCATCGGCCCCACCAGCAACGACGTTGACGCCCTGGCTGAGGTCGTCCAGCCCACCATTGATGCTCTCGCCGAGCAGGGCATCAACAAAGTCGTCCTTACCACTCACCTGCAGCAGATTTCTTTGGAGCAGGAGCTGGTTCCCCTACTGTCGGGCGTAGACATTGTGATCGCAGGTGGCTCCGACACCATCCTGGCCGATGGAACCGATGAGCTGCTGCCGGGAGACGAGGTCGGGGGTGACTATCCCCTCATCCTTGACAATGCCGATGGTGATCCAGTGGCGATCGTGAGTACGGCGGGCGAATACACCTACGTCGGTCGCCTGGTGGTGGACTTTGACAGCGAGGGCATCATCGTCCCCGACAGCATCGATCCGGCGCTGAATGGCCCCATCGCGACAACCGATGAGAACGTTTTAGAGCGATACGACAGCCTGGATGCCGCCTTTGCTGATGGAACCCGAGGTGATCTGGTGCAGCAGCTCACCAATGCGGTGGCTGAAGTGGTCAACGAGCAAGACAGCAATATCTTTGGTTCGACCGAGGTGTTTCTCGACGGGCAGCGGGAGTCGGTGCGCACCGAGGAAACCAACCTAGGCAACCTGACCGCCGATGCCAACCTGTTTTACGCCGACTTCTATGACGACAGCGTCCAGGTCTCGATCAAAAACGGCGGCGGCATCCGCGCTCCCATTGGTGAAGTGGCGGACGATGGGACCCTGCTGCCGCCCCAGCCCAACCCCGTCTCGGGCAAAGAAGAGGGAGAAATTTCCCAGCTCGATATCACCAACAGCCTGCGCTTCAACAACAGCCTGAGCCTGCTCACCCTCACCGCTGAGGAGCTGGTCACCACGCTAGAATTTGCCGTTTCGGCCACCGAGCCAGGCGCGACGCCGGGGCAGTTTCCCCAGGTGGCGGGCATTAACTTCAGCTTTGACCCGACGGCTCAGGCGATTGAGCTGGATGAGATGGGGAACGTGGTGACCGAGGGCGATCGCCTCCAGAGCGTGGCCCTGACCGGTGAGGACGGCACCATTACCGACGTTCTTCTGGAAGACGGCGAGCTAGTGGGCGACCCAGACCAGGAAATTCGCCTGGTTACCCTCAACTTCTTGGCAGGCGGCGGCGACGGCTACCCCTTTGCTGCCTTTGGGGAAAATCAGGTAGACCTGCCCGCCCAGCCTCTGCCCGCGGCAGCCCCCAATGAGGCTATGTTTGCCGATCCGGGTACGGAACAGGATGCCCTGGCGGAATACCTGGCGGCTACTTTCCCTGCCGATGATGATCCAGAGACCCCTGTCTTTGACAATGCCGAGACGCCCCCGGCAGAGGACGAGCGCATTCAGAACCTTTCCGCTCGGGAGGATACGGTGCTGGAAGGTGCGCCTACGGACGACGCCATAGCCCTTGATTTTGAGGGGCTGGAGCTGGGTGCGGTCATCACCGACCAGTTCGCGGACCAGGGCATCCTCGTGTCAACCGACACCGAGTTTGGGGCGATGATCTTCAACAGCGAAGACCCAACTGGCGGCGACGACGACCTCTCCACCGAGGACGAGGGTAACGTACTGATCATCTCCGAAGACGGCGACTCCACCGACCCGGACGACGCGGCTCGGGGCGGCACCCTCACCTTTGAGTTTGACGACCTGGTGGGCGTGGCCAGCGTCGGCCTGCTCGACATCGATGAATCCGGCAGCGCCATCACCTTCTTTGCTGGAGATGACAGCGTGTTGGAGACGGTGGAAATTCCCGAAATGGGCGACAACAGCCTCCAGGAGCTGGCCGTGGCGGTGGAAAACGTCAGCCGCATTGAGATTGCCTTGGCGGGCAGCGGGGCCATCACCGATATTGAGTTCAGCTCGTCGGATGATGCGATGGCGATCGCCAGCACCCTCGCTGACCCCATTGGCTAAAAGCCTATCCAGGAAACCCTATTAGAGGCTTGGGGTAGTTTAGGCTGACATCTCCCCAGCCCTAGAAGGGCGGGGGTTCATGGAATCCACCTGACTCTGACTGGCTCTCGGATAGACCTACATCATCCAGCCTCTTATCAGGGTTCAACCATGCTTCCCGGTCGTTCTTCTCTGACGCTGGCACT
>JBHJGR010000024.1:0-12185 GCA_050331615.1 Elainellaceae cyanobacterium
GGGTTTATAGGACGGTTGGACTGCCGTTCTCTGGCTGTGGAGGCTTAGGGGATACCCTGCCTGTGATGCAGCAACTCTCAATCGTGAGGTTGGGAAGCTCCCGCTATACCGCTAGCGGTTAGCGGGAGAGGATGTCACTTCGTTAGAATTGAAGTGGGGATGCTTTGAGCATGCACAAACGCGGCATCACAAGCAACTAATATACATGTACTAGTCTGACACAGCTAATTGGATGGAATAGATTGCACCACGCAGAGTGGGCAATGCCCACCAGTCAAAAATTTAACGCGATCGCCCATGCACTACCTTAGGCTTGTCAGACCACCACTCGATAATCAGCCAAAGCTACCGGCTAAACCTTTTTACAAACTTTTCTGAAGCTTTTACCTAACTAATGCCGCACTTATCCTAGCAGCTCCTTTTCTCACTCAAATAACTTTAACTTGTTTAACAAACTTAACAAAATAATCAAAAGGTAACATAATCATGAAACTGGCACTTTACCTCATATTCGACCTAATCTTTTCGTGGATCTTTATCTCCGCTCTTTTTCACTTCATCAATTGGCTGCTAGACGTGGAGCGGGGTCAAGAACCAAATTATCCCGACTTTTAGCTCAAAGCTTTTTGAAAACCTTCGCCGACATTGGCCTGAGCAAATTAACTAACGACTCTCAGAAAGCGGCAAATAAAGGTGATTTGCGTCATTTTTTCTAAGTTTATCGTTGCCTTAACCTGATGTTTAACCTAAGCTTTACCCCTACATAAAAAACAGGTGGGAGTATGCTTGAGGTTGCAGGTCATGGACCTTGCCGCTGACTGTAGGTTTTCGCCCCACCCATCTTTTGGTGGCTCAATTTGCTGTGCATCAAACTTTAGCTAGACGGATTTTTATCGCCATTGCAGCGACGTGGTTAGTATGTTTTTTGGACGGCGGCGATCGCCCCGCCTGGGCTGAAGCCGAAAGCGTTGTTGAAGGGGAAAGCGTTGTCATCAACATGCCCGTGTACGGTCAGGTGGCCTACAGCGATTTGGTTGTTGAGGCAGAAGCGTTGGCAAATGATGCGGTCAGCCGCCAGTTTAGCCAAAATCCCGGATTGTCAACTGTCCGCGTCGTTGTTTTGGGCAACCGCAATGGCGAAATGATTCCGGTCTTGGAAACCGCTGTCTCCCGCGAGCAGTGGCAGACGAACCCTCAAGTGGGGGCGTGGGCTCGATACTATGCTTCCTATGGCCTGATTCAGCGCCACGGAGGCGGAGAACAGGTGGCGATCGCCCCTGCTAACTCAAGTGGCTCCACCAGCTCGGCAGCGCAAAATCGCTCGGCCCAAATTGATGAAGCCCTCGACGAGGGTCGCTTGACCGGGCGAGCTGCTCAGGACTACTTGAGCGATCTGGATTAACGACGACTGCTAAATAGGCGATCGCCGGGGCAAATCGATGCTGGATCAGCTGGCGTTGAGCTGTTTCCCGTATTGGTGAGCAAAGCGGTGAACCAGTTGATGCACCTTAAGTCTGTGCAGGTGCACCGATTTTAGTGTGGCTTTCTGCAGAAATGTCGCATCAGAAGTAAGTGGGTAGCCACAAATAAACGACGCCGTGGCGGGGCGCACCCCATCGGCCTTGGTTATGGCCATGTACTTATCACATCAGCTTTTTAGTCGGAAGTGTCTCAGCGCGTCTGAGTTTACGGTTCAAGTCCATGGCTGGATGGTCCAGCCACACATTTGTTAACAGGTCAACACTGAGAGGAGATGTAAGGTGTTTCACGAGAACGATAACGGCATCAGCAACCAGTCAAAAACCCGCACATTTGAGGAGATTCTGCGCGCCCGCATGTCTCGGCGTAATGTCCTCGCCCGTGGTGCGGCCCTGTCTGCGACGGGTTTTATGGCAGCCCTTGTGGGGAACAAAGCGATGAGTCGGGGAGTTGCAGCCGCCACTGCGCAGACTGCCGGTAGCAGCGTAGTTCCTAATACGGGGATGGCGATCGCCCAAAACAGCCTGATGACCTTTGAGCCCCTGCTTGCGGTCGATGCGGCTTCTGGCCCTCTTGCTGCTATTTCATCTGACTACGAGTACAGCACGCTGATTCCCTGGGGTACTCCCATCCAGCCCGGTGGCCCCGCCTACGAAGGCGATCCCGTTGATCGACCCACCTCCGAAGAGCAGACCCAGCAGGTAGGCATCGGCCACGACGGCATGCACTTTTTCCCCTTTGAGGGCAGCAACACCAGCGGCATGCTGGCCATCAACCACGAGTTTGGCACCAACTTTCATGTCCTCGGCAAGGATGCCCCTGAGAGCCTGGAAGATGTGCGCATTTCTCAGCACGCCCATGGTGTTTCCGTGGTTGAAATCATGGAAGTTAACGGCACCTGGCAAAACGTGGAAAGTCCTCGCGCCCGTCGCATCCACGTCAACACCCCGATGACCTACAGCGGCCCGGTTGCTGGCCATCCTCTGCTCGATACGCCAGCAGGCAACCCCCCGCTGGGCACCGTTAACAACTGTGCCAACGGCTACACCCCCTGGGGCACCTACCTCACCTGCGAAGAAAACTTCCACGGCTACTTCGGCGCGACTGGTGAATGGACGCCTACGGAAGCCCAAGAGCGCTATGGCTTCAGCACCGAGGGCTTTGGCTACGGCTGGCACAACTTCGATGCTCGCTTTGACCTCTCCAACCCCCAGTACACCAACGAAGAACACCGCTTCGGCTGGGTCGTTGAAATCGATCCATTTGATGCAACGCAAACGCCCATCAAGCGCACTGGCCTGGGTCGCTTCAAGCACGAAAATGCCGAACTGATCATTGGTCAAGGCAACCGCGTCGTCGTTTACATGGGTGACGACGAGCGCTTTGACTACCTCTACAAATTCGTGTCAGACAATGACTATCAGGAGATGTTTGCCAATGGCAACCATCCCCTGGACCGGGGAGCGCTCTACGTCGCCAGATTTGCCGCCAACGGCACCGGCAGATGGCTGCCCCTCAGCGTTAACAACGCCAAGCTGAAGGATAAATTTGCGGATCAGGCCGAGGTTTTGACCTTTGCACGTCTGGCTGCTGATGCAGTGGGCGCAACGCCGATGGACCGCCCAGAGTGGATCACCACTGGTCCCAATGGTGACCTCTACTGCGCGATGACCAACAACAGCCGTCGGGAAGAGCCGAACCCGGCCAACCCCTTGGCTCCTAACCCCGATGGCCACATTATCCGCATCTCGGATCGGGTGAACGGCATCGGCACCAGCTTTACCTGGGACATCTGGATCTTGGCGCAAGACACCCACGGCGAAGATGACGAGCGCACCTTCAGCGATCCCGACGGCATGTGGGCTGACCCCGATGGCCGTCTGTTTATCGAAACCGATGGTGGGCAGCAAAAGGATATGAACAACCAGCTGCTGGTTGCCGATATCAACGACACTGACGACATTCGCCGCCTGTTTGCTGGTCCGGCAGGCTGTGAAATCACGGGTGTGGCCACTACGCCCGATCGCAGAACCCTGTTCATCAATGTTCAGCACCCAGGCGATGGCGATCCGGCAGTGACCAACTTCCCGGCAGACATCGATGGCGTGACCATTCCTCGCGATGTCACGATTGTCGTCACTCGCAAGGACGGCGGCATCGTCGGCAGCTAGTGCCGCCTAGGGACGGGTAGTTCCCGTCGATAGAACACACCGGTGGACGAGTAGACAGAGATCTGCTCGTCCGTTCTTTTATGGCTTATAGCCCTGCGGGCTCAGATTTGAGTATGGAACCCCCACGACGCGCGGGTTCCACACCGCTTGAATGTCCTGACGCGAAAGCGTAGCGCTATGTAGCGCTGTAAATAGATATCCCTCCAGCCTTGCTAGAAGCGAGCGTGCTGTCCGGTTTGTTTCTGATTGCTTTGAATCATTGAATGTAGCGTTTCTGATGCGAGTGGAGTACGGCAGATGGGAGCGCAGTGCGCCCCCGCCTGCCAAATTCGTACCTCACGCGATTGGAAATCGCTATAGTGAGACGGGCTTGTGTATGGGGCGATCGCCGAAGGATAGGACTCACCCACGGCGGAGATGACGCTATCTGCTCTGGTAAATTCTCCCGAGCAAAACTTGTGGTCTCCTGGTTGGGAATGCTATACCAGCAGGACAAATCGCTGCCCCATTATTAACTCAAGTGAGAGAACGCCGAGTCACACTGGTAAGCATGAGCATTCCGTTTCCCGCTGATGAAGAACAGCGCTTGCAAAAGCTGCTGGATTACGCAATTCTAGATACTCCTTCGGAAACCGCATACGACGACCTGACGCTGCTTGCAGCCCATATCTGCAAAGCGCCCATCGCCCTAATTAGCTTACTGGATACCAATCGACAGTGGTTTAAATCGGCCATTGGGTTGGACATCGCGGAAACTTCCAGGAATCTTGCTTTTTGTGCCTATGCCATCCTGGATCGAACCACGATGGTTGTACCGGATGCGGCAGCAGATGCACGATTCTGCCAGAATCCCCTGGTCACCTCAGATCCCCATATCCGGTTCTATGCGGGTGCGCCTCTGCGATCGCCCGACGGATATGCCCTCGGTACTCTGTGCGTCATCGATACCCAGCCCCGCCAGCTTGCTGCGGATCAGATTGCTGCCCTAGAAGCCCTGAGTCGCCGAGTGGTGAGTCAGCTAGAGCTGCGGTTGAGCCAGCAGCGCCTCGCTCAAACGGTGGAAGATTATCACCGCATCAATGTAGCCCTGAGCCAGAGCCAGCAGCAGATTCGAGAGCAGCAGCGGCTCTATGAGACCATTCTGCACGCCCTGCCCCAGGCGGTGTTCTGGAAGGATTGCCAGTCGGTTTTTCTGGGCTGCAACCGAAACTTTGCCAGAGATGTTGGACTCACTTTGGTGGACGATATCTTAGGTAAAACGGATCAGCAGCTCGGCTGTTCTGCCGAAGAGGTGGAGCGGTATCGGACGCGCGATCGCCATATCCTGGAATCGGGTGAGCCCATGCTGCACTGCGTTGAGCCCAGGCACCAACCGACCGGCGAAATCACCTGGCTGGAGAGCAGTCGGGTTCCCCTGCGGAATGGTGACGGGCAAATCATCGGTATTGTTGGCATCTACGAAGATGTGACAGAACGGCTCCAGATGCAGGAGCAGTTGAACCAGCGCATTGCTGCGGTTGAGGCGGCCATGGACGGAATTGCCATCCTCCCCGATGGTGAGCACTACTCCTACCTTAACCAGGCCCATCTGGAAATGTTCGGCTACGAACACGCCGATGAACTGGTGGGCAAAAGCTGGCGGGTGCTGTATCGGGAGGAAGAGCAGCACGACATCGACTACGAAATCACCGTCACGCTGCAGGAGCGGGGCTACTGGCGGGGCGCACCCCTCAGCAAGCGGCGGGACGGCAGCCTGTTCTACGCCGAGGTGACCCTTACCCTATCGGGGGCGGGGCTGGTTTGCGTTTGCCGCGACATTACTGAGCGCATCCAGGCAGAGGAGGCGCTGCGCCAGAGCGAAGCCCAGAAGCGGGCCATCCTCAGCGCCATTCCCGACATGATGCTGCTGGTGGATATCGATGGCGTTTATCGGGAGGTGGTGAAATCTGGCAAGGTGGTGGATCCTAACAATGCCTATCCCGATGCGGCTCAGGCAACCAAAGTCGTTGACCTGTGCCCCGACATTCCCGACCGGGTTGGCCATCGGCTGATCGACCTGCTGCCGCCCGAGGTGGCCCTACGCGAAATGGAGGCCATTCATCAGGCAGTCACCACGGGCGAGATGCAGATTCACGAACAGCAAATCACGATCAATAACTGCCTCTACTGGGAAGAGGTGCGGGTGGTGCCCTACGATCGCCAGGTGGCCATGCTGATGATTCGCAATATCAGCGATCGCAAGGCTATGGAAGTCCAGCTCAAAGCCTCTCAGCAGCGGCTTTCCCTCCTGGTAGAGCAAACGCCCGTCGCCATTGTGGAATGGGATCTGAAGCAGCGCATTACTGCCTGGAACCCTGCCGCTGAGCATATCTTTGGCTATACCGCTGCCGAAACACTGGGACGTACCCTCGATTTTATGCTGCCCCATGCCTGCCTGGAGGGGGTCAAAGGCGTGATTGCAGAGTTGCTGCAGCAGAAACGGCCCAACCAGTACGTTAATGAGAATTTGACCAAGGACAGGGGCATCATTACCTGCGCCTGGTATAACACTCCCCTGATCACGCCCGACGGAAAACTCATCGGTGCCGCCTCCATGGCCCTCGACATTACCGAGCGGCGGCAGGCAGAAGTGAAACTCCGGCAGAGTCTGGAGCGGGAACAGGCGATCGCCACCCAGCAGGCCCAACTGTACGAACAACTGCGCCAGCAAACTGCCGAACTGGAGCGGGCAAAAGACGCCGCCGAAGCCGCCAACCGGGCCAAAAGCGAATTCCTAGCCACCATGAGCCACGAGATTCGGACTCCCATGAACGCCGTCATCGGCATGACGGAGCTGCTCCTTGGTACCTGCCTTTCGGCTCAGCAGCAGGACTTTGTAGAAACCATTCGCCAGAGCGGTGACGCCTTGCTGCTGATCATCAACGATATCCTCGACTTCTCCAAAATCGAATCGGGGCGGCTGGAGCTGGAAATGCGCCCCTTCCATCTTCGCAACTGCATTGAAGAAGCTATCGATTTCCTGGCCCCGAAGGCCGAGGCCAAATCCATCGACCTGGTCTACCGCCTGACGGCCCAGGTGCCCCGTACGGTAAGCGGCGACATCACCCGACTGCGCCAGATTTTGATTAATTTGCTGAGCAATGCCGTGAAGTTTACCGAGATGGGACAGGTCGTTATCTCCGTCATGCCGTTCCCCTGCTCCGAGGAAATGAGCTGTCCGTGTCCGAATTCTGCCCCTGCCTGTGAGCTGCTATTTCACGTCCAGGACACCGGCATCGGCATTCCCGTTGACCGCATGGGCCGCCTCTTTCAGTCTTTCAGCCAGGTGGATGCTTCGGTGACCCGTAAGTTTGGCGGCACCGGACTGGGGTTGGCCATTTGTCAGCGGCTAGCGGCAACGATGGGCGGACGCATCTGGGTGGAAAGCAGCGGGGTTATTGGCGGCGATCCGCCCCCCGGCTGGTCGCTCCGGCATCCGGCTTCCCGTCAGGGCGCCAGCTTTTACTTTACGGTGCAGGTGACGGAGCACGCCTCCCCTTTTCCTGACGCCAATGGTTTCACGCCGCCCCCAACTCAAGTCAGCACTCCGCCCCAGCCTGCTCCGCCTGCGACTGGGACACCCATCCAGCCGCCCCAGCTTGATGGCATCATGGCCGAGCGGTTTCCTCTACGAATCCTAATCGCCGAGGATAACTCTATCAACTCCAAGCTGGTGCTGCTCCTGCTGCAGCGGTTAGGCTATCAGGCCGACGCCGTCAGCAATGGCCAAGAGGTGCTCGATACCTTGTGCCGCCAATCATACGACGTGGTGCTGATGGACGTGCAAATGCCCGTTATGGACGGGCTCACCGCCACCCGCCAAATTCAGCAAACCTGGCAGGCGGGCGATCGCCCTCATATCATTGCCGTCACCGCGAATGCAACGGAAGGCGATCGCCAGCAGTGCTTCCAGGCAGGAGCCGATGACTATGTCAGCAAGCCCATCCGCATAGATGCCCTGGTTGCGGCGCTCAAACGCTGCCCACTTCAGCGCTTCAGCACCAATCGATAGCGGGGCTTGCCGCTGCGCAGCTTTTCCATCGCTTCGTTGACCTGGTCAAAGGAGAAGGTCTCGGTAATGGGGCCGACTCCGTGCCGTCCCGCGAAGCCGAGCATCTGCTCGATGGTAACCGGACTACCCAGGGGACTGGCGGAGATGGACTTTTGCCCAGCAATCATGGGAAAAACCTGGCTAGAAATGGGGCTGGGCAGCACCCCCACCAGATGCAGCCGTCCCTTAGGACGCAGGGCAGCGATATAGGCATCCCAGTTGAGATCGGCGTTGACGGTGGAGATAATCACGTCTAGAGAACTGGCTAAAGCGGCGATCGCCTCTGGGTCGCGGGAGTTAACGAAGCGATCGGCTCCCAGCTCACGGGCTTCGGCTTCCTTATCGGGACTGGTGGAAAAGGCCGTTACTTCACAACCCCAGGCATCCAAAAGCTGGAGGGCCAGGTGCCCAAGCCCACCAATGCCAATCACGCCGACGCGATCGGTAGGCTTTACACCGAGCTGCACGATGGGGTTAAACACCGTGATGCCGCCACAAAACATTGGCCCGGTAGTCGCGGGGTCGAGATTATCTGGCAGGGGCAACACCCAGCCCTCATGCGCCCGCACCTTGTCCGCGAACCCGCCGTAACGGCCCACAATGGTTTGCTCGGCCCGAGGGCACAGGTTGTGGTTGCCCGATAAACACCATTCGCAGGTCATGCACGACTGAGAGAACCAGCCCAATCCAACCCGCTGCCCCGGCTTGACGGTCTCGACGCTGTCGCCCACGGCGGCCACCGTCCCTACGACTTCGTGACCGGGCACAAAGGGATACTGGGTGATGCCCCACTCGTTGTCCAGCATGCTCAAGTCGCTGTGGCAGATGCCGCAATATTCCACATCAATTTCAACGTGCTGAGGCCCCAATTCCCCCGGATCGTACTCGAAGGGCTGGAGTTTTTCTTTTGGGGCCTGGGCTGCGTAGGCGTGAATTACCACAACAAATCTCCGTAATGGGCAGTCCCGCCAATCTTACGACGCTCGATTGAGTTCTTCCAACCCGCTTGACCAAGTTGATGTAGAGCGTCACGGTTCTTCAGATTTGCTGAATTTGCGTCACAATCGGCAACAATGAATGGGACTGAAATTATTGATTAGCGAGAGATTGATTGTGGGGCGATCGCACTTTCGAGAAAGGGGCGATCGCCTCTCTTCTGACTCCTGAATTCTGACTCCTGGATCCTGAATAGTCAGGGGATGGAGCCAGTAGAGAGATTGATTGCACTCTGGGGTAACTAAGACCACCATTGACGTTACCCACTAACGGCATTCCATTCATAAGTAACCCTTAAGCGTTACAAGCTGCACGATAAGCGTTACTGAGTGTTGCGGGTCGGTTAACAGATAACGGCAGGACGTTACCAAGATCACCAGGGGCGTTATCAAGTTTCGTTGGGGCGTTACTAAGTTTGCTGGAGGCGTTACTAAGTTTCACGGGATTTCTTGATGAAGTTATCGGGCTAAACCAATAAGGTGCGTTGTGGTGCCTTGTGGGAGAGGAGGGCGATCGCAATAAAGCTTTTGAGGTTGTGACGCCCTCATCCCCGAACCGATTCGCTGCTTTGATTGGGGCTGTCAGAACATGGGAGGTGCGTTGCGGCGGGGAAAGGGGCGATCGCCCTGAAGCGCCTTTCGATACAAAAAAGCAGGCCACTCAAAAGCATCCCACCGTTATGAAGTCGATGATTCCCCATCACTCAATCGCCATTAACAGTTCGCGGAAGGCAAGCATTAGCGATCCGCGCGTTCGCGAGCTGGCCGATGAGATTATTGAGGCGCAGGTTCGTGAAATAACTATTATGCAGTTACTCCTTGATGATATTGCACAAAACGGAGAACGGGGGACAGCGGCGGGGCTTCCTGCTCGCTCGACCGAAATTACCCCTGATATGGAGCGACAAATTAGAGAAGCGGTGCAGTAAACAGGCAGCTTTTTCGTTGCGAATGCCTGAATTCAAGGTATGGGGTGCTAAGCCTGCATTTCAACCACGCCCATCATGCCCAGATCTTCATGGTCAAGGATATGGCAGTGGTAGACCGTCTTTCCAGGAAAATCCTTAAACGCCACTCGAATCCGTGCTGACTCTCCTGTGGGAATCAGAAGCGTATCTTTCCAGGCTTGATAGGGTACAGGTTGACCATTGCGGCTAATGACCTGAAATCGATTGGTATGCAGGTGGAAGGGATGATCCATGACACCCGTATTGATGATCTCCCACTCTTCTACAGCGTTGAGCTGCACCGGGGTATTAACTCGACCATGTTTGAAGGATTGACCGTTGATCAAAAACGCCATGCCCTGTCCGGGCACCATACCGTGATTGAAAGTGAACTGTCGCACGGTTTGGGGGGTGGGTAACTCATCTATAGGGATGAGTTGTTGCGGTAATGGCAGCGATTCAACCTGCCCGGAGTAAGTCAGGGTCGCCAACGGTTGGGGAGTTTGGTTGTCCTGTCGTCCTGGAGATGCTCCATGCATCGGGCCACGTCCCATCATGCCGCCCATCATGCCCATGCCACCTCGCTGATAAGGGAGATTGAGCAGGCGATATTGTCCAGGTTCTTGACTGCCCCTTACCAGCACTTCAGCCCGCTCCCCTGGTGACAACAGCAGTTCTTGGAGTTCAATGGGTTGGGCGATCGCCCCTCCATCGGTTGCAATCAAGTACATTGGATGGTCTTCCAGGGCAAGGCGATAGAAGCGAGAGGTAGACGCATTCACGATTCTGAATCGCAGCAATCCTCCTGAAGAAATAGAGAAAGAGGGATTCACCTGACCATTCACCGTCACGAGCGGTCCTTCTCGCCCCGGCATTTGTACGCCAAAGTAAGGGTCGGGAGAATTCACTGGTTGGGTTAAATCAAAGTCTTTGAGAAATAACAGTTCTTCTTGAGCGGCTTGAATTTCAGGGATCTCGTCCAGTGCTCCTCGAACGATCATCACGCCACCCAGTCCGCCAAAGATTTGCTGCGCTACGTAGCCATGCAAATGGGGATGGTAGTAAGCGGTGACGCTGTGATGACCGTTTGGAAGGGTAAACTCATAGGTCAACCGCTCACCGGGCGGAATCTCCAGAAATGGATTATCGGCTTGCCCCGTGGGAGGAATATGAAGACCGTGGTAGTGAAGGTTGGTGGGCGCAGTGAGATGGTTGGTAAAGTGAATTCGCACCGTGTCACCAGGGCGTACCTCTAGCAACGGGCCAGGAATGCGCCCGCCATAGCTCAGCAGCTCGGCGGATTGCCCGTCGATGGTGATGGATTGGGCGCGTGCATCCAGATCTAGCTCCAGCAAGCCGCCTTGACTGGTATAGGTAGAAGCTGACAGAGAACGTGTTTCTGACTGAGCCTGAGAGGATGGGCTTGCACAGCGACTCAGCAGCACTGCACCCATAGTACTCCCCATCAGGCTAAGGAATTGTCTGCGTTTCATGGATTTGACCTCATGAGAGATGAAGCCATACATCGGTACTGATTATGACGAATGCTCTTGAAAGACTTCAGGAGTTCCGTCTTCTGTGAAGGTGTAAACTGCGTAGGGTTGGCGAATATCACCAGATTCCATACCCGGAGAACCAATGGGCATTCCAGGAACCGCAATGCCTGCGACGTCTGGTTTCTCGGTCAACAATCGACTGACATCAGCAGCGAGGATGTGCCCTTCTATGACGTACCCACCAACGATCGCGGTGTGGCAAGAGGCCAGATCACCTGGAATATTATGCTCTTGCTTCACTGCTTCGATGTCTTCGACCACATTGTCTTCGACCTGGAATCCGTTCGCTCGCATGTGCTCGACCCACCCCACACAGCAACCACAGGTGGGACTGCGAAACGATGCTACCTGAAGTGATTCTGGCGGCAGATTGGCAACCACAGCGGCTTGCTGGGGCGATGCATCCGAGGATGTCGCTGTCGAACACGCGCTAATGCCCACACTCCCAACGACGATGAGGAGGGCGATCGCCCCTAATGTGCTTCTATGCATCTCTGTCATCACCCTGGTCGACTGACAAAACTTACGAACCGCTGCCCGGAAGCCCTCACCCTAGCCCTCTCCCGAAGGGAGAGGGAACAGGAGCATTGGTTCGGCCCCCCTCGCCCTCTGGGAGAGGGGTTGGGGGTGAGGGCCAAAAACTTTTGTCAGTCAATCAGGTCATCACCATGCTCTCTTGAGTTGACCATTCGTGTCTCTATACAGAATATGAGAAGAAAATACCTCTCTTAATTTTAGTGTAAACATTCCATCGCAATGGAGAGTCAACGCTAATAGTGCGATCGCCCCCAATAGGATAGCTGACCAAGGAAACCCATCACCGCCAGTCTTTACCCAGCCTCAAACTATCCGAGAGGCAACAACTGCCGGAGTGTTCTGCGATTTACTTTGCGATCGCCCAACAGAAAGACTGTGCCGACGCTGAGGGGCGATCGCATCTGAACATG
>JBHJGR010000025.1:0-2110 GCA_050331615.1 Elainellaceae cyanobacterium
CGCCTGGGCCTCACCGTCCACCTGCAAACGGGCACGGCGGAGCGGTTAGACGCCGAAGACAACAGCCTGGATGCGGTGGTCAGTACCCTAGTCCTCTGCTCTGTGGACAATCTGGAGGGCACCCTCCAGGAGGTGCGCCGGGTGCTGAAACTGGGCGGTAAGTTCTATTTCGTCGAACACGTCGCCGCCCCCGCCGACACCACCCTGCGGCGAGTGCAGCAGTGGATTCGCCCCTTCTGGCAGGCCATCGGCGACGGCTGCCGTCCCGACCGGGAAACCTGGAAAGCCATTGAGCAGGCCGGATTTCAGCAGGTAAACTACGAGAAATTTCGCGCTCCAATTCTGGCGATCGTCAGCCCCCAGATCATCGGTATCGCCCTTAAGTGAGTATTGGGGACCGGATGCTCTGTCGCGCAAGCATCCTGCTTGCTGGCATTGTCCCACAGGTGGCTGTCGTCAGGCACAATGGCAGTGATAGCAGCAGCGATGAAATGGAGGCAAACCAATGTTTCTAGTAACGGGCGCGACGGGACGACTGGGGCGACGAGTGGTACAGAAGCTACGGCAGCGGGATCAGCCCGTGCGGGCGTTTGTGCGGCTCACCTCCCGCTATGGGGAGCTGGAGGCGATGGGGGCCGAGATTTTTGTGGGCAACCTGCTGGATGAGCGGGATCTGGAGAAGGCCGTCCAGGGCGTACGGGGCATTATCAGCACCCACGGAGCCACGGATGCGAACGGCGGCGATCCCCAGACGCTAGACTATCGGGCCAATCGAGATCTGATTGACCTGGGGAAAGCGGCGGGTGTGCAGCAGTTCATCTTCTCCTCCGTGCTGGGAGCCGACCGGGGTTACGAAGATTCCCCTACGTTCAAGGCCAAGCGGGAGGTGGAAAAGTATCTGGAGCGCAGCGGTTTGACCTACACCATCCTGCGGCCCTCTGTGCTGATGAGCGACCTGCTCCCCCTGGCAGAGCGCTTCCAGCAGACGGGCTTCTATCTGCTCATTGGCGATACCAAATCCCGCACCTCCCCCATCAGCACAGACGATCTGGCCCAGATCATCGTGGAGTCCACCAGCCGGGACGCCGCTAAGAACCAGATTTTTGCTGTGGGTGGACCAGAGGTACTGACGCGGGAGGAGATTCCCCGCGTTTTTGGTAAGGTCTACCAGCGGGAGCCAATTCTCATCAATCCGCCTCTGCTGCTGGTGGACGGTATTCGCGCCTTCTTCGGCGTGGTCAACCCTGAAGCCCAAGAAGGGCTGGGCACCCTCCGCACCCTGCTGGCCAACGAGTTCTTCTGCACCCAGGCGGAGGTGGAGCGGCTAGAGTCTACCTTCGACCTGAAGCTAGAGACCCTGGAGAGCTTCATCCGACGATATTCGCGAACCTGAGGCCCCAGAGCAGCACCATGGCGATCGCCGCTCCAATCAGCGTATTAATCACGTTCACCAGCTCATTGGTCAGCCAGTCAATCTGCTCCTGGAGGGTAGCCCCAATCAGGCTCTCGATGTTGGTGGCGATAAAGGCGGCGATCGCACAAATCCCCACCCCCCACAGGCTAATCAGGCCCACGCCCCAGCCGACCAGAGCGATCGCCACCGATCCCACGATTCCAGCCACCGTCCCCTCCAGGCTCACCGCCCCTTCGGTACCGCGCGGCACTGATTCTAGCGTGGTGATCAAAAAGGTGCGCTGACCATAGGCTTTACCCACCTCGCTGGCGGTGGTGTCCGCGAGCTTGGTGCTGAGGCTGGCCACATAGCCCAGCAGGAGAACCGGAATCCAGAGGTGGGCGATCGCCCCTCCATCCGCCAGGGACAGCACCAGCACCCCCAGGGCACAGAGCGTCCCCGTCAGGGCGGACCCCCAGACGTTCTCCGGCCCCCGCGCCCCCGATCGCTTCTCGGCAATGCCAGCGGCTTCCTTCTCCGCCATGCCGATTTTGGTGACGGTTGACCCTACCAGAAAGTAGAACATGATCACGGTGTAGCCCGGCCAGCCCAGGGTGCCCCAGATGAGAACTCCCAGCACCCAGGCGTGGGCGGTGCCGGCGGGGGTGAGGAGCTTCTTGGGGATGAAAGTGGCGATCGCCAGCAGCACCGTATTCA
>JBHJGR010000026.1:0-40692 GCA_050331615.1 Elainellaceae cyanobacterium
GACGAAACTATCCCAGCGCTGTATATGCGGACGCATCTAAGAATTGTAGATGCAGATGGCTGCTACCAAGCGGAAGCCGCTCGAAGCGGATTCCTGGGTGTGGACTCGCTCCTATGGTCGGCTTGGCAGCAAGCGGGAAACGAGTATAGACAATCTTCGATTGGCAGTCCTCGGATTGTCAACGTTGCAGCAGTGCCAGCGTCAGAGAAGAACGACCGGGAAGCATGGTTGAACCCTGATAAGAGGCTGGATGATGTAGGTCTATCCGAGAGCCAGCCAGAGTCAGGTGGATTCCATGAACCCCCGCCCTTCTAGGGCTGGGGAGATGTCAGCGATACGGGCACCAGCAGGGTGAACGTCACCCAGCCGTCATCGCTACCGACCTCCACCGTGCCGCCCATAAACTCGGCCAGCTTGTTCACCAGGGTCAGCCCCAGCCCCGTACCGCCGTGGGCCCAGGGATCGCAGTTGGGCACCCGATAGAATTTATTAAACAGGTTGGGCAGGTGCTCGGCGGCAATGTGGCCAGTGTTACGGACGCGGAGCCGCAGGACGGCGTTGCTGAGGGTGCCCGTCGCCGATGCCAGCGCCAGGGCATGGGGAGCGGAGCTGACGTCTGCCGTCAGCAGGATTTCTCCGCCAGCGGCAGTGTATTTATAGGCGTTTTTGAGGAACTCTTTGACGATGCGGCTGAGGCTGATGGGGTCGCAGGCGATCGCCCCTCCCTCTCCATCACACTCAAACCCCAGGCTTTGCTGCCGCTGCAGGCACTTCTGCTGCCACTGGTCTGCTATTTGGCCCAGCCAGCTTGACAGATCCACGGTATCAACAAAGGGAATATAGGTACCCGCCTCAAGCTGCTGTAGGTCCAGCAGGTCGTTCACCAGGTCAATCTCCCGATCGCACTCAGACTGGAGGATATCCAGATAGCGCTGCTGCTTGTCGGCCTCGGGGTAGCGCTTCAGGGTTTCCACCGCTAGGCGAATGTTGGTCACGGGGGTGCGCAGCTCATGGGAGATGGTGCTGAGAAACTGGTCTTTGAGGCGATCGAGTTCCTGAAGCTTGGCGAGCTGGGCCTGGTTTTCCTGTCGCAGGCGAACGCTGTGAATGGCGATCGCACACTGGTTGGCCACCCGCCGGAGGTAGTCAATCTCCGGCTCTCCGAGGTAATCGCCCCTGGGCAGGAAGAGCCACAGGTCGCCCAGGAGGCTATCCCCATCTCCCACAGAGCAGACAAACAGCGCCACCTCACCCCGAAACTTCGACATCGGGGCAGGTTCTACCGGGCCGTAAAGCTGGGGGGCTTGACGCTGCAGCAGTTGCCCCTGCCCTGGGACGATCGGATCGATATCGGCCTGGTAATGCTCAGCTTTCGACTGGGGCGGCAGGCAGGCGTAGCGCATCGTGCTGCCATTGCGCTCTTCATACAGCCCCGCATCGCAGCCCACCCCCAGCACATCGGCCACCTCTTCCACTAGCGCGGCCAAGACCTGCTCTGCATCCTGGGACTGGTGCATCAGGTTGGTGAGGCGCTGCAGCGACTGGGAAAACTGCATCGAGCGGCGCAGCTCACGCTCGGCCTCGATCTGCTCGCTGATGTCCTGCAAGGCCCAGCGCAGGGTGATGCAGGAGGGATTTTCCGAGCTGCGCACGGCTATCACTCGCGCCTGTGTGTAAACGTAGGATTTTTGCTGGGGGCGTCGCAACTGTAGCACCAGGGTTTGCTCCTGCACCGTGCCGGGCTGTCGCTCTGCCTGCATCATCAACTGGCGCAGCGACAAGCGCTGATTGAGGGACGCAAAAGTGGCAATGGGTTTGCCTTTCAGCCGCGCCGGATAGTCGTTGAGGAGGTCGGCGGCGGCCTGGTTAGCTTCTAGAATCGACCCACTGAGGGTGGTCACCAGGTAGGGAGTGGGAGCCAGGTCAAACCAGCTCTGGTAGCGATCGCGCTGGGCTTCTGCCAGTTGACGAATGGCTACCACCTCTTCGTTGATGACCCGCATTTCTTCCAGGACAACGTGCAGCTCTTCAACGCTCTGGGCAATTAGCTCAGGGTCAGCAGTTTTTTCAAGCTGTTCTTCTAGAAAGTGATGATAGTCTGCCAGCTCTTTGAGACTTTTGGAAAAATCTAGCATGGTGTCCTGTCTAGGGGAACGGTGGAATCAGGTGGTTAGTAATAACGAGCCGGGCAATCGTCTTAAATGGTGGACAGGAAAACGTTGGCGATCGCCCCAGTCTTGAAAATTCAGTCTTGAAAATTTTGAAGCAGGCAAAGCTGACTAAGCTTTTCAAAATGTTTTTTCTTAAACCGGAATCTCTCCTGCTCTGGAGATGCTTCCTTGTTCAGATTAGCATTCTAGTCAACCTCATTTACAGCCATAAATTTCTTTAAATCGCTTCCACCAAAGGATCTTGTGCCGCGGCTCGCTGCATCTCAGCAGAGGGTCTAGGGCTGAGGCTATAGCTACTTAAAAGCTTGAGAAACTCTGGCAGCCAATTGATCTGAGATCTCCCAACAATCTGACTTTGTGGCAACGGTTGCGATCGCGGCAATCCAGCAACAAGCATTTTTCTACAGGAAAACTTTACCCCCCCCCGCTATTTTTCTACCCAAAAAATTCAAGCGAGTTCCTGATTCAATAAAGAGCCTTCAGCGATGATTTGAAAGGAGACCTTTTGAAGCTGCATCAAACCGATGATCTTCTACGAATTCATATATATATTAACCAAGGCTAACTTTTTTTTCTGTACGGTCTTTAGCAGTAACTGGCTAGGGGGCGCACCCGGCTGACCTCCCAGCGGCGCGGGCGATCCCTTACGATAAAGCTAGCTCTGGTGCCTAAGGATCCCTACCCATGTCCATGATTTCGGTCAACGACCTCAGCAAAGTCTATCCCGTTGCCGTGAAGCAGCCCGGTCTCAAAGGCACCCTCACCCACTTCTTCCGCCGCACCTACCGTCTAGTGGAAGCCGTGCGATCGGTTTCGTTTCAAATTGAGTCGGGCGAGGTCGTCGGCTTTCTGGGGCCAAACGGGGCCGGAAAAACCACCACGCTGAAAATGCTCACCGGGCTGGTGCATCCCTCCGGGGGGGAGGTGCGGGTGGCGGGACAGGTGCCCTTTCAGCGATCGCCCAACTTTCTGCGGACCATTACCCTGGTGATGGGTCAAAAGCAGCAGCTCATCTGGGATTTGCCCACCCTCGACTCCCTGCGCATCAACGCCGCCATCTACGGCATTCCCGACAAGGAGTTTCGCTACCGGGTCAGCGAACTGACAGAAATGCTCACCCTGGAGTCGAAGCTCACCCAGCCCGTGCGCAAGCTGTCCCTAGGAGAGCGGATGAAGGCTGAACTGCTGGCCGCCCTGATCCACCGGCCCCAGGTGCTGTTTCTAGACGAACCCACCCTGGGGCTAGACGTAAACGCCCAGGTGAGCGTGCGCAATTTCCTGAAGGAGTACAACCAGCGCTACGGGGCCACCGTGCTGCTCACCAGCCACTACATGGCCGACATTACGGCTCTGTGCGATCGCGTCCTGCTAATCTACCAGGGGCAGCTCATTTATGACGGCAACCTCGACCAACTGCTGGAGCGCTTTGCCCCCTACCGAGAGGTCACGGTGGAGCTGGCGGACCAGTGCGATCGGCAGGCCCTCAGCCAGTACGGCGAGATCGAAAGTCTGGAGGGCTGCGTCGTTCGCTTCATTCTGCGGCGGGATGAGTTGACCGGGGCGATCGCCCGCATCCTGGCTGATCTGAAGGTGATTGACCTGACGGTGACCGATCCCCCGGTGGAGGAAGTGATTGGGCGGGTGTTTCAGACGGGGATGGCCCAGGTTGAGGAATTTTAGATTTTGGATTTTGGATTTTGGATTTGGCTGAGATGACTGTGTTGCCTGTTGCTGGAGTGACTGCCCTGATTTTGGCGGGTGGACAGAGTCGGCGCATGAGACAGGACAAGGCTTTGATGCCGATCGACGGCAGGCCGTTGCTGCGGCTCGTCTATGACGCTGCGGCTCAGTGCTGCTCTCAGGTTGCGGTGGTGACGCCCTGGGGCGATCGCTACCGGCCCCATTTGCCTGAAACCTGCGTCTGGATATCGGAACCGCAGCCTGCGCCGGGATCGCCTGCGCCGGGGCCGCTGGTGGGTTTTCTGCATGGACTGGCAGAGGTGCGATCGCCCTGGATTCTGCTGCTGGCCTGCGACCTGCCTCGCCTCAACGCTCCCACGCTTCAGTCTGGCATGGCCCATCTGGGGTCGCTGCCGCCCCCGGTCCAGGCATTTCTACCCCGCAGCTCTAAGGGATGGGAGCCGCTGTGTGGCTTCTATCGCCAGGATTGTCGGACCCATCTCCAGGGGTTTGTGGCGCGGGGGGGGCGATCGTTTCAGCAATGGCTAGGGGAAATGGGTGATGGGGTACGGGCATGGGTCACCCCCGACGACCGCATTCTCTTTAACTGCAACACGCCTGCCGATTTACACCAGCTCAGGGACTGATTGACTTTAATCTGAAAGGACGGTGGCGCTCACAAATTCCTGTAAAGCCGGGACAAAGTTGCGGTTTTCGTGACTTGGGCGGCTGAGCTTAATCAGAGCAAACCGCTGGATTGGCGTCAACTGCCGCCACTGCTCCTGCCCAACGGTGACGGCGCAATCCTGGGCTTTGTCCTTAACCTGTTGGGGAATGATCTCCCCATCCATCCAGGGAGGGTTGGCGTCAACGGGCAGGTCTTTGGCGGGTGCTCCGGTATATTTCACAACCAAGTCCTGAACCGTGTCGCGGTAGGCCGCCGCCGCCTCGCCGGGTTCACAGGCAAGCTGGGTGAGCGATCGCCGCTCTTCCTGGCTAAACCGGTGCCAGTGCTCCAGCTTCAGCTTTACTCCGCAGGTATCTAGCTTGTAGCGCACCTGCATGGGAATACATCGTAAAGATTGAACAAAATCGGCTTCAAACTGAAAAAACATCATTAGCACCTTATACCGTCTTTCTGTGAAGCTGCACACAACCAGGGCTTAAGCCCCTTGTCTGCCCGAACTCCTCCTATGCGTCTTTACCCGAAATTGGTAGTAGCCCGCAGGGCTACACAAAGGAACCCATCACCGTCGTGCAGACATCTTGCCTGCATCACGGACATGCCCCTGGGTAAGCTGCCCAACGGGCACAACCGCCACAGCACAGGCTTTGAGTTCGGGCTGCAGGGAAATGGGGCAGGGGGTGGGATGGGTAAGGGCATTGCATTCGGCCTGGTCTGCCCAAAGCGCCCCCCAGTGCATGGGCACAAACAGGACGCCTTTACGAATGGCAGCGGTGGGCATAACCGGCAGACAGACATGGCCTCGTCGCGATCGCACCTCCACCCAATCTCCCGGCTGGAGGCCCAACCGCTGGGCATCCTGGGGATGCATTTCCAACTGTGGTTCTGGGTGCATCTGGCGAATTTTCTCGATGTGTCCGGTGCGGGTCTGGGTGTGCCAGTGGCCGTACAGCCGCCCGTTGGTCAGAACAAACGGGTAGGCCGGATCAGGGGGCTCCGCTAGGCCGTTTTCGTAGAACGCAGCAAATCGGGCGCGACGGTTGGCGGTAGGAAACAGGTGATCCGCATACAGCCGCTTGTCGTGCTTTTGGGCAGCCGTCGCCGCTGTTTTTTCCTGGGGATAGGGCCACTGGATGGGGCCTTCCCTGGCGAGGTGATCGTGGCTCAGCCCCGTCATATCGCAAACGCGCCCCGCCGTAAGCTGCACAAATTCGGCATAGACCTCGGCTGAAGACTGGAAGGCAAACTGCGGCCCAAACCCCAATCGCTGTCCTACAGCGGCAAAAATTTCCCAGTCGGCGCGGGCCTCTCCCGGACAGGGGCGAAAGGCGGGACAGAGGGTTACGGTGCGCTCCGAGTTGGTCATTACCCCAGTTTTTTCACCCCATTGGGCGGCAGGCAGCAGCACATGGGCAAAGGCGGCGGTTTCAGTGGGATAGTAGGCATCTTGGTAAACGGTAAAGGGCGATCGCTCCAGAGCTGCCTTCGTCCGCTCAATATCCGGCATACTGACAGCGGGATTAGTGGCCGCAATCCACAGTAGCCCCACGGCTCCCTGCTCCAGGCCCACCATCATATCCCAGGCCGATCGCCCCGGCGTGGGCGCAATGCTGCCCTCCGGTAAGCCCCAGGCTTGCTCGACCTGGTGACGGTGCTGGGCATTGGAGACGAGCCGGTATCCCGGCAGCAGATGGGCCAACCCGCCCGCTTCCCGTCCGCCCATGGCGTTGGGCTGGCCTGTCAGGGAGAATGGCCCAGTGCCCGGCCTGCCAATCTGGCCCGTCATCAAATGTAGGTTGATCAGCGTCCGCGCCTTGGCCGTGCCTTCCGCAGACTGATTGATGCCCATCGACCAGAGGGAGAGCACCCGCTGTGACTTGCCCCACCACTGGGCGGCTTGATATAAGTCATCCGTGGAAATACCGCACACTTCAGCCACCCGTTCCGGGGGATAGTGGTGGATGACCTGCACATAGTTAGTAAAGCCTTGGGTCGCTTCGTCGATGAAGGGGGCGTCAATCCAGCGCTTTTCTAGCAGAATGCGGGCGATGCCGTTCATCAAGGTAATGTCTGTTCCCGGTAGGATAGCCAGGTGCAGATCGGCATCCTGGGCGGTGGCCGTACGGCGAGGGTCTACCACAATCAGCTTCACCTTGCCCCGCTGCCTGCGGTGATACTTGCGGAAACGGTTGTAGACAATGGGGTGGCACTCTGCCGTGTTGGTGCCAATTAGAAAAGCGCAGTCGGTTTGCTCCAAATCGGCATAGCAGGGAGGCGGCCCATCGGAGCCAAAGCTCTGGGTGTAGGCCGCCACTGCCGAAGACATGCACAGGCGCGAATTGGCATCAAAGCTGTTGGTGCCCAGACAGCCTTTCAGCAGCTTTTGAGCCACGTAGTAGTCCTCGGTCTGGAGCTGACCCGAGCCATACATGCAAATGGCCTCGGTCCCTTGGGTTGCCTTGACGTAGCGGATGCGGTGGGCGATCGCATCCAGCACTTCATCCCAGGTCACCCGCCGAAACGGTTCTGCCAGTGAGTCCCGCATCATGGGATAGAGCAGCCGATTTTTGTCCAAAGCTTCGGCAATGGTAGCCCCTTTGACGCACACCATGCCCTGGCTGGAGGGATGGGCGCGATCGCCCCGCACGATCCAGTCCCGCTGCAGACTTTCCTTGTTTGCCCCTTGACCATCGGCTACGCGGGAATGAGCGGGGGAGCGGGCAGGCGCAACCTCCAGGCCGCACCCAACCCCGCAGTAGGGACACAGGGTTTTCGTTGGTTTCATCGCTTTTTCCACCTAAGAATATGGGTTGCGTCCCCCAGCCTGGCTATTTGCCAGTCGTCACTAACCTTCTACGTCACTAACCTTCTACGTCACTAACTTTTAAAGGTCACATCCAGGGAAGGCGTAGTCACGGGCTGCTCTCCCTCATGAAATTCGGCAAATGAACCTCTGGGTTCTTCCAAGATGAAGAAGCAAAGAAAGGCCACTATCAAGGAGGTGATGCCAAGGATTTGGAAGAAGATGACGTTGCTGCGGTCAATGATGGCCGGGGTGGCTTCGGCACCACCGCTCAGCCAGACGGGCAGGATGCTGAGAATAGTGAGGTAGGCCACTGCCCCAACGTTGCCGTAAGCTCCCACGTTGCCTGCGACCTGTCCGGTAATTCGCCGCTTCACTAGAGGTACCAGGGCAAAGGTCGATCCTTCTCCCGCCTGGACGAAGAAGGAGCAGGCCATCGTCATCACAACAGCCAGCCCGACCATTGTGGCGGCAGGGAGGCCGAGAGAATCCCGCAGCGAGGGGATGCTGCTCATTACCAGGTAGCCAACGCCCATGCCCAGGGTCAGTACAGCCATCGTGAGCTTGCGGCTCCCCAGGCGATCGGAAACCAGACCACCGCTAGGACGCGCCACCAGGTTGACGAATGCAAAGCTGGCCCCCAAAGCACCCGCCAGTGCCTTGGACAGTCCAAACGTACCCTCAAAGAAAGCCGGAAGCATGGAAACTACCGCCAGTTCAGACCCAAAGTTGACGATATAAGTCAGCTCTAGAATGGCTACCTGCTTGAACTGGTATCGATCCTCAGGGGCGTAGCGCTTGCGCCCTGCCAGCAGGTCTTTGTTCACTGCCCAGCAGTTGTACGCCTGAAACAGATAGAGCCCCACCAGAGCTACCAAAGCAATGCCAAAGGTAGCGGCATTGAGAAAGCCCACCTTCTTCAGTCGCCAGGCCAGCACCATGAGGATAGCCGTAAGGGGCACATTCATTAGCATTAGCAGCCAGAAGTCCCGCACTGTCGTGACCTCGATGCCCCGATTACTGGAGGGGCGCTGATACACTCGGCCCGGTGGCGTGTCCTGGACATTGTTGTAATAGATCACGCCATAGGCGGCAGCAATGAGGCCGGTGAGGGCGATCGCTAGCCGCCAGTTCAATACCTCTCCAGTTGCTAGCTCAAAGGCACCTGGGAAGAAGCTCAATGCTCCAGCCACCAGCACCAGAGTCAGCGCCGAAAAGGCGGAACCAAAGTTCCCCCAACCGCCATAAATGCCCTCGGCCAGACCGATTTCCTTGGGCGGGAACCACTCGGCAGTCATGCGAATACCAATGACAAACCCTGCCCCCACAATTCCCATGAGCAGGCGACCAATGACAAGCTGGTTAAAGTCCTGAGCTGTCGCAAAGATCAGACAGGGAATGGCGGCGTAGATCAGCAGGGCAGAATAGGTCAGGCGTGGGCCATATTTATCGAGCAGCATGCCAATGATGATGCGAGCCGGAACCGTCAGAGCGACATTGCACAGGGCCAGGGTCCCCATTTGCCCGGGGTCTAGGCCAAAATCTTCTCGAACCGTCGTTGCCAGCGGCGGCAGATTAAACCAGACGACAAACGACAGAAAGAAAGCAAACCACGTCATGTGAAGGATCTTGTAGCGATCTCTGAAAGACCATAGCTCTCTGAGCATTTATGATAATCTCCTAGTAAATCAAGAAACGAATGAAACCTCTGTGGGGCATTGCCTCCTGAGGTTTTTCTTCTGACATCACCTACCTCGGATGAGCAGACCAGCTCGATACAGGCTTATTTGCTGTAGGGTTTTATCGACAGCTTCGCTAGGGCTGCAGATTGCTTACCATAAGGGGGGCATTCCTTCAGCTACAGGCACCCGAGCTGAGAATATTGGCCCGCTGCACCGTCCCAATCAATCCGTGGCGTTGAGAACCTATCCAAACCACTTTGCAAAGGTTGAGATTCTCAAAACTCCAGCGAGATTTCTGAAGGGCATTCAAGGTACCGATGGATTGCAGGTTACGAAAAGTCGATCGGGAGTTTCGTAACACCTAATACAAAATTTCTCTAGTTATGATCCTTTTAGATTCTCTCGATGTATTTTCTGCATTCCTCCCTCCTCCGTCTTCGCTCCTCCCTTCTCGCTCCTCCTACCTATGCGCCCTCTCCATATCGCCCGCACCCTCCTTTCCGTCTACTACGCCTACATGGTGGAGTATCGGGCTGAGCTGCTGTTTTGGGTGCTGTCGGGTAGCCTGCCGCTGATCCTCATGGGCGTCTGGTCTCAGGCTGCCGCCACGGGGCAGTTTGACCTGTCGCCGCTAGAATTTATTCGCTACTTCATTGCCGTATTTCTGGTGCGTCAGTTCAGCGTGGTTTGGGTGATTTGGGAGTTTGAGCGGCAGGTGGTCGAAGGGACCCTCTCCCCCAAGCTGCTCCAGCCCCTCGATCCGGGATGGCATCACTTCGCCTCCCACTTCGCCGAGCGGTTTGCCCGGTTGCCCTTTGTGTTCATCATCCTGGGGGCGTTCTTTGCCCTCTACCCTGAGGCGGCCTGGCTGCCCTCGCTGCCCAACCTGCTGCTGACGCTGCTGGTGGTGTCTCTGGCCTTTGCGCTGCGGTTCACCATGCAGTACACCTTTGCCCTGTTTTCCTTTTGGACGGAGCGGGCCAGCGCCCTTGAAGACCTGTGGTTTCTGCTCTACCTGTTTCTATCGGGGATGATTGCCCCCCTGGAGATCTTCCCGCCAGCGGTGCGGGCAGTGGTAGTGTGGCTGCCATTTCCCTACCTGATTCACTTTCCCGCCAGCCTGCTGGTCGGGTTGCCAACAGATGTGCCCCGGGGAATCATCACCATGCTGGTGTGGCTGGGGGTGTTTTGGGGGCTCAACCGCTGGCTATGGCGGCAGGGGTTAAAGCAATATTCAGGGATGGGGGCTTAGGGAGAACTAGCGGGGCGATCGCACCGATTCTGTCAGCCGCAGGTCAATCTGCTGGTTGGGCTGCACAGTCGCCATCGGCTCCACCGACTGGCCCTCAGTGGGTACGTTCTCCTCAGGCAGGGCGATCGCCTGGCTAATAAACTGGATTCCCGCTGCCGTTGCCTCAAACCGCCCGATTATGCGGGTACCTGCAGGAACAATCACGTCGCCGTCGCGATCGCGCACGGTGCGGGTGAGCACCAGCACGTCCTGGCGAGAGGTCCCGGTATTGAGGCGCAGCGCTTCCTCCCGGGGATAGCGCAGGCTCAGGACGGTGCCTTCAGGAATTAGGGTGTTGCGGCGGGAGGCCACCACGATATCGGGAGCGGGGCCGGGAGCGCTGGCGGGAAGCGAGGCCAAGCCAATTAGGGGCTGGCCAAACTCAATCACGGGCACCTGCACGGCTACCTGGGAGGTGGAGGTAACGCTAGCGGCGATCGCCGTCTCCAGGGAGGGCACTTCCACCGTCACGGGGCGATCGGCAGCCAGCGTCGCTGGCGGCAAAAAGGACAGGGTTTCGGCGTCTACCTCGATTTCAGGCTCAGCTTCAGGCTCAATTACAGGCGGGGGCAGTGGGGGAGACGGCTCTGGCGCAGCCACGACGGCAGTCTCCGGCGGCTCTTCAGGAGGCTCTTCAGGAGGCTCTTCAGGGGACGGCTCTGGCGCAGCAGGCGGGACGCTAACGGTGGAATCAGTCGGGCGATCGCCCCCATCACCCACCTCCACCTCCGGCTCCTCCCCTTCCAACTCCTGACCTCCTGACTCCTGACTCCCGACTCCTGACTCCTGACCTCCCGACTCCTCCTCAGCCACCGGAGCATCCGCTGTTTCTCCCTCAGAATTAGCTGCCCCCGAGCCGTCAGCGGCGGCCACAACGGGTGCTGACTCATCGGCATCGGCGGGTTCCTCAGCCGCAGTGTTCTCAGCCGCAGGCTCATCACTGGGCAAGGCGGGAGGAATATCAACGGGAATTTCTAAGGCTCCTGGCTCCAGCGGGGGTAGACCAGCCTGATCGGTAGATTGGGCATCGCTGGCGATGTCCGGGGTCGCCGCTTCAACGGGTGGCTCACCTATCGGCTCATCTACTGGCTCAGCAGTCGGCTCGGGGGCGGCGGCGGGCGGGTCGTCAGGGGGGGGAGACGGCTCGCTAGCGGGTGCGGGCGGTTCGGCGGCTACTGGAGAAGAGGTCGGCGCACCGACTAGCAGCGGACGCAGCACCCACTGCTCCCCCTGAGAATTATTAGCAGTCGGCTGGAGCTGCACCTGCTCAGAGGTAAACACCACGTCGGGAGCCAGTTCAATCACAATGCGCGTCAGGCTCGGCTGAAACTGGCCCACCCGAATTTGGCGCACCGCGCCCTGATAGGTTTGCACTTCAGGCACGTTACCCACCTGGGTGTTGGGCAAATCCAGCACGATGCGGGGCGGCTGAGCCAGGATGAAATAGTTAGGAGATGTCCCTCCTGGAACCTGGACCCGCAGCTCCTGAGTCGCCGGGTTAAAGGACCAGTCGGTGAGCTGTGCGCCGAAGGCGGGAGCGGCAGCCACAAGGCTAGGGGCGATCGCTCCCAACGCCACCCCGACTACTATTCGAGGGATCCCGACTGCACCAATGCCCAAACCCAGTCCCGCCCCGGCCAGCCAGCGGTTCGCACTAAGCCGTGATTCTTCCATGACTAATCACCCACTCTCCCAGGCAAAATCACACGACGCTACATGCCCCCGATTGGTTCGCGCTGATTGGCTCACTCTGATTGTTTAGAATAGCGCTGATTGGTCAATCTGGGCGGAAGAATCGTCCGACTTTCAAGGCTGGGGTTCCTGTTTCTGCATCAGCTCCAGAAAAGTATCCAGGTCAGTAAAGGTGCCCGCAAAGGTTTTGGTGGGAACGTCGTACCCCTTCAGGTGAACGGTCTGGGGCGTAAACAGCACCGCTGCCTGGGGATGGACGGGCGGACTGCCTATCAGATACTGATAGGCGGTTTCCCCAAAGGCAATGTCCATGCCGATTTGTTTTGTGGAGGACTCCAGCCGGAATGCTGCGTTGACGGTGTCTCCCAAAGCCGTGTAGTCAGGGCGATCGCCCGTCCCCGTGTTGCCCACCATGGCGTAGCCCGTGTTCACCCCCGCCCCTACCCGCACGGGCGCAGGCAGGGGGTACTGCTCATGCAGTTGGCTGGTCATCTTGTGGAGGGCGCTGAGGGCCTGGGCAATTTCCAGCATCTCTTCCTGGCTCACGGTTTCTGCCCCGTGAATCCACACGGCCATAATGGCGTCGCCGATATACTTATCGACCCAGCTCCCGTAGTCGCGAATGATGTCTCCGGCGCGGCGAAACCAGGTACCGATCGTTTCTGATAAAACCTTTTCGTCGAGCTGGCGAGTCATGCCCGTAAAGTTACGGATGTCGATCACCAGCACCGAGATGAAGCGGCGCACGTGCAGCATGGCAGTGGCCGTAAAGTCTTGGGAGTCGCCGTCGCCGTTGTTGCTTGAGGTGTCGGAGCGATACTCGGGCTCGGGGCAGTAAAACTCTAGCTCAGTCTGGCCGAAGGTGAGGCGATCGCCGTTTTGCAGGGTCACGGGTACAGTCACCCGGCGCTCATCTACGAAGGAGCCGTTGCGACTGCCTAAGTCAATCAGGTAAAACTCACCCGTCTCCATGCGCTGCAGCATGGCGTGGTTGCGGGAAATCCAGCGATCGGGCAGCACAAAATTATTGTCGTCGCCGCGACCAATGGTCCAGCAATTACTGCCAGCCAGCGAGATGTAGCGTCTCCCTGACTCCGTGTGCAGTATCAAGTGGGGAACAGACCGTAAATTCTCCACAGGCTTAAGAAACCGCTGACATCCCTATCGTTCGCACGTCTCTACCCAAGTCGTGATGCATCCTGACTGCCCCGTAAACCATCGTGAGCCTCCGGGAGCAGCGTGCCCCAGGAATTTAGGCTCATCAGCTAACCAACTTCAGTATATTAGAGCGGCACCGTAATCATCGATCCGGAGAGGACGCTAAGATTCTAGCCAGATTCGACCGATTAAGCTACGTCAATGATATCTCTCTCACGCAATAGTCGCAGCGATGATAAATAGTCCGTCCACCAAAATCGCGCTCAAAACCGCACCAGCAAACGTCCAGTGGTGAATGTGCCGAGAACGCAGCGGCACGGAGCCAACCCAGAACAGCAGCGCAATGAGCAGGCCCGCACAGATGATGCCCCAGGGCGTCCAGATTTGGGTTAGAGCCGCCTTCAGGACAATGCCCACGTCGGCGAAATCCACTCGCATAACCTCTCGCCAGTAGGGAATCAGGCGCACCAGGTAGCAATACAGGTCGGTCACCGCTGTTCCAAAGAGGGAGCCGAGATAAAACCAGCCGCCAACTTTGCCATAGCCGCGCAGCAAGCCCCACAGCACAAAGGGTAGCCCGATTGCCTCGACGGGTAGATGCAGCAGTGGTTCCCACCGCAGCCAGCCCCAGTAGATGGAGCCAGCCAACCAGGTCCAGGTAAAGCCAATGAGGAGGTCGCCCCAGCGGGCGGTGGCGGGCCGCGACAGCAGCAGCAGCGCCACGCCTAGCCACACCAGCGTGCCGTCCAGGCTGATCCAGGGGAGGGCGCGAACGAGGGGGGCCTGAAAGAATACTGGAACTGAAACCAGAAAAGTCGCGGCGGCAAAAAACAGCCAGGTTTGGGGGAGCGCGATACCAGAGAAGTCGGTTAGGAGCTTCTTATCGATGGCGATAGGGTAGTGCTGGCGAGGGGGTGACGTGAATGACAACGGATTATGAAACCTAAGTTCAACTTTCTTAACATATCACAACCCAGGGATGTCGGGCTGTAGGGAGTTATCCCCCTGGGGGGTATTCTAGCGCAGATATCGCCCTACCGGCTCAGGTTTGGATGTGGGACTCCCGCGTCGCGGGAGTCCCACGCCTCTTGCATGTCCTAACGCCAATGCGTAGCGCTGCATCTATTTGTGAATCTTTACTGAAGCGATCGCCGGCATCTTGCCGAACCAAAAACATGCCCATTAAGCTAGTTCAGCAATGGCAATGGCTTAGAAAGCGGAGGGAGGGATGTGGTTAATTTTCTGCCTGTAAGACTGGAGACAGCAATGGCGTGGAGCGACTCGATGGGCTGGAGCCAGAGCGGGGCTTGGCTGGGAACCACTGCCGCTGGAGTAGAGGTAAACCCCGATGGCGTCGCCACCTCCTTCAACACCTTCCAGTCCATTGTGCTGGGTATTGTGCAGGGGCTGACGGAGTTCTTGCCCATCAGCAGTACGGCCCACATCAAAGCAGTCCCTGTGGCCCTGGGCTGGGGCGATCCGGGGGTGGCCTTCACGGCCATCATCCAGCTCGGCAGCATTGCCGCCATCCTCTGGTATTTCTGGAGCGATTTGCGCCAGGTGGTCACCGGTATGATTCAGGCGGTGCGCCAGTCTGACTACCGCTCCCAGGATTTTCGCATCGGGCTAGGAATTATTCTGGGCACCATCCCTATCGTCATCTTGGGGCTGATGATGAAGCTCTTGATCCCCGACTTGGACAACTCCCCCCTGCGCAGTATGGCGGCGATCGCCGTTGCCTCCATCGTCATGTCCCTGCTGCTGGCCCTAGCGGAACAGATGGGCAGCCGCCAGCGCACCCTGGAAAAGCTGGATACCCGCGACGGCATCTGGATGGGGTTCGCCCAGGCTCTGGCCCTCATTCCGGGCGTCTCCCGCTCGGGCTCTACCCTCACCGCTGGCCTGTTTATGGGCCTGGAGCGCGCCACGGCGGCGCGATTCTCCTTTTTGCTGGGCATTCCCGCCATTACCATCGCTGGACTGGTGGAGTTCAAGGGTCTGCTGGACGTGGGGTTTGGCAGCATTGGCGCGGTGCCGCTGATTGCTGGGCTGGTGGCCTCGGCAGCGTCTTCCTATGCGGCGATCGCCTGGCTGCTGCGCTACCTGCAAAACCACAATACCTGGGTGTTCGTCTGGTATCGGCTGGGGTTTGGGGTGGTAATTTTGGGGGCGATCGCCCTGGGGCTGGTGGAAAATAGCTAGCGGTCACCCCTAATTCGAGAGCGGTACAGACATTCCCTTCAAAGATGAAGTAGTATTTAAGCGACTTCTAAGTTTGTTCGCCAAAGCGCCCCCATGACTGCAACGCCGCCAACTTTGCCCAGCCAGTACGATCCCTCTGCCAGCGAACAGAAGTGGCAGACCCTCTGGGAGAAAAACGAGATTTTTAAGGCCAACCCCGACCAGGAAGGGGATCCCTACTGCGTCGTGATTCCGCCACCTAACGTGACGGGCAGCCTGCACATGGGGCACGCCTTCGAAAACGCCCTGATCGATGTGCTGGTGCGCTACCACCGCATGGCGGGGCGCAACACTCTGTGGCTGCCGGGCACGGACCACGCCAGTATCGCCGTGAGCACGATTCTCGACCGGGAGCTGCGGGCCCAGGGCAAAACCCGCCAGGACGTGGGCCGGGAGGCTTATCTGGAGCGAGCCTGGCAGTGGAAGGAAGAATCGGGCGGCACCATCGTCGGCCAGCTCCGCCGCCTCGGCGTCTCGGTGGACTGGAGCCGGGAGCGCTTCACCCTGGACGAGGGGCTGTCGGAAGCAGTGATGGAAGCCTTCCTGCGGCTCTACAATGATGGCCTGATCTACCGGGGGCAGTATTTGGTGAACTGGTGCCCCGCTAGCCAGTCCGCTGTGTCGGATCTGGAGGTAGACAGCCGCGAGGTGGATGGACACCTCTGGCATTTTCGCTATCCCCTGACGGATGGTTCGGGCCATGTGGAGGTGGCCACCACCCGACCCGAAACGATGTTGGGGGATACGGCGGTGGCGGTTAATCCTGGCGACGAGCGCTATCGGTCTCTCATCGGCAAAACCCTGCGGCTGCCTATTATGGCGCGGGAGATTCCCGTCATTGCCGATGAGCACGTTGACCCCAGCTTTGGCACCGGCTGCGTCAAGGTCACCCCGGCCCACGACCCCAACGACTTCGAGATGGGGCAGCGCCATCACTTGCCGTTTATCAACATCATGAACAAAGACGGCACCCTCAACGAAAACGCTGGAGATTTTGCCGGACAGGATCGCTTCGAAGCCCGCAAGAACCTGGTGGAGCGCCTCAAGGCGGAAGGCACCCTGGTCAAGGTGGAGGATCACCGCCATGCGGTACCCTACAGCGAGCGGGGCAAGGTGCCTGTGGAGCCGCTGCTGTCTACCCAGTGGTTCGTGAAAATCCGCCCCATGGCCGATCGCGCCCTTGATTTTCTGGATAACAAAAATCAGCCCGTGTTCGTCCCCGAACGCTGGACCAAGGTATATCGCGACTGGCTGGTGAGCCTGAAGGACTGGTGCATCTCCCGCCAGCTCTGGTGGGGTCACCAAATTCCTGCCTGGTATGCAGTCAGCGAAACCGGCGGCACAATTACCGATAAGACGCCCTTCTTCGTGGCTAAGACCGAGGAGCAGGCGTGGGAGCAGGCGCGATCGCAGCTCGGCGAATCTATCGAACTGGTGCGCGACCCCGCCGTGCTGGATACCTGGTTCTCTTCCGGCCTGTGGCCTTTTTCCACCATGGGCTGGCCGGAGCAGACCAAGGACTTGGCTACTTACTACCCCACCACGACCCTGGTGACGGGCTTCGACATCATCTTCTTCTGGGTGGCCCGCATGACTATGATGGCGGGGGAGTTCACGGGCCAGATGCCTTTCCAGACGGTCTACATCCACGGACTGGTGCGGGACGAGAACAACAAAAAAATGTCGAAGTCGGCCAATAACGGCATCGACCCGCTGCTGCTAATCGCTAAGTACGGCACCGACGCCCTGCGCTATACCCTGGTGCGGGAAGTGGCGGGGGCGGGGCAGGACATTCGCCTGGAATACAACCGGGAGACGGATGAGTCTGCCTCGGTGGAAGCCTCCCGCAACTTCACCAATAAGCTCTGGAATGCGGCCCGCTTTGTGATGATGAACCTGGGGGGGCAAACTCCCGGCCAGCTAGGGGAGCCTGCCCTGGAGAAGCTAGACCTGAGCGATCGCTGGATTCTCTCCCGCTTCAACCAGGTGGTGCAGCAGGTGCGCCAGGACATTGACCAGTTTGGCATGGGGGAAGCGGCGAAGACCCTCTACGACTTTATCTGGGGCGATTTCTGCGACTGGTACATTGAGCTGGTGAAGTCGCGGCTGTGGGATGAGTCCTCTTCCCGGCAGGTAGCCCAGCAAACCCTGGCCCACGTTCTCAATGGCATTCTCGCTCTCCTACATCCGTTTATGCCCCACATTACGGAGGAAATCTGGCACACCCTCAATCAGGTAGATGACAACCACTACCTGGCGCTCCAGCCTTATCCAGCGGCGGCGGCATCGCTAATCGATGCCAATCTGGAGACGCAGTTCGACCTGCTCATCGGCACCATTCGCACCCTCCGCAACCTGCGGGCCGAAGCGGGGGTCAAGCCCAGTGTCCAGATTAAGGCCATTCTCCAGAGCGAGAGCGTCGAGGAGCGGCAGATTCTAGCCTCTGGGCGCACCTACATTGAAGACCTGGCTAAGCTCAGCGAACTTGATATTGCGGAGCAGGCTCCTTCGCAGAAGATGTTTGCGGGTGTCGTTGGGACGGTGCAGGTGCTGATTTCCCTGGCGGGGGTGGTTGACGTGCAGGCGCTCCGGGCCAAGCTCGAAAAGGATCTCGCCAAAGTTGAAGCTGAAATTTCCTCCCTCCAAGGCCGCCTCAAAAATCCGGGCTTTGTCAGCAAAGCTCCCGATGAGGTGGTGCAGGGGACCAGGGATGCTCTGGCAGAGGCAGAAAAGCAGGCGGAGATTCTGCGCGATCGCCTCAACCAGATCTAACGAAGCGACCCGTAGCTGGGCCATCCCCAAAAGCCAACGGACTCATGTCGGCAGATGCCCGCCGCTGCAGCCTAAACTAGAGTAGATGCATGAATCTCCCCGCAGCCCAGTTTTCCTCCATCATGTCTTCACCGAATATAGATGTTTCTAAACTATTTCTCTATGAAAGATAGAGATATACTAGCTCTCAAAGCCTGGCTATTTAACGGATCGTGATGCTTTACCTAGCTAAGGTGTTGAAACCAGACCGCTCCGGCAATGCAGGGCTACAGCTGCTTGCCCAAAAAAAAGCTGAGCATTTCTGGACGGTGATACCCGCAAACGAAAAAGAATTAGTTGCTGGGGCTGGTGAGATCCAAGACTACAGCGATGGTGTGCTGGTGATTGTCAAGCTATCCCACGATCGCCAGGTGAGAAGCGTTCAGGAAGCAACCCGCTGGATTTTAGATATCATCAACCAGTATCTCTCCCACGGCATTACCCCTGAGCAGATGCGGGGCGAGGTCGATCGCATCGAGCAATGGCGACAGTCCCTCACCTTGCAGAGCCAGGATTTGGGGCGGCAGAAGATTGAGCTGGAAACCCGCCGCGACCAGATTCAGGAGTTAGAGAAAAAGCTAGAGCAGGAACGCAAGCAGATTGAAATTATGATGGAGCGTCTAAAGGCTGAGGGAGATTTGCACAATTCAGACGCAGAAGTGTCCCAACCCTCCAGCGCGTCCCCCAGCAAGGGGCGATGAAGGACGCGGCGAAGCGTGGGGCTGGTTGTTCAGTCGGGTCAGCGCGCAGGCGGTGAAGCAGGCTCTAGTGGGCGGGCGGGCGGCAGCGATCGCGCGGGCGGCTCACTCGCTTCTCCCTTGAGGAAAAATTCTCGGATAAACCGGGCGATCGCTCGCTGAGCTAAACCGCTGGCGATGTCCTGGCTCATGTGCCGTAGTTCTGGCTTGCTCAGCAGTCGCGGTATCACATCAAGCAGCAGTTGGGGGTCAAACCCAGGGGCATCCCGTAAAATGGCGAGAATGCGGATGATGTGGCCCATGTTGCCCTGCTCCTCCAGAGGCACCGGCGGTGGGCTCTGCTCCAGGCCGACTCGCTGGCGGAGGCTGAAAACGACCTGCTGAAACGTGCTGCGCCCCATAGTATCGACGGTGCGAACAATTTCCTCTACCAGGTAGTCGCGGATGAACGCGCCCCGCTCTGAGAACAGGAAATCGATGGTTTGATTCAAAATTTGGCTGAGGTCGTAGTCGGGACTGCTGCTGGCATTGCGCAACAGGTTTTCCAGACGATTCCAGCGGAAGCTGCCTTCCTTAAACAGCAGATCCTGCAGAGAGGCGCGTAACTGGGGGGACTGGTCGGTGAGAAGCCTGCGGGAAACGTAGGGGTAAGCCTTACTGAGAACCTTAAACTCGGGGTCAACCTTGATGGCAATCCCTTCCAGCGTCACCAGCGAACGGATAATCAGCGCATAGTAGGCGGGCACCCGGAAGGGATACTCATACATCAGAGCCGAGAGCTGGTCGGTGATGCTCTTGAAATTCAGCTCCGCAACGCTGGCTCCAAGCGCGTTGTTAAAAACATTGGAGAGAGCCGGAATGATAGGCCGGAGGTCCGTATCTGGGGTGAGGAACTCCAGCTTGATGTAGTCCTGGGCGAGCCCTTCAAAATCCCGATTAACCAGGTGCACCACCGCCTCTAGCAGGCCATAGCGCTGGTAGGGCTTTACCTCGCTCATCATGCCGAAGTCGAGGTAGGCCAGCTTTCCTTGCGGCGTTGCCAGCAGGTTGCCTGGGTGGGGGTCGGCGTGGAAAAAGCCGTGCTCCAGGAGCTGTCGCAGGGAGCACTGCACCCCAACCTCGATTAGGTGACGGGCATCGATGCCCTGCTGTCGGATAGCCTCAAGCTGGGTGAGCTTGGTGCCCGTGACCCACTCCATCGTCAGCACGCGGCGATTGGAGTATTGCCAGTAAATCCGGGGGACATGGATATCTTGGAGGTGGCCGTACAGCTCAGCAAAGCGCTCCGCGTTCAGCCCCTCCTGGGTGTAGTCCATCTCCTCGAAGATGCGGGCACCGAATTCATCCATGATGCCCACCAGGTCACTTTTGAGCTGCTTCACAGAGCGCGTGATCACTGCCGCCAGCACCCGCAGGATATAAACGTCGAGGGCAATTCTTTGGGCCAGTCCGGGACGCTGCACCTTGACCGCAACCGTTTCGCCACTCTTGAGCCGACCCTTGTAAACCTGCCCCAGGGAAGCGGCGGCGATGGGCTGCTCCGATAGCTCTGCATAGACGTTTTCGGGGCGATCGCCCAACTCCTCCTCAATAAACTGGAAGGCAACCTCGTTGGGGAAGGGGGGAAGCTGATCCTGAAGCTGGCTTAACTCCTCCAGGTAAACGGGAGAAACCAGATCGGGGCGAGTTGAGAGGGCCTGGCCGACCTTGATGTAGGCAGGGCCAAGATCCGTCAGCAGCATGCGCGCCTGGACGGCCCGCCGCGGCTCATTTTGCTGCAGGCGTCCGGTACGCCGATCCCACCACACGCCGAAGGCAAATGACAGGGCTGGCCAGACAATGCTGAAAATGCGCGATAGTACCTGAAATGGTCTGCGGCGGTAGTAGGCCGCGATCGCCTCGGGATCGTAACGGAGCTCTGGCCGACCGGGGGGAGGGCTGGGAACGTGGGCCGAAGCGGCGGGTTCGTCAACCGCTGGGCGGGGGTGAACCGTTACGGCGATCGCATCGACTTCTTGGGGATGGCCTGAAACCGCTCCGGGTGCATCGAGTGGGAGCGATTCAGTCTGGCGAGCAGGATCAGCGGCAGTTTGCGTCATGGACCGGTTATGGAGTATCGACAGCGGGCGATTTGTGAACTATTGTAACAACCTGTGTCGCTACCGTTGTTTTTCCTAGTGTATCTTCTCCTTTCATCAGGACAGCCAGTTTATCCTCTGGAGGTTTCTAGGCAACGGGGCCAGGTTCGCAGGTTTAGCAGAGAAAAGCTCAGGGCTTAGAAACGGCTGGAGATCCCTGAATGTACCACCGCCAGGGAATTTCCGTCCCCTGAGATAGGCCGATGCGGGTCGTCTGTATGAGGGGAATCTGCCGCTGCTGGATCTGCCGCTGCACCTCAGTAGAGCGGTGCTCCAGCCAAAGGGGCTGCTCGGGCCGGAGGGGACGCCCCGTCAGGCTGAGGTCAATCTCAAGCGCCTGGCAAAGCTTCCCCGGTCCCGCCGCGATCCGGTTGGGGTTCGGTTTTTTCTTGGTTGGCTTGAGCTTGTCTAACGCCAGCCCGTCGGGAATCTGCGGCAGATGTAGCGCCCGAATCAGCACCGCGCTGGGAGTCCCGTCCTGATCGGTAACGACATTCAGACAGTGGTAGATGCCGTAGATAAGATAGACGTAGGTCATGCCGGCAGGGCCAAACATCACCGCATTGCGGGGGGTGCGTCGCCGATAGGCATGGCAGGCCGGATCACCGGGGGCATAGGCTTCCGTTTCCACGATCAGGCCGCGGACCAAGCGGTTACCAAAACGGCGCACTAGCGTACACCCCACCAGGTCGGGCGCAACCTCTGGGGAGGGGCGGGCCAACCAGTCGGGGGCGATCGCCAAACCATCGTTGGGTTCTATCAGCGTCATGAGTTCAGCTTAATTGAGCTTGATTGCGGAGGTGGCTTGATTGATAGGATGATTGTATTGGAGAATTTCAGCAGACAGATGCGCCTTGGGATGTCCCTTGGGAACGCATCTACTAACGTGATTTACGTTGAGTTCCCTCATACCGAGTTTTCAAGGAAGTTTTTTAAATGGATATAAAAACGCTGCTTTTGGCCATGACGCCAATTTTTGTTTTGGCCTGCCTGTTCTTTGGCACTCGCAACGGCTTCTACGACTCAGATAACTATCACGGTAATGGTTCGGCCCACTAGCCCCCGACGCTGCGCGACCCAAGCCTGTCCAGATCCGGGCTGTTGGAATTGCACTGAAGGGTGGTGAAACCGCTGTGGCTGAATTGGAATGCTCCCCTTACGCGGTTGGTCACGCGGACGAGGGGACTTGTTTACTTGTGCAAATGGGGCCTCATCGTGTCCTGCTGGACTGTGGGCTGGAAGATATTTCGCCCCTGCTGCAGAGGCCGACTAACTCCGTCCCTGCCGACCTGGTGTTTTGTAGTCATGCCCATTCCGACCATGCCTATGGGCTGCTAGACCTGCACCGCGCCTTTCCAGATCTCCCGATCTATGCGAGTGAGGTAACTGCCAGTTTGCTGCCGCTGAACTGGCTCGGGCAAGACGTGCCGCAATTTTGCCAGACCCTGCCCTGGCGATCGCCCGTTCAGCTCGCTGACGATCTAACCCTGCAAATCTGGCCATCCGGGCACCTGCCTGGGGCGGCCTCGGTTCTGCTGACCTATACGGGAGGGCAGCGCACCTATACCATCTTCTACACCGGCGATTTTTTGCTCTCCAACTCGCGGCTGGTGGAAGGGCTGCCCCTGGACGAACTGCGGGGCCTTAACCCCGACGTGCTGATTGTGGAGGGCACCTACGGCACGGCGCGCCACCCCCGCCGTCGTCAGCAGGAAAACGCGCTGGCCGACAAAATTAACCAGGCGATCGCTCGGGGGCAGTCCATCCTCCTCCCCAGCCCAACTTTGGGGTTGGGGCAAGAGCTGCTGATGCTGCTGCGCAGCCATCACCACTTCACCGGGCGCGATATCAATATTTGGGTAGACGGCACCGTGGCGATCGGTTGTGATGCCTATCTGGATCTCCTGCCCTATTTCCCCAATACGGTCCAGAATTTTGCCCGCCATCAGCCCTTGTTCTGGGATGAGCGCATCCGTCCCCACGTGCGCCGCTTGCCCCCAGGGGAGGAGTTAAATATGACCGACCTCAGTGCTCATTCCGATGCCCCCTGCATCGTCCTGACGGACAAACGATCCGATTTCCGCTGCTATTGCCACTCCGGGACGGGACGCTGGCTCTTGCTGCTGGCTCAGAAGCCCGGTCAAATGAGCACGGTCGAAACAGCCGCCTACGAGCAAATCCAGGCTGCTCCAGAGCTGCAGGCCCAAATTCAGGCGGGGCAGCTCGATATTGACTCGTACCTGCTGGGGGATCACTGCGACGGGGCCGGAACGCTCCAGCTCATTCACAACGTACGGCCACAGCACGTGGTCTTTGTCCACGGCTCACCCACCTACCTAACGGACCTGACCAGCCTGGAGGAGCTGCAAAGCCGGTATCAGCTCCACCTGCCCACCGCTGAGACCCGTATCGAGCTGACTATTGGCGACACTTTTATCCAGCCGGCACCGCCCGAAACCCACTATGAGGGGGAGCTGACGGAGCTGAAGACCACGGTACTAATTACCATGAATAAGGCGATCGCCTCAGATCCGCGCTGGAAGCAGTTTGCCGACACTGGCTTGGTAGAGGCCCGCTGGCAGGGAGACGATCTGGTGCTGCGGGGGCTGCAGCAGCGAGAGCTGTTGAACCAAGCTGACAGCATGTCACCCTCGGCCCAGGTGGAATGCTGCGACAACTGCTCCTTCTATCGGGGGCAGCGCTGCTGGAATCAGGCATCGCCCCTGTTTGGGTTTAAGGTAACGCCAGAAGGGTATTGCCCTGCTTTTCGTTCGGCCTACCTGCCCGCAGAAGAGGAATCAGATCCGGCGGGACAGGCGGATGAAGTGCCGCGCGATCGCTAGCCTTCCCAAGATTTAATCGTTGGTATCGGGGCGCTGATTGCGAATTTGCTCGGCCTCGGGGCAGTCATCCGACACTAGCGGCTCGACATCTCCCTTGGGAACAGCGGAAAGCTTTTGCTGGATCGAGCCAATGCTCTCAAGACGAATCATTTCTTCCCAGGAACAAATTTCGTCCTCTTCGTCAGACTCGTACCGCACGGTCACCAGATCCCCCTCAATATCGAGGATGCGGGCACGTTCAATCCAACGCTGCTGATCCCGCAGAAAGATCCAGACCTCACGACCGTCGCAGCAAAGTTGATAGATCTTGCGGTTTAACATGAATCGGTTCCCCTGAGCGATTGGCTCTTCAAATATTTGGCAAATGGGCAGTTTTGGCGGCAAGAAATGCTCGTACCAGTTGCCCGTATCGGCTTTCAACTCGCTATAGCCAGAAATATCGGGTCGGCTAGCGGTAAATCTAGTAATTCTGGACGATGATACGCACTGTAATACTTCTTATCTTGAATTATTCTAGCGAGTGTTGAGAATGAATTGGGGATCATCATGAAAATTTCCCAAAAAAATATGATCCCATCGTTTCTTGACATCTGTTGTTGAGGGGATAACCGCAGCGTGTTACTGCAATTAGCGACCTGGCTTGAAGTTGAAGCCTATCTCGAAAATTCTCAGGGGCTCATCATTCCCATCGGATCGACTGAACAGCATGGACCAACGGGGCTGATCGGTACAGACGCCATCTGCGCCGAGGCGATTGCCAAAGGGGTAGGTGAGGCAACCAGCGCTCTGGTAGCCCCCACCATCAGCGTCGGCATGGCCCTGCACCACACGGCCTTTCCCGGCAGCATCAGCCTGCGCCCCAGTACCCTGATTCTGGTGATTCGGGACTATCTGATGAGTTTGGTCCGGGCCGGATTTACCCAGTTCTTTTTCATCAACGGCCACGGAGGCAACATCGCCACCCTGAAGGCAGCATTTTCGGAAACCTACGCGGCAATCCTGGATTTGCCCATTCCCCACGGCGACCGGGTGCAGTGTCGCCTGGAAAACTGGTTTGCCTGCCGCTCGGTCTTCCAACTGGCGAAAGATCTGTACGGCGACCAGGAAGGCTCCCACGCTACCCCCAGCGAAGTGGCCCTGACCCAGTACGTCTACCCCGAGGCCATCAAGGACGCCCCCCTGGCATCCCCCGTGGCAGTGGGGCACCCCATCTACAACGCTATCGACTTCCGCCGCCGCTACCCCGACGGGCGCATGGGGTCGAACCCGGCTCTGGCTACCCCCGACCACGGCAGGCAGTTCTACGAGCGGGCGGTAGAAGAGTTGAGCGATCGCTACCGTAAATTTCTCGCGGCGGATGCCCCCAGCTAGGGGACCCGCAAATCCTAACCGGGCAACTGGTATAGCGCTACGCTTTCGTGTTAAGACGCTTAAGAGGTGTGGAACCCGCGCGACGCCGGGGGTTCCACACTCAAACCTTAGCCCATAGGGCCATAGCAAAAGGCATAGGAGACGAATTTGGGCAGCTTTACCGCCAGGGCGGCAACGTAGCGATCGCCCAGGAAAACCGTTTGCAGGGACCAGTCCCGCACCGTTTCTGGAGCCTGGGGCAGGAGGAGAACCGGTTCCGAGACGGGCAGCCCCAGGGAAATCTCTACCGTATCTAAGCCCCCAATCCCTTCACCGATGGCCTTAAGGTAGGCTTCCTTGCAGGTCCACAGCTTGAAAAACACGCGCTCTTGGTCCGGGGCAGCAACCGACCGGATTAGCGTAGCCTCCTGGGGCGAGAAGAAGCGCTCCGCCAGTTTGTCGGCATTGGGAAGCGATCGCACACATTCCACGTCAACACCGATGGGCGCATGACGGGTAACGGCGTACAGAACCAGGTTGTGGGAGTGGGAGAGGTTAAACGTGAGGCTGAGGGGGTTGGAGGATACCAGGGAGGGCTTGCCGCGATCGCTGTACTGAAAGCGCAGATGCCCCGGATCGATCTGCAAATACCCGCTGAGGATGTGCCGTAAAATGCCTCGGGCGGCGATGTAAGCATGACGGTGCTGGTCAAACTTAAAGCCATTGGCGCGATCGCGCTCATCGGTGGAGAGAACCTGGGTCAGTTGGGCCAGTTGGGCGGTGGACACGTCCAGCGACGCCCGCCACAAATGGACCTCGGCTTCCCCCAGGGTGAGGGGCTGGGGCGGCAACTGCCAGTTTTGCTCCAGGGCGGGAACCGCATCACTCATGGCTGGGTAGAGAGGGTAATCCAGTCGGGGGAAAAATCCAGGGCTGCCCCGCCGTCCGCCGGACTGGTATCAGTCGGCTTGGGGCGAATGCGCAGGAGGTAGGTGCCGTCGTCAGGCAGGGGCGGGCTGGTGTAGTCGCAGGCTGACACCTGCTGCCAAAAGAGGGGCAAACTGGCGCGGTCGTAGATGGTCACATAGGTGTCGTATCGCGCCAGCAGGGGGGGCTGGACCTGGACCTGGAGCTTCTGATGACGGGCGATCGCCCCATAGCGAAACACGGTTTCAGGAGCCCCAACGGGCAAATACTCCCGCCGCACAAAGCTCTCCGGCAGCCAGGGGCGGAGCTGGAGCAGGGTGTAGACGTAGTAGTGCAGGGCCAGGTAGAACCAGCTCCGGCACTCAGCGAGGTCTGCATAAAACTCGTTGACCTTGGGAGAAACCGGCTGGGCCGGAATCCGCTCTGCCCCATCGACTCGGATGGACGGCATCACCACCGGATCTCCCCAGCCGTAGTAGCGCAGGCCCACCGAGTACCGCCCAGGGGGCAGCGCCAGCTGATAGCCGCTGGCGCTGAGAGAACCGAGCGTGCCCACGGTGCGATAGCCGGGATAGGTGTAAACTGCCGCCGTCCACGATGCCGCTGAGGTCTGAATCGCCTCCTCATCTAGCGCCAGGGTATGGGCGACAGGGAAGGGACCGGCTGTGCCGATGATGGCGTGGGTATTCCAGCGGGGGCCTTTGGTCATGAGGACGGGCAGGCTCAGGGGCGAGGCCAGGGTTGCTGCCGACAGCACGCGCCACTGGGTCGCCTTAGCCGGATTGAATTGAAGAAAGGCCAGGTAGAGAACGCCGATGACGGCCTTCATCACCTTAAAGAACAGGAACGACAGGACAGCCAGGGGCAGTTCCCTCAGGAGTTGGTAGGGGCGATCGCGCATAGCCTTAGATACTCACCAAACAGCCATTAGAAACCACTACTGGGGCGGCGGGCAGCGTTGACAATACTATCGGCCAGGCCATCAGCCGCGTCAATGGGCAGGTGATGCCCCCCCGACAGCACGATATGCTCAGCGGTGGGCAGTGCCGCCAGGAGGGCAGTCAGGTCTTCTGAGCGGTTGAAGGTACTGCGATCGCCCGTCACCAGGGTCACAGGCACCGATATCTGACGCAGCAGATCCAGGTAGGTGGACCGACCAAAGGGAAGGCTGGGGAAGCCCATACCAGAGCGGGTACGCAGCAGCGGGTCCCAGCGCCAGCGAACGCCCCCATCGCAGGGTTCGCAGAGACGGTCCGCCAGCTTTAGCGCCAGCGCTTCGGTCAGGGCAGGGGTGGCCTGCTGCAGGCGGTGGGCGGCGATCGCCACATCGGGAAACACGGGATGGTTCGGAGGTGTCGTCCGGGAGTCAAGGTGAACCGCCAGCTGTTCCGCGGGGTTGGACCGCTCGGCAGCGGGCAGCACCGTCTCTGCCAGCACCAGGGAGCGGACCTGGGGCGATCGCGCCCCGGCATAGAGGGCGGCAATCACCGACCCCATCGAGTGCCCCACCAGGGTGAGGGGGGCGTCTGCAAGGTGGCGCACCAGGGCATCCACATCCCCCAAAAAGTCCAGCAAGTGATAGGCAGAACCGTGGGCTGAGCGCCCGTGGCCGCGCAAGTCGGGGGCGACCACGCGATAGCCCTGAGACGCCAGGGTTTGGGCGACGGGATGCCAGACCGCCCCCTGCTCCAAAATGCCGTGCAGGCAGAGAATCAGCGGATCGGTTTCCCTGCCCCACGAGCAGAGGCAGAGGGGCAGGCCCTGAACTTCAACGGTGGTTTCCGTCATGCCAATTGCGGCTGCAGGGGGGGCAGGCGACGGGGGAGGGGCGATCGCCTCCCGCGGCAGGGCATAGCCCAACTGCACCGCCAGTTTTTGCGTTGGGGTAGATAGGCGATGGGGCAGGTCGAGGGTGCGCCAGGTGTCGGCCAAATCGGGTTCAATCTGGTGATGCTGCTGAAAATTGGGGTCACCCACCGCAAGCGACTTGGCGTGAACGCCATCCGTCAGGCGATCGCCCTGATAGGGGGAGAGCAGCGACGGGTCGAACGGAATTTCCAGAAAGTCGCAAGTCGCTGCCAGCACCTCCTGAGGCTGGCGCACCAGGTCTTCGTAGCACACGCGATGGTAGCGCCGCGGATCCAGCCCTGCGGCAAAGTCCAAAATATTTCGATTGCTCTCGGTCCAGATGGTCTCCGCCAGGGCATAGGGATTGGCCGCAGCCGTCCCCAGCAGCTTATCCATACGCATGCGCACAAAGGATTCCACCACCGGGTAGGGGTGGCGCACCAGATGGACGTACTTCGCATCCGCAAAAATGGCCTCGGCATGGCGCAACACGTCCTGATTCATAGCGTAGGTGGGGGACTTATCCACCAGCAGGCGATCGCCCGCCAGATCCTGCAGCAGGGCGTAGACGTCAGCGATCGCCACATCCCGCTCCACCCAGTCCTGCACCATGGCCTCACTGGCAGCGGCGTCTAGACCTTTCAGCGCCATCAGCGATCGCTGCAGCCCCTCCCCCAGGTGGGATTGACCGAGGTGGTGATGGCGATCGCCCATCGTAGCAAAGGGCAGCAGATGCAGCTCAGGGGCGGCAAACAGGTCGGGATGGCCTGCCAGCATCACCCGCAGCAGGGTAGAGCCAGCGCGGGGGCTAGAGAGGATAAAGGCTGCCCTGGGGAGACCGGAGGAAACTTTGGCAACAACCCTGGGCGAGGGCGGCACTAGCTGCGGCGTGGTCTCTGGTGCTGTGACGCTCGCTGGCTCAGCAGGGGACGGCTGCCCATGAATTCGAACGATTTCAGCCGCGAGGTAGGTCGCCAGAACATCGATGCGAGGACGCTCGTAGAACTCGCGCGGATAGAGCATTAGCTGAAAGTCCTGCCGAATCTGGTTGATGGCTTCCATGACCATCAGGGAATCCAGCCCCAAATCCATCAGATTGCCGTCCAGTGGAACCTGATCCACCGCAAGCTGCAGGACCGCAGCCACCCGACGCTGCAAATAGGCGGTAAAGAATGCCGCTCGCTCTGGCTGAGACTGCTGAAGCAGGGACGCGATCGCCCCCTCTCCCTCGCCAGCAGCAATGCCCGGCGACACCCCAGATGCTGGGTCAGTAACGTCCCTATCCACCAGCTCTCGCAGGTAGGACGGCGGTCCGCCAGTGGGTAAGGCGGCCAGCACCCGCTCCCATCGGGCCGAGAACACCCCTAGCTGGACAGGGCGATCGCTCTCTGGCAGGCTCAACAAGGCCATCAGCACCTGCGCCCCCTGCTGGGGAGTAATTGCCTCCAATCCTCGCAGGGCCAGCCGTCGCAGGCGATCGCCCTGATCCGCCATACCAGTGGTGGACCAAGGCCCCCAATTGATAGTAGTAGCGGGTAGCCCCTGGGTGCGGCGGTGGTGGGCGATCGCATCCAGCACGGCATTGGCGGCAGCATAGTTCCCCTGCCCTGGCGACCCCAGCAGGGCAGCGGCAGAGGAAAACAGCACAAAAAAGTCCAGGGGCTGGTCGTGGGTGAGGCGATGCAGGTTGAGCGCCCCTGTAACCTTGGGAGCAAAAACGGGCGTGAACTGATCTGCCGTCTGGTGCGCCAGCACGCCATCCGCCAAAGTGCCCGCTGCATGCACCACGCCCCGCAGCGTTAGCCCCGATGCCCGCAGCGTCTCGAACACCTGGACCAGGTCCTGCTGATGGGTGACATCTGCCTGCAGCACTAGAAAAGCGCCCCCGGCTCGCTCAAGCTGGCGCAGCCTGGCCTGGACCGGCTCTGAAGGTTTGCCGCGGCTAATTAGAGTAATATGGGCCGCGCCCTGATCGACGAGCGCCTGGGCCACGGTTAACCCCAAGGCTCCCAGTCCTCCCGTGATTAGGTAGGTGGCCTGGTCATCCCCCGGCAAGACTGGAGCGGCGGGAATCGCAGGCTGCCATAAACTGCGGGTCAGGCGGGCAGCATATCGCTGCCCCTGGGAAAAGGCCAGCTGAGTCTCGCCATCGGGAGCCAGCAGGTCGGGAGCGATCGCCCCGTCAACCACCCCGTCGGCAACATCGATCAGGCCACCCCACAGCTCGGGATGCTCCAGAGCCATGACCTTGCCCAACCCCCAGAGGGCCGCCCCGGCCCAGTTCACCGTTGCTTCAGGCTGGAGGGCGATCGCCTGTCGGGTCACCAGCCACAGTTTAGGCGGCTGCGGCAACGGCGTCTTGATCAGGGCGTGCAGCAGCGCCAGTACCCGCTGACCTGACTGGAGGGCGGCCTGATCCGGCTCGACCAATTGAGCCGCGTCCGCGTTTTCCAGACATACCAGACCGGTTAGCGATAGGCCAGAATCTGCGAGAACGGCCTGCACCGACTGGAGCACCTGACCCCACTGCTGCGGATTATGGGGATCAATGCGCCAAGTGGTAGGAGCGTCCTGGCAATAATCCACCCCGCAGGACACCTGGAAGTATGCCTGCCCCCGCTGCTGCAGCTCAGCCACCAGCGCTACGCCTGCCTCCGGCTGGTCGGACCAGATAAGCCACGCTCCGCGCTCGGGTATGGCCAGAGCATCCGGGCGGGGCTGGGGCAGCCAGCGGGGTTCGTATAGCAGGGACTGGAGGTGGCGAACAGAACGGCGATCGCTCCCCTCCCAGGTGTCGGCAAACCAGTAGCGCTGTCGCTGCCAGGGATAGGTAGGCAGGTCCGCCAGGCGGTGACGGACCGGGCGCAGATCCAGCGCCGTCCAGCGCATCGGGAAGCCCTGAGTATAGAGCCTGCCGACGCTTTGAAGTAGCTGGGTCCAGTCGGGCCGCCCTTCCCGTAAGCTAGGAAGCCAGGAGCGCTTGTTGGAGCGATCGCCCAAACACCGCCGCCCCATCCCCAGCAGCACGGGCTGTGGCCCCACCTCCAGAAAAACCTGACAGCCCGCCTCATCTAGAGCGTTTAAGCCAGCAGCAAACTGCACGGGTTGACGGACATGACGGCACCAGTAGGCAGCCTGGGCAATCTCGTCCCCGACAAGGGTCCCCGTCACGTTCGACACCATCGGCAACTGCGGCGACCGGTAAGCAACGGTGCGGGCGATCGCCTCAAACTCGGCCAGCATCGGCTCCATCAGCGGGGAATGGAAGGCGTGGGAAACCTGGAGCGGCTTCGTCTGAATGCCCATCATCGACAGTTGCCCCACCAGGCTGGCGATCGCCTCCCCCTTCCCGGAAATGACCGTATTTTCTGAGCCGTTAATGGCAGCAACGCTCACCTGCCGCCCATCGCCCCCCAGGATGGCGGCGATCTGCTCGGCAGCGGCAAACGCCACCACCATCGCCCCATCGCTGGGCAATGCCTGCATCAGGCGCGATCGCTCGGCAATCAGCCGCAGACCATCCTCCAGGCTGAACACCCCGGCCAGACAGGCCGCCACATACTCGCCCACGCTATGGCCCATGACGTAATCGGGGAAAATACCCCAGGACTGCCAGAGCTGGGCCAGGGCATATTCCAGGGCGAAGAGAGCCGGTTGGGTGTAGGCGGTCTGGTCTAACAGCCCGGTTGGCCGTCCATCGGTGGGATAGAGGACCTCCAACAGGGGAATTTCTAGGTGCGATCGCAGCAAATGGTCACACTGATCCAGCGTCTGCCGGAAGACGGGCTGGGTTTCATAGAGCTCGCGCCCCATGTTCTCATATTGGGACCCCTGCCCGGTGAACAGAAAGGCCAGCTTGGGTGGAGCCCCCATTTGGACGGTACCGTGGGCGATCGCCTTAGACGCCCCCGTCTGTAGTGCTGCATCATCCTGGCTGAGATAGTCCAGCAGCCGCTCCTGCAGGCGATCGCTCGACTCGGCCACCACCGCCAACCGATGACTGAGGTGGGACCGGCCGATATTCGTCGTGCCGCACACATCCGCCAGAGACACGTCAGGACAGCGGCTGAGAAAAGTTTCGTAGCGGCGGGTCAAATCCCGCAGAGCGGCGGCGCTTTTGGCAGAAAGGGTGAGGAGGTGGGCCGTGGGATGGGGCGTGAGGGCGGCAGGTAGCGATCTGGGGGAGGGGCGGCTAGAGGCTGAACGGGGAGCAGTCACCGCTGGCGGGGCCGCAACCACTAAATGGGCGTTGGTGCCGCCAAAGCCGAAGGAACTCACGCCCGCAATCCGGTCCTGAGCGAGGTTCCAGGGTTGGCGCTGAGTCGGAATGGCCAGGGGCGTCTGAGCGAGGGAGGCATGGGGATTGGGCGTCTGAAAATGCAGATGGGGCGGAATCTCCCCATGCTGGAGCGCCAACACCACCTTAATCAGCCCAGCAATGCCAGCGGCGGCTTCCAGGTGGCCAATGTTCGTCTTCACCGAGCCAATCCAGCAGGGGGCATCGAGCCGCCGCCCCTGCATCAGCACGGTCTTCAGGGCATTTAGCTCGATTGGGTCGCCCAATTCGGTACCCGTACCGTGGGCATCCACGTAGCTAATCTGGTCAGGCGTCACGCCAGCCCGCTGCAGCGCCTGGCGCACCACGGCCTGCTGGGCTGGGCCATTGGGGGCGGTGAGGCCGTTGCTGCGTCCGTCTTGGTTTACCGCCGAGCCTTTGATCACCGCCAGCACCGAATCGCCATCCCGCTGCGCTGCCGAAAGCGACTTTAGGATCACAATGCCACAGCCTTCCCCCCGCACATAGCCATCGGCACTGGCATCAAACGTCTTGCAGCGGGCATCAGGAGACAGCATCCCCGCTTGGGCAAAGGTGCGGGTGAGGTCGGGGGAGAGAATCAGGTTGACACCACCTGCGATCGCCTGGTCACAGTCCCCATTTTGGAGGTGCTGACAGGCCACGTGGAGCGCCACCAGCGAGGAGGAGCAGGCGGTATCGATGGCCAGGGATGGCCCCCGCAAATCCAGAAAATAAGACAGGCGGTTGGCCACAATGCTGTGGGCGTTGCCCGTGCCAGAGTAGGGGTCAGGCTGTGCCTCGTCCGCTCCGCGAGCCTGGAGCTGGGCATAGTCACTGCTGCTGACTCCCAGAAATACCCCCGTCATCGACCCTGCCAGGGAGTCGGGGGCAATGCCGGCATACTCCAGCGCTTCCCAGCTCACCTCCAGCAGGAGCCGCTGCTGGGGGTCCATGCGGCTGGCCTCCCGCGGGGAGATCCCAAAAAACTGCGGGTCGAACTGATCCACCTGGCGCAAAAATCCACCGACCAGGGTAGAGCCGTCATCCTGCCAGCGATCGCCCACTCGGGTAATGGCATCCCGCCCTTCCTGCAAAAGCTGCCAGAATTCTGCTGGATTGTCGGCTCCAGGAAACCGGCAGCCCAGGCCCACGATGGCGATTTCGTCCTTTGTAACGCGAGCCGGGTCGGTCTCGTTTGAGGGTATGACGACGGACTCTGATTCAGCATCCCTGCCGAGAAAGGCAGACAGAGCGGCGATGGTGGGATAGTCATAGGCCAGGGTGGGGGAGAGCGATCGCCCCAGCCAGTCTTCCAACTGCCCAGACAACTGCACGGCTGCTACCGAATCGAGGCCATAGCGGGCAAAAGGTTCGTGGATGTCAATGGTCTCGGGAGGCGCGTTCAGCCGCTCGGCTAGGGTCGTCACCAGCCAGTGCTGAATCGTCCGAACTGCTTCCGGTAGAGCCGTTGGAGCGGGCAGTGGTGGCTGAACCAGCGGCGGGGGAGCGGTCGGCGGAGCAGCGGCATCCAGCCACTGGCCCACCACTTCCAGGGTGCCCGCGAGAAATCGCTCCCGGCAGGCGTGGCGCTGAATCTTGCCGCTCGACGTTTTGGGGATGCTACCCGTTTTCAGCAGCAGGATGGCATAGGGCTGGAGAGTATGATGCTCCCCCACGGCCTGCCGGATGGCGTTGACCACCTCGGCCACCTGGAGACGGCGCAGGGCACTCCGCTTAATCTCATGGGCAATGACCAGCCGCTCTTCCCCATCCACCTCGACTGATACCGCAGCTCCGTTACCTAGCCGCAGGGCGGGGTGGCACTGCTCCACCGTCAGCTCAACGTCCTGGGGATAGTGGTTCAGGCCACGGATGATGATCAAATCCTTAAGGCGACCCGTGACAAACAGCTCGCCATCCCGCAGAAACCCCAGATCGCCCGATCGCAAAAATTCTTCATCGCCGCCATCGGCCAGGCAGGCCCGGAAGTTTTCTTGGGTGAGCCGAGAGCGGTTCCAGTAACCCTGGGTAACGCTCTCCCCGGTAATCCAGATTTCCCCGACCTCGTTTTCGCCGCAGCGGCGCAGGGTCTCTGGATTGACAATGGCGACTTGTTGGCTGGGGTGGGACGCGCCGCAGCTCACCAAGGTACGGGCGTGGGCGTCGCTGGGGTCGGCGATCGCAATCTGGTTCTGCTCCAGCGCAGCGGCATCCAGGGTCAGTTGCGTGGGAGGGAGGGTGCGATCGCCCCCGGTCACAAACAGGGTAGCCTCCGCCATGCCATAGCAGGGGTAAAACACTTCAGGCCGAAAGCCATAGGGCGCAAACATCTCCGTAAAGCGCTGCAGAGTATCCGACCGCACGGGCTCTGCCCCGGAGAAAGCCAGGGTCCAGCTACTGAGGTCTAGATCCGCCCGCTGCTCGGGAGTGGTCTGGCGAATGCAGAAGTCATAAGCAAAGTTGGGGCCGCCGCTGGTGGTGGCCCGATAGCGGGAAATCGCCTGTAGCCAGCGAAACGGACGCTGCAAAAAGCTCACGGGCGACATCAGCACCATGCGAGTCCCCAGATAGATGGGCTGCAGAATGCCGCCGATTAGCCCCATGTCGTGATAGGGCGGCAGCCACGACATGCCAATGCTGTCTATAGGCTCGTCAAAGCTCTCCTGAATAATTTGGGCATTGTGCAGCAAATTTCCGTGGCTCACCATAACGCCTTTGGGCGTTCCCGTAGAGCCCGAGGTGTACTGCAAAAACGCCAGGGTATCTGAAGTCGCCTCGGGGGCCTGCCAGGCCAGTTCGGGAGCACCCTGCAGCTCGTCGGTGACCACCCATCGCAAAGCGGCAAAGTCGGGATTATGGTCGAGCAGCTTGCCAAAATTGGACAGCAGATTCGATGTGGTCAGAGCCACGGTTGCCTGGGCGTCGGTCATGATCGATCGCAGCCGGGTCATGGTCTGGTTAGGGCGGGGCGGATAGGCAGGCACCGCCAGCACCCGACCATAGAGACAGCCAAAGAAGGCCGTGATGAATTCCAGGCTGGGGGAATAGAGTAGCAGTGCCCGTTCTCCCAGGGTTGTTTTGAGGGATTGAAGCGTGGCGGCGATCGCCCGTGCCTGCCGGTCTAGCTCTCGATACGTCAAGCGCCCTAGCTCTACCTCCCCATCGCGTAGAAACGTAAAGACAATTTGTTCGGGCTGGTGCTGAGCTCGATATCGAACTAAATCGACTAGGCTAGAAAATTTTTGCATAGTATCTGAGGGCGGTAACGGTCGAGAAACGGCAGACTCTCCTGATTAGAGGCTTTCCCCTTGGGGCTCTCCCTTCCAGGGCAACCTCCAATGGAGCATGGGCGTCGACGGGCAGCCAAGTAGCGGAGAGGAGTCAGTCCTTCATTATGACAGCCTGGTCAGACGCACTAACCCGTTCGACTGGAGGAAACCCACTTCATCCCGTGAGGCGAATACCCGATTTTCCCACGGATAAAGGATCGTTTGGCGCGGTCTGCTGTTGCCTCAATCGTTTCCATCCTCACGTAACCCACTGAAGTAAGTAGTTAAACAAAGTGATTTTTTTGGGGTGTGCACCCCCACAAGCTGCAATCAATTGTGCTGGAGCACCTGACTACGGGTTGATGCGCAGCGATTAACCGGACCGACCTCCGAAGGGCGAACGGTCAGCCGGGAATATTGGTGTCTGCTTATTTACATTACCGTAACTGTTTCGGGTGAATACCCAGCAATTTTGGGATTCAGTCGAGTGGAGCTTTCGCGCTTAAGATACAGGCGGCATCCAAAACAATGCGTCCCCCGGTACGGAAGGCCCGGCAGGAGCGCATGAGTTGGGCCAGAGCCGGCTCCTCTCCTGCCATTAAGTGCTGCTGAGCTACCGACGCATGGGGTTCAATCTGCCGCAGCCAGGAATTCCGCTCAATATAGTCGGGTTCAAAAGCCACGCTATCGACCAGCCAAAAGTCAACGCCGTACTGACGGATAAAGCGCTGCACCTCTGCTAAGTCCAAACTGTACTGGGCCTGCATCAAATCATAGGTGCGGGCTTGAATTTGGCGATAGTAGCCCATGTGGTAAGGATTGGCAATTTCAGAGCTGGTCAGCACCGATCGCCGCGCCAGGCTGGGGATATTGTTAGCCTGCTCCGACAGAGAGGCAATCAGGATATCAGGGGGCTGCTGGGCAAAAAACTCGTACATGGGCGGCGCTTCCGCCCGAACATAGTCAGGATTGGGGTAGCGGTCCATCAGCAGCGGGTAGCCAAAGATGTAGACCCCCAGCAGGCCCACCGCCCCTAGAGTCGGCAGAGTGCGACCACCGAAGGACTTTGCGGAGCGAGCCGCTGCCCATCGCAGGGCCGCATCCAGCAGCACAACCAGGGCAATACCAGCGGCCAGGGCGACCAGCATGCGGATGCTGTGCTTGGTGTAGCGGCTGGGCAGGTGGAGGCGAAACAGCAGCGCGTGGGCCAGAAAGAACATGCCCAATGATGCCAGCAGGATTTGGGGCAGCACGGCTGCCTGGGGCGTCAGGCTGGCGAGCCGAGGGAAGCGCTTGGGTCGCCACAGCAGCAGGGGCAGCAGCAAACTGGCCCAGAGCTGGGGCGGGCGCTCATACTTACACCAGTTGTAGGGCAGCATACCCGAGCGCTCACCGCAGAACCAAAACTTAAACAGATCATCAAAGAAAAAGTTTTTACGCCCATCTCCCTCCAGCGTAGGCAGGACTCTGGCCTCCGCCACGGTCAACACCGGCTCATACTCAGAAATTTTCAGCGCGTAGGGCAGCAGCATCCCGACTCCCACCGCCAGCCCCGCGCCACAGAAGACATAGTCCGCCCGATCGCCCGACCACCGCAGCCGCCCTCGCTCAAACCGCACCAGCCGCAGCACCAGCACCCCACAGGACAGAAACACCGTTTGGGGATAAAACAGCCCCTGCAGCACGATGGTCACCAGGCAGGGGAGGAGCGATCGCCGCAAAAGATAGTATAGAAACGCCAGAAACAGCGGGTAGATAAAGGCGCGGGGCGTCCCCGATGGAATGTCATGGGTATTCCAGGTGGTCTGATTCAGCAGCAGGGTGGCGATGAACCCCGCCGCCGGCACGGGAAAGATCTGCATCGAGATCCAGAAGCAGTAGACCGTGGTAATCAGCACCAGCGGCAGGGGCAGAAACTTGTTGAAGGTCACCGGGTCAATCCCCAATGCCGCCATGCTCCGATAGAGGGCGGTGTACCCCGTCGGGGCCACGGACTGGAAATAGTCGGCAATCAGGTCATTGGGGAACAGCCCCGGATCCAGGAAGCGCCGCATCCAGAAAACGTGCGATCGCACATCGTCGTGAATCACATACGGACTGCTAAACGCCTCCCGCAGCCCCAGATAGGTATGGATCAGGGCCACGGCGATGCTGAGGCCAAACCAGATCAGCAGGCGGCGATCGCGCGGCTTATCAACCGGAGTCGTCAGGAAATATTGCAGGCGGGTCGGCAGCATAGCAAAAAGCCAGAGGAATTAAAGACTGAGGAAGGGGTTAGGGGAGAGCCTGAAGCAGGCAGGGAGCAGATAGGATAATGTGGCGATCGCTCTTGAGCACCGCACAGCTATCCAGCAAAGGGGCAAGGGCAGGGCGATCGCCCGCCGCTAGACGGGTCATGGTTGCTCTGGCGAGGGGCTGAACTTGCCGCAGCCAGCGATCGCGCTCGATATAGTCGGGATTGAAGGCCCCCTGCTCAATCCACAGGAAGTCCAAGCCATATTTCTCAATCATTTCTCGGGTGGCCCGTCCGTCAAAGCTGTACTGGGCCGCCATCAGGTCGGCGGTGCGCGCCTCAATCTGGCGGTAGTAGCCCAGGTGGTAGGGGTTGGCGATTTCGGAGGCGGTTAGAATCGACCGCTGGGCAAGGCTAGGCACGTTATTGGCCTGGTCCACCAGGGACCCCACTAGAATGTCCTGCGGCTGGGCGGCAAAGAACTCAAACACTGCCGGTGGCTCTGCCGTCACATAGTCCGGTGCCGGAAACTGCTTCAGTAGCCAGGGGTAGGACAGGGCAATGCCCACCAGACCCAGGACGATGCTCCCCCGCGCCACCAATCGCCAGCGTCCCCGTTTCCTGGCCCAGCGCCAGAGGGCGTCCACTACCAGCGTCAGGGCGATCGCCCCGGCCAGGGCAATCAGTATCCGCAAGCTGTGCTTGGTATAGCGGTTGGGCAGATGCAGGCGAAACAGCAGGGCATGGGCCAGAGAGAACATCCCCAGGGAGGCCAGCAGGAGCTGGGGCAGCAGCACCAGGTTAGGGGAAAGCTTCTGAGCTAGAGGAAGCCGGTCCCGACGCCAGATCAGCAGGGGCACCAGCCCGATAGCAAACCAGCCGTGGAGCGGGAAGGGATTGCGGCACCACTCTAGGGGTAGGACAGCGGAGCGATCGTTGCAGAACCAAAACCCCCAGGGATTGATATGAAAGAAATCCTTGCGTCCGGTGTGCTGAAAGGTGGGCATGGTTCTGGCCTCCGCGGCGGTGGCCACTGGGCCGTAGTCGGAAATTTTCAGGGCGTAGGGAGCTAGCATCAGGGCAGCCACCCCCAGTCCAGCGACGCAAAACCGGTAATCTTGTGGATTAGTAGACAGGGCTATCCGCCCTTTGCGCACCTGAACCAGCCGCAGTACCAGCACCCCCGCTGACAGGAATAGGCACTGGGGATAGAACAGCCCCTGCAGCAGAATGGTGAGGAGACAGGGGAGGAGCGATCGCCTCGCTAAATAGAATAAAAACGCCAGCAGCAGCGGATACAGAAAAGCTCGGGGAGTGGCCGAGGCGACATCATTGACGGCCCAGAGGGTTTGGTTAAGGAATACCGCCGTCAGCAAACCGGCCAGGGGCACCGCCAGCAATTCTAGGCACAGAAAAAATCCGTATCCAACTGTTAGCAGCATCAGCGGCAGGGGCAATATTTTATTGAACGCGACTGGGTCGATGCCAATGGCGGCAGCCAGTCGGTAAAGAGTGCTGTAGCCGTAGGGTGCAACCGACTGAAAGTAGTCGGCAATCAGGTCATTGGGAAACAGGCTGGGGTCGAGGAAGCGCCGCATCCAGAAAACGTGCGATCGCACATCGTCGTGAATCACGTAGGCGCTGCTCAACGGCTGCTGAAGACCCAACTGGGCATAGATCAGGGTAATCATCAGACTCAGCCCCAACCCCATCCAACCCCATCGTTTGCTGCGGTGGCTAAAACTCGCGTTCGCTATCATCGTTTTCGACCGTTAGGCGGGCCACTTAAAGCCTTCGCAGTATCATACCGGAACATTTCCCCCGCAGCACGGGTTGCTCTCGCCCTTGGTAGGTACATGGCCATCGATCAAGCTAATGGGGTGTGCCCCCCGGCGGGGCGCACCCCACCATAACCGTACATCTACCCCCATTCGTCCCCGGTGCCGCTCTGGTCTGGTGAGCATTGTGATTTCTGTCACATTTCATTCTTAGGACAGTCACGGTAGAGACACTGACATCTCGGTAGGATCTTGGTCATAAACCAAATTTGGGAAGTGGAGTTTTCCCTTAGAGAAACCCTATTCAATCTAGACAAGGTTGAGGTTGAGGTACGGCGCTACACTTTCGCGTTAGGACATCAAGAGGTACGCCCTCCCCGCGACGCGGGGGCTCCATACCCAAACCTTAGCCCGGCGGGCCATAAGCAATTTTACGGGGCAGCAGTCCCGCCGACCTGAGGACTCACTAACTTAATCCGGTCTGCCTCGGCCCTCACCATACCCTGGAGTCACGGACGGTATGGATTCATCCCTGTTGTGAGTGGTTAGAAATGCGAATTTTACTGGTTGAAGACAACGTCAATAACTGCCTGCTTATCCGCGATTACCTGGGTAACTTTGGCTATGAGGTGTGCGCCATTTCAGACAGCCGACCGTTTTTTGCCGTGCTGACCGCATTTCAGCCAGACCTGGTGATTGTCGACCTGAAAATGCCCCACGTAGATGGCTTCACCCTGCTGGAGCGTTTGCGCCAAACGTGGACTGCTGCAACCTTGCCCGTGATTGTGCTCTCGGCATTGACCTTCCGCAAACATCAGGAGCGATCGCTCAAACTGGGAGCCAATCGCTTTCTATGCAAACCCGTAGAACCGGCGATCCTCCTCAAGACTGTCCGGGAAGAACTGGAGCAACTGCGGTTTCGGCAACGGAGCCGCCCCCCAATAGGCTGCTGGGCTGCCACTCCCGCTTTTGAGGTTTAGGCCATCACCATGCCGCCGTCCACGTTAAACGTCTGCCCGGTGATATAGGCAGCCGCTGGATCAGCCGCCAGAAATCGCACCAGCCCGGCAACTTCCTCAGGGGTGCCATAGCGAGCG
>JBHJGR010000027.1:0-16003 GCA_050331615.1 Elainellaceae cyanobacterium
GTGACCTTGCCCGGTGAATAGACAAAGCGGGTGTGCAGGTGGGGGGGGAGCTTTTCCCTGAGCAGGTTCCAGGCGGGTTCCTCCATTGGGGTTTCCAGGATGATGTGCTGCTTGCCTTCGGGCTTGATGCGGGAGAAGCCGAGCTGTTTGGCGACATGCTTCAGCTCCATGACGCGGATGAGCTGTTGGGTGGCGGCGGGGAGGGCACCGTAGCGATCGCTCCAGTCTGCGGCAATCTGGGTCAGCTCCTGCTTGGAGGTGGCGGCGGCCACGGCCCGGTAGGCGCTCATCTTCTGATCCAGGTCGGGGATGTAGTCCGCCGGGATGAAGGCCGTGAGGTTGAGGTCGATCTGGGTGTCGTCCACCTGGGGAATTTCCTGGCCGCGAATTTCCTTGATGGCGTCCTCCAGCATTTCCATGTAGAGGTCAAAGCCGATGGCGTCCATCTGGCCCGACTGCTCTGCGCCCAGCAAATTGCCGACGCCGCGAATCTCCATGTCCCGCACCGCGAGCTGGTAGCCCGACCCCAGTTGGGTAAACTCCTGAATGGCCCGCAGGCGCTTGCGAGCCGTGTCTGAGAGCTGGCTTTGGCGGGGGTAGAACAGCCACGCGTGGGCCTGGATGCCCGCCCGCCCGACGCGACCGCGCAACTGGTAGAGCTGGGATAGACCAAAGCGCTGGGCGTCTTCAATGAGAATGGTATTGACGCGGGGGATGTCCAGGCCGGATTCAATGATGGTGGTACACACCAGCAGGTCGGCCTCGCCGTTGCTAAAGGCCAGCATGGTGGCCTCCAGCTCCCCTTCCTGCATCTGGCCGTGGGCGATCGCAATCCGTAGACTGGGCACCATCTCCCGCAGGCGGGCGGCAATCTCCTCAATGCCTTCCACACGGGGGACGACGTAGAAAATCTGGCCGCCCCGATCCAGCTCCTGACGAATGGCAGTGCGGATCATCTCCGGGTCGTAGGGGGACATGTGGGTTTTGATGGGGCGGCGGGAGGGGGGCGGTGTGGTGATCAGGCTCATCTCCCGCACGCCCGACAGGGCCATGTAGAGCGTCCGGGGGATGGGGGTGGCGCTCAGGGTGAGCACGTCCACCGTGGTTTTCAAAGACTTGATTTTTTCCTTTTGATTCACCCCAAAGCGCTGTTCCTCGTCTACTACCAGCAGCCCCAGGTCTTTGAACTTCACGCCTTTGCCCAGTAGTTGATGGGTGCCCACCACCACGTCCAGTTCCCCGGTGGCCAACCGCTGCTGGATTTGCTTGCGCTCCTCGGCGGTGCGGAAGCGGTTGAGCAAGCCGATTTGAATCGGGTAGGGGGCAAAGCGCTCCTTCAGGGTGTGGTAGTGCTGCTGGGTGAGGATGGTGGTGGGGGCCAGCAAAGCGGTCTGCTTACCGGCGGTAACGGCTTTGAAAATGCTGCGGATGGCCACCTCGGTTTTGCCAAAGCCCACGTCGCCGCACACCAGCCGATCCATAGGGCGGTTGTTTTCCATGTCGCGCTTCACGTCTTGGATGGCCTTGAGCTGGTCGGTGGTGGGCTGGTAGGGGAAGGAGTCTTCCAGCTCCTCCTGCCAGGGCATGTCGGGCGGATAGGCGAATCCTTCCTGTTGCGATCGCTGCGCATAGAGCTGGAGCAGGTCCACGGCCACCTTCTTGACCGCCTTGCGCACCTTGCTCTTGGTCTTTTCCCAGGCTTTGCTGGACATCTTGTTGAGCTGGGGCGTCTGTCCCCCCGCCGCCCGAAAGCGAGACAGGGCACCCACCTGATCCGCCGCCACCCGCAGCAGGCCATCGGCATATTGCAGCACCAGGTATTCCCGCGTCTCGCTATTCAAAGTCAGGCTTTCCAGCTTGAGGAAGCGCCCGACGCCGTGGTTGCGGTGGACGACGAAATCCCCCGGCTGCAGCTTGTTGGGGTCCACCTGCTTGGAGGTGGCCTGCCGCCGCTTGCGCACATAGGTGGGCGTCGCCAGGGTGTGCTGACCAAAGAACTCCCGGTCTGTAACCACCACCAGCCGGAAGGTGGGCAGGATAAAGCCCTCCAGCTCCGCCAGACCGGAGTATTTCACGGCCACAGGGGTCTTCTGGGTCTGGAGCTTGTCGATCGCCAGAAAATCCCTGGGGTTGGGCACAAACTGCGCGGGACAGTCGTGCTCCTGGAGCAGCGCCACCGAGCGAGACGGCTGGGCCGATACCAGCCACACACCAAAGCCGCGATCGCGCTCCTCCCGCAAAATCTCAGCAATGCGACCAAACTGGTGGGGGGTCACCGGCACAGGACGGCTAGCCAGATTCAACCCCACCTTCTCCTCCGCCAGTTCCGACAGATAGAGGCGATCGAAACACTCCACCTCCGCCAGGGAGGCGTCAAAGGGGCGGTGAATTTGCGGCAGGAAAATTTCGGTGCCGTCCCCGTGGGTAGCGGCCAGCTCCTGCCGATGCTCGTCCACATGCTCTACCCAGCGATCGCTATGGGCGCGGCACTGCTCCACCTCATCCATCACCACCAGGGTATTGTCCGGCAGATAGTCCAGCAGGGAAGCCGGAGACTCATAGGCCAACCCCAAAAACCGCCGCAGCCCCTCAATGGTCTGCCCCTCGCGAATCTGCTCCTGCTCTTCAGATGACAGATAGGCGTTGAGAACTGGCTCAAGCTCGGATTTTGGATTTTGGATTTTGGGTTTTGGATTTTGGATTCCGTCTCCTGACTCCTGACTCCCGACTCCTGAGATTTTGGATTTTGGATTTTGGGTTTTAGATTCTGACTCCTGACTCCCGACTCCTGACTCCTGACTCCTGACTCCTCCCTCTTCCTTCTTCTTTCCTCCTCCCTCTTCCTTCTTCTTTCCTCCTTCCTCCTTCCTTCCTCCTTCCTCCTTCCTCCCCCCAATCGCCTCCAAAATCATCGGCTTATAGTCCGTCGCCGTCAGCACCAGTTGGGGGACGCTGTCGAGCGATCGCTGGGAAGCTGGGTCAAATTCGCGAATCCGATCCAGCTCGTCGCCGAACAGCTCCAGGCGGGCGGGTAGCTCCGACGCGACCGGGAATACGTCAATAATGTCGCCGCGACGGCTCCACTGGCCTTCCATTTCCACCAGGGGGACTCGTTCGTAGCCGAGCTTGGCTAGTTGGCGGCTCAGTCCTTCCAGGTCTAGCTCCATGCCTTTGGTGAGGGTGACGCAGTAGGGGCGGAAGGCGTCTACTGGAGGCAGATGGGGCTGGAGGGCGCGTTCGGTGGCGACGATGGCGATGGGGGTTGGCGTTTTGTCCGGGGGAGTCGCCTGGAGTTCTGCCAGCACCTGCATCTGGCCCCAGGTCATCTCCGACTCGGCGTCAAACGGTTCGTAGGGGGACGCCTCCGAGGTGGGGTAGAAGTGCACCGTTGACCAGCCCATTGCCTCAAGCTGGATGGCCCAGCGTCCGGCTTCCTCAAGGGTGGCGGTGACCACCAGCATGGGGCGCTGCTGCTGCTGGGCGATCGCCGAACTCACCAGGCCCTTGGGCAGTCGCGGGATGCCGTTCAGCGACAGCACCTGCTGCTGCCGGAGTTTGGTGAGTAGCTCTTCGGTGAGGGGCGATCGCCCCAGTGCGCGGACAACGGAGGAAAACGCCATATCCGTAACGTTCCGTAACAAAGTAGGGTGGAAGCGATTTTCAGGGTAGGAGATCGCTCTAGGGAGAGACGATCGTCCTACCCCCATTCCTTGACTATTTTAGAAGGCTTGACCAAAAATGCCGGGTCAGCACTTGGTTGGGTCAGGCGGGCGACAGCGCTATTCGGCTGGACTGCTGCAGAATAGAGGACATATTAGCAGCAATTTTGATCGATCACGGTTTCAGTACATCTTCGCCAGAGGGAATTAAATAACATGAGCAGAAAGACAGGATCTCAACGGGTGGGGGCGGCGGCTCGTAGGAATAGAGCACCCATCGCCCTGATTTTGGCTGGGCTGGGTCTTGCCGCTAGTTGGGGCTGGGTGGCTCCGGCGATCGCCCAAGCTGGACTATCGAACGAATCGGACAGACAGACTGTCCTCCCGCGGACCCGCTCCGTGCTGGTTCAGAGCAAGCAGGAAGCAGAGGCGGATGTGGTGGATGTGGCGATCGCCCAGGGTTCCCTCACCACGCTGGTGGGTCTGCTGGATGAGCTGGGGATGGCGGAAGACCTACGGGGCTATGGCCGCTTCACCGTCTTCGCCCCCACGGATGCTGCCTTTGAGGCGGTGCCAGAGAATGTGCGGCAGCTCCTGCTGAGCGATCGGGAACTGCTGGCCGATGTGCTGGCTTATCATGTGGTGGCTGGCAGCACCCCCATCTATGCTGAAGAGGTGGACGAAACCCTGACCCTGCGCACGCTTGAGCGTGGCGAAATCGAGGTGGGATCCCGTCGCGGTACGCTCTATGTCAACGGCGCTACCGTTATTGAGGAAGATATTCCGGCATCAAACGGCGTCATTCACGTGATTGATCAGGTGCTGCTGCCCCCCGATTTGTTGCAGTGATGAGGCTAACCAGGGGTATCTATACTAATCTGGGAAATCCTGGTTGGATAGAGATCTAGCATCGCGTAGGGTGGGCAATGCCCACCAATAAAAGTTTGACGCGATCGCCCATACCAACTGTCTGTTTAAGTCACTAATACCTGCTCCGGCTCCTCCTGCTCTTTCAGGGCCTTGAGCTGCATATATTCCCTGAGCTGCGCCTCGATCTGGGAGCGGACGAGCTGGCGATACTCTAGGAAGTGTTCCCCCAGGGCGCAGATCGAGAGGTAGTGCTGCCACGAATTGGGCTTGGCCTGCATGATGTGGAACAGGTAGGGCCAGAAAGTCCACCGGGTTTTGCGCCGGACGCCCTGCCGCCAGCAAATCACCAGCAGCGCCCGAATCGCCGTCCAGCTTGGCTTCCGCAGCGCTGTTTTGTGTTTGGGTTCCCCCATCAGCAGAAATTGGCGGTAGGTGCGGCTGAGATAGCTCTGGGGGGCGTAGAGCCGGTCGAATGCCTGTAGGTACTCTGCTGCAATATCCTCCACTGGGCGACTGGGAATGAAGTTGAGCAGCGTCGTCTGATTGATGTTTGCCTGTTCATCCAGCAGACGGCCTTCCTTTTCCAGCCGCTGCCATAAAGCCGTACCCGGTAACGCCTGTAACATACTGAACATGGAGAGGGCGATCGCCGTTTCCTCCACAAACTGAATGACGCGATCGCCCGCTCCCGGCTTCTCGTCGTCAAACCCGATAATAAATCCCGCCGTCACCCGCAGGCCGAACTGCATGATCCGTTGGACCGATTCGACTAGGGGATCCCGCACGTTCTGGAACTTCTTAGTGAGTGCCAGACTGTCCGTATCCGGGGTTTCGATGCCCAGGAAGACCGCATTGAAGTTACATTCCACCATCAGCTCCATCAGCTCAGAATCTTGAGCCAGATCCACCGAAGCTTCTGTATTCAGGTGGAAGGGATAGTCGTGGGCCACCATCCAGCCCTTCAGCTCTTTCAGCAGCAGCTTAACGTTGCGCTTATTACCGATGAAATTGTCATCCACCAGAAAAATACTGCGCCGCCAGCCCAGCTCATACAGCCGCTCCAGTTCCGCCAGAAGCTGGTCTGGCGTTTTGGTTCGGGGCTTGCGTCCATAGAGCACGATGATGTCGCAGAACTCGCACTGAAAGGGACAGCCCCGCGAGAACTGTACCGACATATTGTCGTAGGCGTCCATCTCCAAAAGGTCGTAGCGGGGAATGGGGGTGTGGGTGACGTCGGGCTTCTCCTGGGCGCGAAAAACGCCGGAGGGTTCGCCCCGCTCTAGAGCAGCCACAAAATCGGGCAGGGTAAGTTCTCCCTCATCCAGCACCAGATAGTCGGCTCCAGCGGCGATCGCCTCCTGGGGCAGGGCAGTTGGGTACGGTCCCCCGACGGCTACGGGCTTACCCCGACGCTTGGCCTCCTGAATCTGGGCCGCGAAGTCTTCCCGCTGCACGATCATGGCGGACACGATCACCAGGTCGGCCCATCGCCACTCGGCGTCTGTTACGTCTCGGACATTGCGATCCACCAGCTTAAACTCCCATGCTTGCGGCAGCAGCGCTGCCACCGTAATCAGGCCCAGGGGCGGCAGCAGAGCTTTGCGGTCAACCAGCGCCAGTGCCCGTTCAAAGGACCAGAAGCTTTGGGGAAAATGGGGATAAAGCAGCAAAACATGCATGGGCCTTGGGGTCCCTGTCTTCAGATAAGAGGCTTTGTCTGTGGGCGAAGTGTAGTAAATCCCTCCTTTTCCGCCTAGACGGGCCAGCAGGACACCCATTGCCTACAGATTTCTCTATCACCTTATCCCCTATTGGTCGCAACTGAATAAGCTGAGAGCTGTAGAATTCCATCGTTGTATTCAATGCATATCATCAATAAAAAACCCGCGAGCTATGCCCACGGGTTGAGGAGCTTATTGAGAGAACCTGTAAGATTCGTGAGATTTAGGCTGGAGGGGCGATGCTACTGGGGCGATCGCCCCCCTACCTAATTCACCTGGTTACCCAGCTTACTTGTTGTCAGGCTCGGAGAACTCGGCGTCGATCACGTCATCCTCGCCACCAGGGGCAGCAGACGGCTCTTCGCCGGGGGCACCGGCTCCGGAACCAGCGGCCCCGGCGGCGGCTCCCTGCTGATAGAGGTTGCTGCTCACGCTGTAGAAGGCTTGCTGTAGCTCGGTGGTCAGGGTCTTGATGCGATCGTAGTCTTCGCTGGTGACGGCTTCCCGCAGATCCTTGATCAGCCCTTCGATCTTGGTCTTGTCGTCGGCGGGAACTTTGTCGCCCAGCTCGGCTAGCTGCTTCTCGGTCTGATAAGCCAGCGAGTCTGCCTGGTTCTTCAGGTCGATCTTCTCGCGCCGCTCCTGATCCGCAGCCGCGTTGCTCTCGGCTTCGTTCACCATGCGCTCCACTTCGTCCTGGGGCAGGGTGGACGCACCTGTGATGCTGATGGACTGCTCCTTGCCGGTGCCCTTATCCGACGCCCGCACGTTCAGGATGCCGTTGGCGTCGATGTCGAAGGTGACTTCGATCTGGGGCACGCCCCGAGGCGCTGGCGGAATGCCGTCCAGGCGGAAGGTTCCCAGACTCTTGTTGTCGGAAGCCATTTCCCGCTCCCCTTGCAGGACGTGGATTTCCACGTTGGTCTGGCCATCCGCTGCTGTGGAGAAGACCTCGGACTTCTTGGTGGGGATGGTGGTGTTCCTGGGGATGATTTTGGTCATCACGCCCCCCAGGGTTTCCACACCTAGGGACAGCGGCGTTACGTCCAGCAGCAGGATGTCCTTCACTTCACCGGCCAGCACGCCCGCCTGAATGGCAGCGCCCACAGCCACCACCTCGTCCGGGTTCACAGACTGGTTGGGATCTTTATCGAGGACGCGCTTCACCAGCTCCTGTACCGCTGGAATCCGGGTGGAACCGCCCACCATAACCACTTCGTCAATGTCGGTCTTGCTCAGCTTGGCATCCCGCAGTGCGTTCTCAACGGGAATGCGGCAGCGATCGATCAGGTCAGAGGCAATTTCCTCGAACTTGGCCCGAGTCAGGGTCATGTCCAGGTGCTTTGGACCTTCCTGGGTCGCGGTGATGAAGGGCAGGTTAATTTCGGTTTGGGTGACGCTAGACAGCTCAATCTTGGCTTTCTCAGCGGCTTCGGTAAGGCGCTGGAGGGCCTGCTTATCTTTGCGCAGCTCGATGCCTTCGTTGCGCTGGAACTCTTCCGCCAGGAAGTCAACAATCTTCTTGTCGAAGTCGTCACCGCCCAGGTGGGTATCACCAGAGGTGGCCAGCACTTCGAATACGCCGTCGCCCACTTCCAGGATGGAGACGTCGAAGGTACCGCCCCCTAAGTCAAATACGAGCACCGTCTCGTTGCTCTTCTTGTCGAGACCGTAGGCCAGGGAAGCGGCGGTGGGCTCGTTAATGATTCGCAGCACTTCCAGACCGGCAATCTTACCGGCGTCCTTGGTGGCCTGCCGCTGGGAGTCGTTGAAATAAGCGGGTACGGTAATCACCGCCTGGGTCACGTCTTCGCCCAGGTACTTACCTGCGTCTTCCTTTAGCTTGCGCAGCACCTCTGCCGAAATCTGCTCTGGGGCATACTGCTCGCCCTTTGCCGAACTGTCCAGCTTGACGTTGCCGCCGACGTTCAGCACCTTATAGGACACCTCGGTCAGCTCATTGGTTACCTCATCGAACCGACGACCGATGAAGCGCTTCACCGAGTAGAAGGTGTTCTCAGGGTTCATCACCGCCTGACGCTTGGCAATCTGCCCGACCAGGCGATCGCCATTCTTGGTAAAGGCAACAACCGATGGGGTCGTGCGGAAACCCTCTGCGTTAGCGATGACGGAGGGCTTACCTCCTTCCATTACAGCGACGCAGGAGTTGGTTGTTCCTAAGTCAATTCCTACAACTTTTGCCATGTCTTCAATACTCCGGACTACTACATGCGATCGTGGTTAACGATCAGGGTTCGCAACCAGTTCTCAGCAACCAAATTCTTAGGGTCTACAGCACTCCCCCGGTTGAGCATGGGGAGACTTCACCTTATATACTGCGTTTCTGAGCCTGCCTCATGAAGGAGGGTTTACCGAACCGATAGTGGGGCGGTTGCCTGGGATTGCTTGCACTGATTTGTGTTCACTAATGTCTAGTGTAGGAGTCGGCCCAGCTCTCGAAATTGGGGCGAACCGTAACCCAGCAGTGGTATTTGCCGCCACCGGAGGGTTGGTTCAGCGAGGGGGCAACGGATTGAGTTGACCACTTTCACAGATGCGGCAAAATTTGTAACAAAGTGAAACACTGACGAGATATAATGGATCTAATTAATAAAGAGGCGATGTCACGATGTCACGACGATCCGCCTTGCCTTCTTTCCCAAGGATGAACAGGTCAAACTAGACGATTGATGCCCTAGCTAACCGTAAAGAATAGCTGCATCTCTCCCGCTTGCAGATGCCATCCCTTGGAGAAGGTTAACGCGTATCGTTTCATCAGCGACTTCAACCAGGGTGAATGGCCGTAAGTGCAGGGTCGTAAATAAAGCCCACCCCAGCTTTGTTTTTTTATGGCTACCTGCCTACTGTAAGTCAATGAAAAAGTCGGTGTAAACAATCGATGTAAAAACCGGGAGGTGAACATGGCAAGAGCATCCAATCGCAATGAACAGCTGCTTGTAGAACTCGATCAGGGCGTGCTTGCCCGAACGTCGATTCCCAGTAGTAACCATGCTGCGCTGCGGGCTGGCTTTGCCGGGTACACCTCCAACCCCCGCTGGAATGCCGCCAAGTTTCGGGCCTGGCGGGTGGGTCGGGCCTGGCGTGATGCCGTAGCTGAGGGGCGTATGGCCATCCGACCGAGCGATTCCATGCTGGTGGCGGCATCCGAAGCAAAGCCAATGATTGAGGTCGTGGAGCCAGAGCGATCGCCTTCTCCCCAGAGCCAGAACAAGCCCTCCCTGGTCACGCGGCTCAAGGTTGCCGGCCTCTTCAAGCGGGCTGAGCTGTTTCTGTAAGCTTCGCCAACCCGCATGAGCGATCGCCTATGGCAATTCTCCGGTGGGGGCGTTCGGCCAAACGCCCCTGCGTTTACAATAATGTTGTTTTACGCCTGGAGAACCTGACCCGTGGCCCAACTTCCCCCCCTGATTCCCCGCGAGGTGCTGTTTGGCAACCCGGAGCGTGCCCGGCCCCAGCTCTCGCCCGACGGTCGCTACCTGGCCTACCTGGCTCCCGATGACCAGAACGTTCTCCAGGTGTGGCTGCGCACCGTCGGCCAGACAGACGATCGCCCCCTCACCCAGGACAAAAAGCGGGGCATTCGGGCCTACTTCTGGACCTACGACGGCGTCCAGCTCATCTATATGCAAGACTCTGACGGGGATGAGAACTTCCACTGCTATGCCGTCCACGTCGAGTCCAACCAGGTGCGCGACCTGACGCCGTTTCAGGGAGTCAAGGCCCAGCCAGTTGACCTGGACCCCAGCTTTCCGGATGAAGTGCTGATGGGGCTGAACCTCAACAATCCCCAGGCTTTTGACGTTTATCGGATCAATCTCAAAACGGGGGCCGTGGAGTTCGAAACGCCCAACCCCGGCAACATTGTGAGCTGGACGGCTGATCCCCAGTTTCAGATTCGGGTGGCGATCGCCGCTACGCCCGATGGCGGTTCTGACCTGCTTTACCGCGACTCAAAAGAAGTCGACTGGCAGGTGCTGCGCCACTGGAGCGCTGAGGATGAAGGCTACGCCGTCAGCTTCTCGGAGGATGGCCGGACCTTATACCTCGTCGGCAACCACGATGCCAACGCCTCCCGGCTGCTGGCTCTCAACCTGGAAACCCGTGAGGAAACGGTAATCGCAGCGGACGAGCAGTACGACGTCGGTGGCATCCTCATCCATCCCACCAACCGCACCCTCCAGGCCGTTTCCTTCTACCGCGACAGGCAGGAGTGGCTGATTCTGGATGACAGCATTCGGGCCGATTTTGAGGCGATCGCCCAGGTTCGTTCCGGCGAAGTTGCCATCGTCAGCCGAGATCTGGCTGACACCACCTGGCTGGTGGCCTACCTTACGGACGACGGCCCGATTTACTACTACACCTACGATCGCCAGCAGCGCACCAGTACCCTCCTGTTTAGCAACCAGCCCCAACTGGAAGACCTGGCCCTGGCTCCCATGCAGCCCATCTCCCTGGCGGCGCGGGATAGTTTGACCCTGCACGGCTACCTGACGACCCCCGTCGGTATTGACGCCCACCACCTGCCCGCCGTTCTGCTGGTCCACGGTGGTCCCTGGGCGCGGGATACCTGGGGCTACGACCCCCAGGCCCAGTGGCTGGCAAACCGGGGCTATGCCGTGCTGCAAATCAACTTCCGGGGATCGACGGGCTATGGCAAGGCATTCGTCAATGCGGGTAACCGGGAATGGGCCGCCAAGATGCACGATGACCTGGTCGACGCCGTTAACTGGCTGACCGACCAGGGCATTGCCGACCCCGCCAAAGTCGCGATTATGGGCGGTTCCTACGGCGGTTATGCCACTCTGGTGGGCCTGACGTTTACGCCAGAGGTGTTCGCTGCCGGTGTAGACATCGTCGGGCCGAGTAACCTGCTGACCCTGCTCCAGAGCATTCCCCCCTACTGGGAGCCGCTTAAGGCCCAGTTCTACTACCGGGTGGGTAATCTGGACACGGAACCGGATTTTCTCAAGGCGCGATCGCCCCTCTTTTTTGCCGACCGCATCCAGAAGCCCCTGCTCATCGGCCAGGGAGCCAACGATCCCCGCGTTAAGCAGGCGGAGAGCGAGCAGATCGTCGAAGCCATGCGGCAGGCTGACAAGCCGGTGGAGTATGTGCTCTACCCCGACGAAGGGCATGGATTTGCCCGCCCCGACAATCGGCTGCACTTCTATGCGATCGCCGAAGAATTTCTGGCCAAGCACCTGGGCGGTCGGTGCGAACCCGTGGGCGAGATTCCGGGCAGCTCTGGAATAGTGCAGTAGACGCTGGGGATGAATCTCACGGCAAATGCCTCAAGATTCCACCGACTCCAGCGATTCCCACCAGCGGTTGAGCGGATAGTACAGTACAGGTGCCCAAAGACTGCTGAGGATAGCGGAGCTGAGGGCAACCTGCTGGTGATAGAGCCAGGTTTGAGTCAGCAGCGGGTAGAATTTGGGCGAACCGCTGAGGAAGAACTGGAGCGTAAACTGAGCGGCGGTGATGGTTTCCACGGCTACCGCCATGCCGAAGGCAATCATAGCGACGGAAATAAAGTCTTCCTGGATGTATTTCTGCTTCTGTAACCGAGCGGTTAGCATACCGGCGATCGCCAGCCCCAGTGTGTGCGTCGGGTTTGCCACCGTGAGGCCGTCTTGGATCAGACCGAGGCAAATGCCGGCGATCGCCCCCTGGAAGACGGTGCGCTTTAGGCTCCAGGCAATGACCCAGATCAGTAGCCAGTTGGGGCCGACCCCCAGCAATTCCATGCCTGGCAATCGAACCGGCAGGATGAGCGCACATACCAGCACTGAACCGGTTGTCACTGCCCAGTCAAGCGCCTGGCGGAGGTTGGGATCGAGATCGGAAACTTTGAACACGGGTAGACCTCTCCCTAACCCTCAGCCGTATCGGCGGAGCGTCCAGAATGGGGATGGACCAAAACCCACTCTAAAAAGCTAATGGGGGCCGATAATTCAACCACCGCTTCTGGGGCTGGGGACTTACTCAGGTCAATGGACTCGACCTGGCCGATTGGGATACCAGGGGGAAACAGTTGGCTGAGGCTAGAGGTGGTGACCACATCTCCGGGACGCACGTCTGGTACCTTATCGAAGAAAACTAAGACGGCCTGATTGGCGGCCTGTCCCCGCAAATAGCCCATCGTTCGAGAGCGGCTAATGGTTGCCCCCACTTGACTAGCGGGGTCGCTGATTAGCAAGACCCGGCTTGTACTGGGAGTAACATGGGTGACTCGCCCCACTAAGCCGCCTGCACCAGATACGACATCACCTACCTCGATGTTGGCTTGGCTGCCGTGACCAATGGTAATTTGCTGCCACCACTGGTCAGCGCTGCGGCCAATGATAGGAGCTGCAACAGCCGTCTGCTCCTCTTGCGGAAGCTGCCCCAGCATTTCCTGGAGCTGTTGGTTTTGCCGCTCCAGCTCGGTCAGCCGCTGCTGTAGCTCCTGAAGTCGAGCGGTTTCTGTCACTTCTTCACGAGACGGGGTTGCGTGAAACGGCAGGGATACCCACCGATAGACCTCAAGAATCGGTAGCCCGTCTGTTTGCCGAATAGCCCAAGCTCCAGCCAGGGCAAGGCTCGCCAGCCCAAGCTGCAGTCCATAGCGATCCCACCAGCGGCGTAGTGTGAACATCCTGACAAAATCTCAACAGGGAGGGCGATCGCCCCATCTACTTGAAGACGCGTGCAAGCTGCTTAAAGTTCTCAAGCACCCGCCCAGTGCCCAAGACCACGCAGCTCAGAGGGTCGGCGGCAATGTGAACAACGATGCCGGTTTCATGGCTAATTAGCGTGTCTAGCCCCTTTAAGAGGGCACCGCCCCCTGCTAGCATAATGCCCCGATCGACAATGTCGGCGGCCAGTTCGGGCGGCGTTCGCTCTAGCGTACGCTTCACCGCATCGATGATCACGGCCAGGGGTTCAGACATCGCTTCCCGCATCTCCGGTGCTTTCACCGTTACGGTGCGAGGAAGCCCCGACAGCAGGTGTAGCCCCCGCACATCCATGATGATGTCGTCATCATTCTGCTGGGGATAGGCCGAGCCGATATTAATCTTGATGTCTTCAGCCGTGCGCTCACCAATCACCAGGTTGTGGACCTTCTTCATGTACTGGGTCAGGGCTTCGCTCAGCTCATCCCCCGCGACCCGCACCGACTCGCTGAGGACGGTACCCTGGAGGCTAAGCACGGCCACTTCGGTGGTGCCACCGCCGATGTCAATGATCATGTTCCCCGTTGGCTCAGCCACTGGTAACCCGGCTCCGATTGCTGCTGCCACAGGTTCGTCAATCAAATGCACTTCTCGTGCTCCGGCTTCGCGCGCTGCATCTTCAACGGCGCGACGCTCGACCCCCGTCACCCCGCTGGGAATACCGATGACAATGCGCGGTGAAACAAGGGTGCGGCCTTCATGGACCCGCCGGATGAAATGCTTGAGCATAATCTCCGCTGTGTCAAAGTCGGCGATGACCCCGTCCCGGAGGGGGCGCAGGGCAAGGACATTTCCGGGCGTACGTCCAAGCATTTTTTTGGCATCTTCGCCTACGGCTAGGGGGACCTTATCGTTTTGGTCCATGGCGACCACGGAAGGTTCCTGGAGCACAATACCTTTACCAGAAACGTAAACCAGGGTGTTGGCTGTTCCCAGGTCAATGCCCATGTCGCGCGAAAATGAGAAGCGGTTGATCAATCCCACGAGCGGTTCACTCTCCAAAAGCGGCAGGATGCGGTTTATAAGAGCTTGAATAGAGCCAATGGCTTGTAGAAATGGCCGACTGGATTCTATTACATTTTGCGATTCACAGTCTAGCGATAGGGTATCTGATTAACGAACCTATCCGAAAACCCCGTAAGGAATTTTAGATTCCAAAAGCTCCAGTGAGTTTTCGCATCGGCATCAATAGCGATCGCCTAGCTTTACTTATCTTGGCCTGCAGAAGCTGCTCAGGATTAAATTTGAAAGCAAACAGCTAGGGATGAGCCTATGACGAGCCCGTCAGCCGCCCCATAACGGCCAATATCAGCGCAAGCGAAGGCTTCGAGCAGCGAATTCTAAGTTGCAAAGACAGGGGTGTAGATGCACTAATAGCTGGCTAGTAAAAGCGACTGAGGTTGTGCGATCGCCCTCCCCCAGATAGATTGACTTTTAGGCTCGTTAAGTCACCATTCAACCACGAAGAGCTGGAATTTGAAAGAGTGGCAGGCTATACCTGCAAACACCAATCTGGTTAAATAAGGCTGGTTTCTGGCAATCGAGCGGTACGATGTGATAAAATAGTACAAAAGTATTGATAGGATTATCGAGAACTATGGGGTTAAATACCGTTAACTTAGTTGGCCGGGCTGGACGCGACCCGGACGTTAAGTATTTCGAATCTGGCAGCGTCGTCTGCAACCTAACGATGGCAGTTGACCGCCGCCGCCGCAATAGCGACGAACCGGACTGGTTCAACCTAGAAATTTGGGGCAGAACCGCAGAAATTGCGGCCAATTACGTTCGCAAGGGAAGTCTGATCGGGGTAAGCGGATCGCTGAAAATCGACCATTGGAAAGACCGCAGCACAGGGGTTGACCGCTCACGCCCCGTCATTCGTGTCGAGCGGCTAGATTTACTGGGGTCGAAGCGGGACAATGACGCCAGTATGGTAGAAAACTACGACGAGTTCTAAGTGCTCAAGCACAATTACGATTTACGGGGGTGTCAACCCCCAGAAAAAATTTGTTTAACTAAGGAGATTTTTGAAGGTGATCCTACCCGATGACGTAGGGGCAAACGGCCATCTGCCCCTGCCAACCGTTTAATTGGGGGTAGAATTTATCCCAGAAATCGCCTTAGTTCTGCTCGGCCATTTCCTGGTCAACAAAGCCAGGGCGATGCCCCTCAGGAACTGGCCAGTCGGCATTTTGCCCGCCCACAATCAGCTGTTTGATGGCAACGTAGTCCTTGCTGAACTGCCGTATCGCGTTGACTAAAACGTCGAGGGCGATCGCGTCTGATGTGCCCAGGTCAAACCAGCACCGCGCCCAGGTTCCCCGAAACTCTACTTCCGCCATGTTGTGCATCACCGCCATGAGGCTATCCTCGGCGGCATCATCGTCGTAGGGCAAATAGCTAATGTCCAGGCCGGTTTCCTGAACCTGGAGGTTTTCAGCGTTGAATCCCCCCAGCTTTCCTAGAAAATACCAGGAGTTAAAAATTTCCTCGATATACTGCTGCTCCAGTGGAGCGGGGCTAGTTTCCAGCTCTAGCCAAATCCACAGGTTGAAAAAGTCGCATTCGCGAAATTCGACGTTCATATCGGGGTAGGCCCCATGACTCCATTTCAGTAGAATAGCGCAGAATATAGCCCTGCAGGCTGAGGTTTGAGTGTGGAAGCCCGGTGTCGCGGGGCTTCCACACCCCTTAAGGGTCCTAACGCAAAAGCATAGGGATATATGGCGCTACGCATTGACGTTAGGACATTATCGAATATTGAAGGGTTCGGGAACCGGATAAAACCCCTGGCTTTAGACATACAGATGGTTCCCGCGCTGGGCGAAGTCCAGCAGTCTGCCCAGTGCGGTACAATAGAACTGGTTTGAACCCCCAGGGTGAGTGGAAGCATCCAAATAAGTCTCCTCGAACCCGAAAGCAGAGTCCAGTCTGCAACCAGAGGCGCGAAAACCCTCTCTAAAAACGTATGGACTCGACAGAGTACCGAACCACCAGCGACTGTTAGTTTCAGATC
>JBHJGR010000028.1:0-21682 GCA_050331615.1 Elainellaceae cyanobacterium
GAAAAGGTCGAGAGGAACCTATTTTTGAGAGACTAGATTAGAACTCTCGCAAACATTCTCCAACGTTGACCTTACCCCAGAACATGGCAGGTTTACTAGACGGTAAAGCGCTCGCGAGCAAAATGCAGGCTGACCTAGCGCAGCAGTTGAAGGAGCTAGCCCCAAAAGTGGGGCGATCGCCCGGTCTGGCGGTGATCATGGTGGGCGACAATCCCGCCAGTGCCGCTTATGTGCGTGGTAAAGGGAAAGCCTGCGAGCGAGTCGGCATCGCCTCCTTTGGGCGACACTATCCCACCGAAACCACTCAAGACGAGCTCACCTCCTTGATTCACTCGCTGAATCACAACGACCAGGTAGACGGTATTTTGATTCAGTTGCCGCTACCCCCCCACCTAGACGCCGTAGCCCTGCTCAATCAAATCCAGCCGCAAAAAGACGTGGACGGGCTGCATCCCTATAACCTGGGCCAGCTTTTGCGGGGCGAAGTGGGGCTGCGCAGCTGTACCCCAGCTGGCGTGATGCAGCTACTGGCCCACTATCAGATTCCGATCAGCGGCAAGCATGCAGTGGTGGTGGGGCGGAGCATTCTGGTGGGCAAGCCGATGGCGCTGATGCTGCTGGCCGAAAATGCAACGGTAACGATCGCCCACTCCCGCACGGCTGACCTAGCGGCAATGACCCGCGATGCCGATATCCTCATTGCTGCCGTGGGGCGGACGGGGCTGATTACCGCCGATATGGTGAAGCCCAACGCTGTAGTAATTGACGTGGGCATTAACCGGCTAATGGCAGCGACAGGCAAGGCTCGTCTCGTCGGGGATGTAGACTTCGAGGCGGTTAAATCGGTTGCCCAGTGGATTACTCCCGTTCCAGGAGGAATTGGGCCGATGACAGTGGCCATGCTGTTGCACAATACAGTATGGAGCTATCGCCAACGGTTTTCGGTGTAATCGCTGAAGCTGAAGGTTTGGGCAAATCATGCAAATTCAAGCAACGTGGTGATAACATGACACCTTCAAGTAATCTGCGGGCGATCGCGCCAGATGACCGCCCCGACACCCAACCGCCGCCATTTGATTTTGATTTGAAAACCTATCTGGGCGATCGCCGGTCTCTGGTAGAGCAGGCCCTTGACCAGTCCATCCAGGTGGTCTATCCAGAAACCATCTACGAATCCATGCGCTATTCCCTGATGGCGGGCGGCAAGCGGCTGCGCCCCATCCTCTGTCTGGCCACCTGCGAAATGAGCGGCGGCACGGTAGACATGGCCATGCCCACCGCCTGCGCCCTGGAAATGATCCACACCATGTCCTTGGTGCATGACGACCTGCCAGCGATGGATAATGACGACTATCGCCGGGGTAAGCTGACGAATCACAAGGTTTACGGCGAGGCGATCGCCATCCTGGCTGGAGATGGCCTGCTGGCCTACGCGTTTGAGCATGTGGCCACCCGCACTCAGAACGTGCCAGCAGAGCAGGTACTCAAGGTGATTGCCCGCCTGGGTCGGGCGGTGGGAGCCGCCGGGCTGGTGGGCGGCCAGTCCGTTGACCTGGAGTGTGAGGGGCGCAGCGACGTATCCATCGAAACCCTGGACTTTATCCACCAGCACAAAACAGCGGCGCTGCTGGAGGCGGCGGTGGTATCGGGGGCGATTCTGGCGGGGGCGTCCGAGCTGGTGGTGCAGCACCTGACGGCCTATGCCCAGAACATCGGGCTGGCCTTCCAGATCGTTGACGACGTGCTGGACATCACCGCGACCCAGGCTGAGCTGGGCAAAACCGCTGGTAAAGATTTGCAGGCGCAGAAGGCCACCTATCCCAGCATTTGGGGACTGGAGGAGTCGAAGCGGAAAGCCCAGCAGCTGGTGGACGCCGCTAAGGTGAGCCTGGAACCCTATGGCGATCGCGCCCTACCCCTCATGGCCCTGGCCGATTTCATCACTGCCCGAACCCACTAGGACTCAGAATCACCATGCGGGATTTTTTCACCATCCTGGATAACCAGATTCTCGTGGTGGCGCTGCTGGCCTGCCTAGCAGCCCAGTGTCTCAAGCCGGTGATTGAGCTGATCGTTCAGGGCAAGGCCAGGGTCCAGACGCTATTTGAATCGGGGGGCATGCCCAGCTCCCATTCGGCCTTTGTCACCGCGCTGGCAACCGGGGTGGGGCAGAGCGCAGGCTGGGCCAGTCCAGAATTTGCGATCGCCTTCGTAGTCGCCGTGATCGTCATGTACGACGCCGCTGGCGTGCGGCAGGCCGCCGGACAGCAGGCCCGCATTTTGAACCAGATCGTGGACGAACTCTTCAGCGAAAAGCCCGAATTTAACGAAGATCGGCTGAAGGAGCTGCTGGGCCACACACCGGTCCAGGTCTTTGCTGGGTCCGCCCTGGGAATCGCCATCTCCTGGCTGGCAACGCCGGGGTGAGCGGCGCGATGGGCTTTAGCAGAAGGATTCAGGAGACAAAGACCTGCGCTTCGTATTCCGGCAGATCGGTGAGGAGCTGACCATCCTGCACTTCGACGTCATAGTCCCGCGTCCACTCATGCCAGGTCCCCTCATGGGGGAAGTTGGGTACGGTGTAGCCCGCCAGGAACGCATCAGAGAAGTTGGCGACGACTGCGACCCGCGAACCAGCCTCGTTCCAGCGGATGTAGGCCAGCACTTTGGAGTCGGGGTCTGCGTGGAAGAACTCAATCTGGTTGGTATAGAGAGCGGCGGTTGTCTTCCGCAGCTCAATCAGCCCCCGATAGTAGTCCAGCAAATTCTGATTGGACTCATTCTTTAGAATATTCCAGTCAATTTTAGAGGATTCTTGGGTTTTGGGCTGGGATGAGCCAAATTCCTCCCCCATCCAGATGAGCGGGATGCCTATGGCGGTCATGAGTAGTGCCGCCCCCAGCTTGGCCCGCTTGAAGGCAGCATCGCCGAAGATGTCTCGATCGGCAAGCTCCACCATAAGCCGCTGCTGGTCGTGGTTGGTGAGGTAGTTAATGACGTCGGTCGCCCCCTGATAGCCCTGACGCCGCGGGTCCAGGATATCCTTGAGCTGCTCGAAGTCCACCCTATCGCCACCGATGTGGGGCAGCATGTTCTGATAAAAGCTTTCGTGCCAGCAGCCGTCCATTGGCCCCTCCAGCCCCACAATGTCGGTGGTTTCGGGGATGTGTTCTGCCGCATTGTAGAAGGGTTTAGGACCGGCGATCGCCCGTGTCTCTTCCGTAATCCAGTGCATGAAGTCGTAGTTAGCGAGCTGGCGGGCAGCGTCGTAGCGGATACCGTCAATGTGGTATTCCTGAATCCAAAACCGCACCACGTCCCCAATGAACGATCGCGCTGGAAACAGGTCGAGATTCTCGTCGTAGTGCTCAAAGTTAAACTCCGGTCCCCAGGCGTTTTCCGGGTCGCGGGGGGAATGGTGGTACCAGTAGTCGTGGTCGATTTGCGTCAGCGGACTGCTGGACTCGGAGTGGTTGAAGATGCAGTCTAAAATGACGCGGATGCCCCGAGCATGGCACTCATCCACCAGCCGCTTCAGGTCGGCGGTCGAGCCATAGCTGGACTCGGACGCAAAGAAATAGCGGGGGTTATAGCCCCAGCTAAAGTCCCCCGGAAATTCCATAATCGGCATTAGCTCAATGGCGTTGACGCCCAACTGCTCCAGGTAGTCCAGCTTTTCGATCACGTGGCGATACTCGCCTCGCGGATAGGGGTCATCCTCTCCCCCAGAAAAGTCGCCCACGTGGAGTTCGTAGATCACCAGCTGGTCATTGGACGGCAGGGGCTGGTCGTCGTGCTGCCAGACATAGGTATCCACCATGCGCTGCCCGTCCTTGACGCACAGAATGCCGTGGCCCGCCGACGGGTCTATGCGGGTAGCCCAGGGGTCAATGATGTCCACCCATTCACCGTCTTCCAGAAACCAGCTTTTCGACCGGACGCGAAATTTGTAGGCATGGGTGCCATCTTCCAGGTCAACCGTGGTGCGGAAGCAGCCGTCGTCTCCCTGCTGCATAGCGATCGCCTCCCAGTCTGAGAAGGAGCCAATCAGGGCGGCTTCCTGGTTGTAGGGGGCGAATAGCTTGAACTCAATCGGATTTGCCATAACGATGCGGCCCAGCAATGGGAATCAACAACGAAACGCCAGTGGCGCGATCAGCAGATTTTGGCGGATTCTAGAAGACTGGAATCCTATCGGCCAGTTTTGACCTGTTCATAATGTGCAGCCTGGGGGCAAGTTCGTCTTCTCCCAGGAGAAGTAATCTCCGACAGGTCAAATATAGCCCTACGGGCTCAGGTTTATGAGCGAATCCCTCGCTGCGCGGGGGATTCGCTCATGATAATGTGCTCACGCCAATGCATAGCGCGGCATTGCACTGGGCTTTCATCGCGTTCGGTTAACGACCATTGGGGGCAGGCGGTGTGGCGGGATGATGGGGTGGGGCGATCGCCGTTTCAGTGTCCTCCGCCAGGGCCAGGCGAGCTGGGGTCACGGTGCGCTCCACCAGACCAGCCTCGGTCGCGTCAAGCTGCTGGTTAGGGGAAACGTTATCGTTGAAGAACTGCACCAGCCGCAGAAATAGGGCAACGTGCTCCGCAAGGGCTTCACTGACGTTGGTGCTAAAGGTAACGGGAGTCGCGTCATCGCTGCCTACGGCATTTCCCAGGTTGAGGGACGACAGCCCCCACTCAGCGCTATAGGGTCGAGGAAACTGCAGTACCGTCCAGAGGAACGACGAGTTGATCATTTCTTCAATCAGGTCGATCACCTCCGGCTGCAGAAATAGAGAATATTTCTCCACCGTGCGGTTCAGCGACTCACGAAACTGGAGGCACTCCCGCAACAGGTAATCCAGCCAGGAAATGTGGTCAAATCCCGCTATGGCGGCAGGCTGGTTGAGGTTGAATTGGGCCACACGTTGAATCGCTTCAGGGTCGAAGAGTTCATCGAGCGATCGCCCCGGTTCTCCACTGATGACCTGCTTACCCCGCGCCGCCTGCATCAGATTCAGCAGGCCCGACAGATGCCGCAGCAGGGGTTTGCGCATCTGCTGAAAGGCGACGGCCTCCAGCTTGCGCCGCTCCTGCTCCCGCTCGGCGTCGATTACCCGATCTACGGAGAACACCACCAGCAGAATGCCGACAATCTCCGCCGCCACGTCCAGGGAAAAGCCCTTGAGCCAGCTTGCCTCATGCACGGTAAACCGCAGAACGAAGCAGAGCACCAGCAGGGCAGTAAGAATGAGATAGGTATTGCGCAGGGAACCTTTCACAAAAGCCATCCAGAGGTTGGGACTGAACTGGCAGTATAGCGATCGCCCCTACCAAAATCTACAGGTCCCAGGGAAGATCCGGTGCCGCCGCCAGCGATGGTTTTCCTGATTCGGGCAAATCTGCGCGATCTTTTGAGCAAACAAGTAGGACAAATCCGCCATTAGGTAGAGACAGTCGTCTGAGTGATCTGAGTATTTTACTAGGCAGTTAAACAGAATTATCTTCTTAGGGGTGTACGCCCCCAAGCTGTCATGCTGTCATTAATTGTGATTCAGCACTTAAATGTTCAGCGTTATACCAATTTGCATGAAGACGCATAGGAAAAGTCCAGACAGACAAGGGGCTTAAGCCCCTCGTTGGGTGCAGCCTCACAGAAAAACGGTATTAGGTTTGGTAATATGCCAAGAGAACAAGCGGTGGATCTATCGACAGAGCTGTCAACCCAAATGCGAGAGTTGCGGCAGCACCTCGACCTGTCGCAGCGAAGATTTGCAGCCTGGCTAAAGGTGTCTGTGCGAACGGTAAACCGATGGGAGAATGGGCATACCCTGCCGTCGCCCCTGGCCATCCGGATGCTAGAGGAGAAGCTGCAAGACGAGACTTTCCGGCATCCCTTCGGGCCACCCAGTTCCGCTGAACTGGGCGCAGCTCGGGCGATCGCCGATGCTCTCCGAGGGGCAATAACCCAGGCGCGATCGCCCCTTGACTCTGATCCAGACGCGGCCACTTAGGTTCTCAGGATTTGGCGGGAGACGGGAGGGGTAAAAATGTTACCTTACGGGTAAGTTTGCTTGACATTTGTTCAGCCTGTTTACCCCTCTTCTACCCTGAGCTATGACCCCTGCGGTATGCCTCCAAGACGTTCACAAGGTCTACAGCAACGTCCCCGTCGTTAATGATGTTTCTCTAAACATTCAGCCTGGAGAAATTTTTGGGCTGTTGGGTCCAAACGGGGCCGGAAAGTCCACCACCATTCGCATGGTGACCACCCTGACCCGCCCGACCCAAGGAAATATTATTGTCGCCGGATATGACGTGCAGAAGCAGCCGGCGGGCGTAAAGCGCAACATTGGCGTGGTGCTCCAGCAAACCAGCGTCGATACCGACCTCACGGTCTGGGAGAACATGGAGTTCCATGGGCGCATGCACCATCTCCCCAACCCCCAGCGTCAGCATGAGATTGAGCGCTGGCTCGACTACGTTGAGCTGACCGATCGCCGCGATGATCTGGTCAAAACTCTCTCCGGCGGCATGAAACGTCGTTTGCAAATTGCCAGGGCGTTGTTGCACAAGCCCCAGATTCTGTTTCTAGATGAGCCCACTGTCGGGCTCGACCCCCAGACGCGCCGCCGACTGTGGGAAATCATTAAGGAGCTCAACCAGCAGGGGATGACCATACTGCTCACCACTCACTACATGGAGGAGGTGGAATATCTGTGCGATCGCATCGGCATCATGGACAGCGGCAAGCTGATTGAGGTCGGAACGCTGCAGGAGCTGCGCCAGAAGCATGGAGAAGGGCTGGTGATGAAGCAAGTCGCCGACGCGGGGCAGTCTGACCGGGCAGCCAACCGCTGGGAATATCGATTTTTTCCAACGCTGCAAGAAGCGGAAGCCTACCTGGCTGAACAGGCTGATAAAACTGGACTAATGGTGCGCCCGTCCAATTTGGAAGATATTTTCGTAGAACTCACCGGGCGCAATCTAGACTGAAGGATGAATGATAGGGAGTCTGTCCTCCAATCAGGGACACACCTCGGTAGCTTTATGGGTAGCCTTACACCGATGTCGCTTGCTAGCAAGATTGAAGCCGTCTTGTACCTTAAAGGGCAGCCCCTGTCCGTCGGCAAAATCGCTGAGTATGCAGGGTGCGATCGCCAGGCCGTAGAAGAGGGACTGATTGAGCTGATGTCCCGCTACGCCCACCAAGACGGTGCTCTAGAAATTACCCAAACTGCCGAGGGCTACTGCCTACAGCTCCGCTCCAGCTACCAGAGTCTAGTGGAAACCCTGGTGCCCCTTGATCTGGGAGTCGGGGCCTTGCGCACCCTGGCGGCGATCGCCCTGAAAGGCCCCATCGCCCAGACCATGCTGGTGGAGCTGCGGGGCTCGGGAGCCTACCAGCACGTCCAGGAGCTAGTGAGTCTGGGCTTTGTGCGCAAGCGCCGACAGACGGATGGCCGCTCCTATTGGCTGCAGGTCACGAATAAATTTCACCAATATTTTCAGGTGGATAAACTGCCCCAACCCTTTGATGAGCCAGCTTAGGGGCAGTTTATACCGAGGTAATGGTGGTAACCGCCCTCATGAACTCCGGATTTTCCCGCCCCCGATCTGGCCATTCGAGGGGATATAAATGTAACAATAGACCTTAATGTGAACAGATCAGGCTCTATGGTTTTTCATTCCAACAGCGCCAACTTCTTCGACGAGCACGACGAGGAGGTTCAGGCTAACCAGCTACTGCAGTATATGCAGCACCAGTCGCCCGAAATGCTGGCAATGGTGGCACGCTCGGTTAGCCCCGAAATCAAGCAAATTATTTCACAGAACGTTCAAGGACTAGTCGGTGTTCTACCGTCTGAGGCATTCAACGTCCAGGTAACCACCGATCGCGAAAATCTCGCCGGGCTGCTGGCCTCAGCCATGATGACGGGGTATTTCCTCCGCCGCATGGAGCAGCGGATGGAGCTGGAAGACAGCATGGCAGGCTCAATTTCGCTGCGCACCGATGCTAGAGACGATGACTCTGCTCGTGAGGGCGATCGCGACTAAGCGCTCTCCTCTACTGAAGTTCGTCCACGGGAAGCGTTGTCGGTCGTAGCTCGACGGTCAGCGCTTCTCCCTGCCGGTCCAGCTCAATCTCCAGGGGCATGCCGATGGTTGTGTCTTCCACCTGCTCTTGAACGTCGGCAGCGGTCGTAACCGTTACCCCATTGACCGAGAGAATTACGTCCCCGGCCTGCAGGTCAGCGGCTTCGGCAGGCGTTCCGGGCATGACTTTCATAATCAATACGCCATCAGTTCGGCTCACGCTAAAGCCGAGGGTTTCGTCTGCCTTCAGCTGCTCCAGAGCTTCAGGGGACAGATCAATCATTTGAATGCCAATGTAGGGATGTTGCGCTTCCCCGTTGGTAAAGAGCTGGTCAGCAATGCGGGAGGCGGTTTCGATGGGGATGGCGAACCCCAGACCCTGAGCGTCGGCACGGATAGCGGTGTTGATGCCAATAACCTGGCCTTTGTCGTTGAGCAGCGGCCCGCCTGAGTTCCCCGGATTGATGGCGGCATCGGTTTGGATGAAGCGGACTCGCTTGTCAGGGATACCGACCTGGGAACTGGAGCGTCCGATGGCGCTGATAATGCCCGCCGTGACGGTGTTATCTAGGCCGAGGGGGTTGCCAATGGCGATCGCCCACTGACCCGGCACTAGGTTTTCAGAACTCCCCAGCGTCACCGAGGGTAGCCCGTCAGCCTCAATTTTGATGACCGCAATGTCAGTCACCGGATCGGTGCCCAGCACCATCCCGTCGAAACTTCTGCCGTCTTTTAGCGTCACTTTAACCACCTCGGCCCCCGCGACGACATGGGCGTTGGTGATGAGCTGACCATCAGCACTCAAAATGAACCCCGAGCCGGTGCCTCGCTCAATGCGCTCAGGATTCGGGATCTCATCGCCAAAAAACCTACGAAATAGGGGGTTTTGAAAGGGGTCAGCCCCCCGGCCTGACACAGTGCGGCTCGAATCGATGCGCACGACGGCTGGACCGACCTGCTCAACTGCCTCAGCGATGAAGTTGGGGTTAGTGCGCTCAACGCCGCCCTCTATTGTGGCTTGAGCGTCTTGTTCGGCGGGAAACGCCGTCAGCCGCGAAAGCTGCGATGAAACTCGCTCCGAGCTCTCAGACTGGGCGATTTCAGGGCGATTATTGGCGCTGAGCAGATACCCTCCTGCAAACCCAAGACTCCCTCCCACAAGGAAAAACGCGGTGTAGAAACGAAGCTGCTTAAAAGAAAACCCCATGATTCGTAGCCTGATGACAGCAATAAATGGTCTTCCAGCGGGCACAGGTTTTGCCTAAGTGATGGGCAACGCCGACGATCAACCCCTGGGCAGCGCACTGATGGATTGAGTATAACCAAGCTACCCTAGGGAGTAGCAACATAGAAGGGTTTTGCGCACGATAGGGCAGTCAAAGGTTCACTCTCAAAGCATAAAAAGTTTCTTTACTATCTTAACTGACGATGCTTCCTGAAGCGGGTTTGCCAGCGATGAAATCTACTTTTGGCAATTATTTTAATGCCGTCTTTTTCAGCCATTTCTCGACTGTTTAGGGTTTAATCCGTTACTCAGATGACTCGACTTCGATTTGTCTTCGCGATTGCTAGCTGCTTGGGATTATTGGCAACATCTCTCCCTGGGAGTGCGGCTATCCGATTGGGTGGCTGGTCCAGCGGCAGAAATCCGTTCAGACTAGCGACGCTCAGTCCAGCGGCAGCCGCAGCTACCCCAGTGAAGCAAACTGAAGCCATTTGCCCTGAACCTGCTCTGTCTCGAATGATCAGCCATCGAGTCGTGGCGGGGGAGAGCTTAGAGGCGATCGCCAGCCGCTACAATCTACTCCCGACAACTCTCTTAGGCTTTAACCCCGCCCTCCGCAGCGGTGAACCGTCTCCTGGCACCGAGATCCTGATTCCCCCCTACAACGGCATTCGGGTGAATGCTCCCGCCGGAGCCACCTGGCAAGACCTGGCCGACACCTACAACGTGCGGGCCGACGTCTTGTTCGAAATCAACGGCTGTCCTGCCGCCCCCGATGTCGTCTTCGTCCCTGGGGTCAACTGGTCCCCCGAAGGTGGCGGGGCACCACCCGTTTCGACCACCCAACCCAGCCCCCTCCAGGGCTATCCGCTTCCCAGCGTGGCTGCGGTGATGATGGGCTATGGCTGGCAGGTGCATCCGGTGGCGGGGGAGGTTGAATTTCACAGCGGCATCGACCTGGAAGCGGCGCAGGGGACGCCCGTTTCAGCCGTCGGATCGGGGGTGGTGGCCTTTGCTGGGGCGCAGGGCAGCTATGGCAACCTGGTGGTCATCAACCACCCCCAGGGATTACAGACCCGCTACGCCCAGCTCGCCAATATCTCCGTCCGCGTGGGGCAATCCGTCAACGCAGGAGAGGTAATTGGCACGGCGGGCACCACGGGCCTCTCCTACGCCCCCCACCTCCACTTTGAGGTGCGCTCCAACTCGGAGCTGGGCTGGATTGCCCAGGATCCGGCTGTCTACGTGGAGAACTTAGGGGAATACGACTGGTAGGCTCAGGCTGCGGCCACTGGCTGCTCCTCCGGCGGCAGGCCCAGCACCTGGCGGTAGATCTTGACATACTCCTTGGCGGATTTAGCCCAACTGAAGTCTGCCGCCATGCCCCGCTTCTGAAGTTCCTGCCAGCGATCTTTATAGTGGAAGCCTTCCCAGGCCCGCACCATGCAGGTATAGAGGTCAAGCGGTTCGTAGCGGTCGAAGCAGTAGCCCGTGCCCGAGTGGGTCATGGGGTCGTGGTGATGCACCGTGTCCACCAGACCGCCCGTGCGACGGACAATGGGAACGCAGCCGTAGCGCATGGCAATGAGCTGGCTGATGCCGCAGGGCTCAAAGCGAGAGGGCATCAGGAAGGCGTCCGACCCGGCGTAGATGCGGCGGGCCAAACCATCGTTGTAGAGCAGGTAGGCAGACATGCGCCCCGGATAGCGGGAGGCGATTTGCCAGAGCTGGGTTTCGTAGTAGCGATCGCCCGTTCCCAGCACGATAAACTGGGCATCGGTGTAGGACATGAAGCGATCGAGCATTTGCAGGATCAGATCCAGCCCCTTCTGCTCCACCAGCCGCGACACCATGCCCATTAGGAACGCTTTGGAGTTGACCTCCAGCCCCACTTCTTCCTGGATCGCGATCTTGTTGGCACGGCGCTGATCCAGACTATCGATGGAATAGTTCTGCTCCAACTGCCGGTCTGTTGAGGGGTTGAAGGACTTCATGTCAATGCCGTTGAGGATGCCCACCAGCTTGCCGCCGATAAACGACAGCAGCCCCTCTAGCGTTTCTCCATAGGTGGCGGTTTGGATCTGCTGGGCGTAGGTGGGCGACACGGTGTTGACGATATTGGCAAACTGCACCGCTGCCGCCATGGTGTTGTGCCCTTGCATGTACCAGGGGCACCAGGTCATCTGCTCCAGCTTCCAGCGCCACGGCCCCTGATAGGCCAGGTTGTGAATGGTGAAAACGGTGGCGATGTCGGGGGACTGGTGCATCCAGACGGGAATCATGCCGGTGTGCCAGTCGTGGCAGTGCATGATTTGGGGCTTCCAGTAGTTCCAGGCAAACTCGGCGGCTCCGTTGGAGAATAGGGTAAACCGCCAGTCTTCATCGTCGCCGTAGTAGACGCGGCGGGGCCAGAAAGACGGATGGCCAAACAGGTAGAGGGGCACGTCCGTTCCTGGCAGCACTGCTTCGTAGACCGAGAAGCTCTGGAACATGGCGGAGCCCTGCCAGACGGGCTTATTGGGAATCTCCATCTTGTCGGGGAGAAACCCGTAGTAGGGCATAAAAATGCGGACGTCATGCCCCATCGCCCTGAGAACCGATGGCAGTGATCCAACCACGTCGCCCATGCCCCCCACTTTGGCGATGGGCGCTGCCTCGGCGGCAACAAATAGAATTCGCATGCTCTCCTGCATAGTCCCCACTAACTGCGTGTAATCAACTAGGAACAAGTCTAGTTGGGTCTGGGATCTGTGCATAGGGCGATCGCGACAACACCATCACAAATTTCTGACTTAGCGGGAAAACAACGGAAAGGGCGCATGTGGCGATACGCCCTTACTCCATCACTGGCGTTAGCGGTTTCGCGAGATGAGCAGGAGCTGAACCAACTGCAGCACGGCATAGAGCGCCGTTGCCACGTAGGTCCAGGCAGCCGCCTGAAGTACAGCCTTTGCCCCCCGCTTCTCGTCGCCCTGGAGAATGCCGAGCTGGTCGATGAGCTTGAGGGCACGGCTGGAGGCATCGAATTCCACAGGCAGGGTGATGATGTGGAAAGCAATCACCGCCACGAAGAGAAGAATGCCCAGGTTGATGAACAGAGAGGAAACCGTGCCCAGCGCGTTCAGAAAAATGCCCAGAATCACCAGGGCTGGCCCAATCTGGGAGCCTATATTGGCAGCGGGCACCAGGGATGTCCGGAAGTTCATGAAGGCGTAGCCCTGCTTATCCTGCAAAACGTGGCCGCACTCGTGGGCCGCCACCGCCGCCGCCGCCAGAGATCGGGAGCCGTAGACCCCCTGAGACAGCCGCACGGCCTTAGCGCTGGGGTCATAGTGGTCGGTCAACTCGCCAGCGACTGGCTCAATCCGCACGTCAACTACGCCCATCTTGTGGAGAATGGTCTGGGCCACGTCGGCTCCCGTCATGCCGAGACTCGACGAAACCTGGGAATAGCGGCGGTAGGTGCCCTTCACCTGGCTCTGCGCCCACACCATCAGCACCATACCGGGAATCAGAATCAGATACGTCCAGTGGAAGAACATAGGGTAATGTCTCCAGTCAAAAGGAAGGAATTTTATTTTCTATTATCGATGATCTATCTATCAATGGGACGAAATTTATGAAATGGGGAGCCGCTAGCTCAGCCAGCGGATGGACGGCAATTGTTAAGACTTGCAACAAGAGCCTCGCGCTACTCCAGGTCCTGGGAAAAGATGAAGCTTTAAGTCATCACAACAAACCTATTACTATAAGGAGACTGACCTTGATGTATCTTGCACTGCTGCTGGCGGATGTGCCGCCGCCAACTCCCGGCTGGAGTCCAAAGATTGCGGCCATTATGATTGTCTGCAACATTCTGGCGATCGCCTTTGGTCGACTGACCATGGAAAAGCCCACCGAAGGGCCGATGCTGCCTGCGTCTAACTTCTTTGGCGGCATGGGCGTTCCTGGGCTGCTGGCTACCACCAGCTTTGGCCACATCATCGGCGCGGGCGTCATCCTAGGGCTCACCAATCTCGGGGTGATCTAGCACCAGACGCGCATTCCGTAGGCGATTTTCGGGAATATTGATACCCTGTTTCGTCAACAACGTCTGATTTATCCGCAGATGACGCAGATGGACGCAGATGAGAATCGGCAGACACGTGATTTATCTGCGAAATCTGCGAAATCTGCGGACAATTGTCATAACGCCCGCACACTAGGTAGATGGGGTTTACGCGACTAGGAACGCAACGTCAGCACCGTATTGGGATAACCGTGTCAGCGCCGCTATTCAAAAAGCAGAAAGTTTTGTCAGGTTTGCGATCGCTCCTCTCCGCAGACGTCCTGGCTCCCCTGGCGGTGGGCCTCATCGTCCTCACGGTCTGGGAGGCGGCGGTGCGGATCACGGGCATTCCCGCCTATCTGCTGCCGGGGCCAATTCGGGTGCTGCAAGCGCTGGTGCAGGAGTGGAACGATTTGTTTCCGGCCCTGCTGATCACTCTGCAAATCACCCTGACGGCGTTTGGGGCGGCGATCGCCTCCGGGCTGCTAATCGCCATCCTGTTTGCCCAGAGCAAGTGGATTGAGCGCAGCTTCTTCCCCTATGCCGTCGTGCTACAGACGACGCCTATTGTGGCGATCGCCCCCCTGATCATCATCTGGCTGAAGAACAACACGTTTGCGGCCCTGGTGGTCTGCGCCTGGATTATTGCCCTGTTTCCTATTATTTCCAACACCACCATTGGCCTCAACAGCGCCGATCACAACCTGCTGGACCTGTTCAAGCTCTATAAAGCCTCCCGCTGGCAAACCCTGCGCTACCTGCGGTTGCCCAGCGCCATGCCCTATTTTCTGGGAGGTTTACGCATCAGCGGCGGACTGGCGCTGATTGGAGCGGTAGTGGCGGAATTTGTGGCGGGGACGGGGGGGGCGCGATCGGGCATTGCTTACCAGATTCTCATGTCCAGCTACAACCTCCAGATTCCCCGCATGTTTGCCGCCCTGCTGATGACCACGATTCTGGGGGTGCTAATCTTCGTGGCCCTGACCCTGCTGTCGGACTTTGCCCTGCGGCACTGGCACGAAAGCGCCATCAGGCGAGAGAATTAGGCAGTTCCCCTTCGCCAAATCCAACCCCCCATGGTTCCCGACGCTCCCCACTACTGGCTACAAAATGCCCACGTCCCCGCCTCCCTGCTGCGCCTGGACGCTCCCGATCGCCTCCCCCGTTCTGCCGACCCACGGGCTACTTTGCTGGGGGATGAGCTAGTTCATGTGGATATCGAAATTCAGGACGGAATGATTCGGGCGATCGCCCCCCCCAATCAGGACAGAGGCAGCCTTCCCAGCATCGACCTGCGGCACAAGCAGGTGTGGCCCTGCTTCGTGGACATGCACACCCATTTGGACAAGGGCCACATCTGGGAACGCACCCCCAACCCCGACCGCACCTTTGATAGCGCCCTCCAAGCAGTGCGGGCCGACAGCGAGAAATTCTGGCAGGCTGAAGACGTGTATCGCCGCATGGAGTTTGGCCTGAAGTGTAGCTACGCCCACGGCACCCGCGCCATCCGCACTCACCTCGATTCTCTGGGAAAGCAGGCCCGCATCAGCCTGAAGGTGTTCCAAACCCTCCAGCAGGAATGGGCGGATCGGCTGACCCTACAGGCGGTGTCCCTAGTGCCCCTGGATTATTTCTTCACCCCTGAAGGAGAAACCCTGGCAGACTGGATGGCGGCAACCGACGGCGGCTACCTGGGGGGAGTCGTGTTCCCCAACGAGGACCTGGATGCCCAGCTCGACCGGGTGATAGCTCTGGCGCGCGATCGCCACCTGGGACTGGACTTCCACACGGATGAAAGCGGCGATGCCCGCCACCAGACCCTGCGCCAGATTGGTCAAGCCGTCCTGCGGCATCAGTTTGATGGGCCGGTAGTCTGCGGCCACTGCTGTAGTCTGGCGGTGCAGTCCCCCAGCGAGGTGCAGCAGACCATTGAGGTGCTCAAGGAGGCCCGCATTGGGGTCGTCAGTCTGCCGCTGTGCAATCTCTACCTCCAGGATCGACAGCAGCAGGCATCTCGGACCTTCCAGCAAACCCAGCCGCCCTCCCAGGAAACCCTCCACACCGGACGCACCCCCCGCTGGCGGGGCGTTACCCTGCTGCACGAGCTGCGGGAGAGCGGGGTGCCGGTGGCGATCGCCAGCGACAACTGCCGCGACCCCTTCCACGGCTTTGGCGACCATGACGCCCTGGAGGTATTCAACCTCTCTGTGCGCATCGGCCACCTAGACAACCCCTACGGCGACTGGCCCCGCGCCATCACCACCACCCCCGCCGACCTGATGAATCTGCCCCAAACGGGCCGCATCGGGGTAGGTCTGCCCGCCGATCTGGTGATCTTCAATGGCCGCACGTTCAGCGAGGTTTTGGCCAGATCTCAGCGCGATCGCACCGTTCTAAGGCAAGGGCAGGCCATCGACACCACCCTCCCTGACTACGCCGACCTCGACGACCTGATGGCAAAAGGGGCACAAGATCCTTTGCGCCGGTAGAGGAATTCGCCCTGGGTCGGTAGTGCCGAAATGTGAGCGTCGAGAAACTGTAAAGAGTGTAAAGAATCCTTGTCCTAGGATAGATTGCTGTCAACCTGGAATCTGATGTCGAATACGGGTTTGGATGTCTCGACTTGAGTCCTACCTAGTCGAGTCTTGCTGCAAAACGCCGGGAGCGGTTTGTGTCTCAATTAATTGTTTCGCTTAATTGTTTCGCCCGCAATGTGAAAGCGTTCCCACGAAGCTGCTCGCCGTCCAGGCACATCCTAAAATACGTTTCGCTTACTCAGCATTAATGCCAGAAGGTAATCATGACTAACGTACTCTCTCCTGCCGACCAACTCAGTAGACGCCTTCCCCAGCCCCTCAAGCGACTCGCTGATCTGGCCTACAACTATTGGTGGAGCTGGACGGCGAGTAAAACGGCTCTATTCCGCGTCATCGATCCCGCCGTTTGGGAACAGTGCGGTCACAACCCCGTCACGCTGCTGCAGCGGGCTAGCTATGACCAGCTCACCCAGGTAGCAGAAGACCCCTACTACCTGCAGCGGCTCAATCAGCTCATCTCCCAGTTCGATCGCTACATGTCTGAGCAGGACACCTGGTCCCATCGGGTGGCTCCTCAAATTTCCAATGACCACCCCATCGCCTATTTCTGTGCCGAATTCGGCGTCCACGAGTCCCTACCAATTTATTCGGGAGGCTTGGGACTCCTGGCGGGGGATCACCTCAAATCGGCCTCCGACCTGGGCATTCCTCTCATCGGCGTCGGGCTGCTCTATCGCCAGGGCTACTTCCGCCAGCGGCTGAGCCGCAACGGCTGGCAGGAAGACTACTACGTTGATAATCCCTTCGAGCGCATGCCCCTGGAGCTGATGCGGGATGATCAGGGCCAGGTTGTTACCGTCGCCCTGGAAATTCGCCAGCGGCTGGTCAAGGCCCAAATCTGGAAGGCGCGAGTGGGGCGCGTCAATCTGTACCTGCTGGATACCGATCGCGACGACAATGACCCCATCGATCGCTGGCTCACCGGCCACCTGTACGGCGGCAACCGGGAAACGCGCATTGCCCAGGAATACCTGCTGGGTATTGGCGGCGTGAAGGCACTGCAAGCTTTGGGAATTGCACCCTCGGTTTACCACCTCAATGAGGGCCATGCAGCCTTCTGTCTGCTGGAGGTAGCCCGCCTGGAGATCGAACGTACCGGGAAGTCGTTCTATGACGTGGAGGCTTCGGTGCGCGATCGCGCCGTTTTCACCACCCACACCCCTGTTCCCGCCGGGCACGACATGTTCTCCCCCGACATGATGGACTCCTTCTTTGCTGATTACTGGCCCCAGTTGGGTCTGTCGCGGGAGCAGTTCCTGGCCCTGGGTGCTCGTCGTCTGGGCGATCCCTGGGAACCGTTTGGCATGACGGTGCTGGCTCTGCGGCTCACCCGTGCCGCTAACGGCGTCAGCGCTCTCCACGGTGAGGTGTCCCGCAAGATGTGGTCGGTGCTCTACCCCAACCGGGCTGAGCAGGATGTGCCCATCGGTCACATTACCAATGGCGTCCATGCCCGTAGCTGGGTCGCGCCTCTCATGGGTAATCTCTATGCCAAGTATTTTGGGGAAGACTGGTCAACCCACGTGGTCGATCCGGCGATGTGGGCGCGGGTAGACACCATTCCTGACGCCGAGCTGTGGAACTGTCACCAAATTCTCAAGGAGCGCCTCATCGCCCACACCCGCCTGAAGGTTACGCAGGCTCGCCAGGCGCGGGGGGAGTCAGCCGATCAAATTCATCAGGTGGAGCAGTTGCTCGATCCGTCAGTGCTCACCATCGGATTTGCCCGCCGCTTCAGCGCCTACAAGCGGGGTGCCCTGATCATGAAAGATCCGGAGCGGGCTATCCGCATTCTGGGTAACCCCGATCGCCCCGTTCAGATTGTCTTCTCGGGCAAGGCCCACCCCGCCGATGAGGAGGGCAAGCGCATCATCCAGCGCCTGATGGAGTGGTGCCAGCATCCGGCCATTCGCGATCGCGTCGCTTTTGTCGAAGACTACGACATCTTCACCGCCCGCAAGCTGGTACAGGGGGTTGATGTATGGCTTAACAATCCCCGCCGTCCCCTGGAGGCGTCGGGCACCAGTGGCCAGAAGGTCTGCCTCAACGGCGGCATCAACTTCAGCGTACTGGATGGCTGGTGGTGCGAGGGCTACCAGACGGATGAGCAGGGCCGAGGCATCAACGGCTGGGCCATCGGCGAAGATGCCCACACCAGCAATCAGGAGATGCAGGACCGCATTGATGTGGAATCCATCTACCGTATTTTGGAGGAGGAGATCGTTCCCCTCTACTACGATCGCGACGAGAACGGCATCTCCCACGGCTGGCTCCAGAAAATGAAGGCGTCCATTCGCACAAATTCGCCTGTCTTTAACACCGATCGCATGCTGGCGGATTACGTGGCAAAAATGTATGCCCCCGGCGTTAGCATCGAACGGGAACCCATTCTAGCCAGCGTTGCCATCTAAAGCCGTTCTGTAAGTGCTCGGCAGGAAGCCCTGGTTTTCCTGCCGAGATGCGGTTGCCAGCCAATCCAGCAGTACCTGGGCTGTTTGCGGCGATTTGCCTCGATTAGCCGCTAGCCAAGTCTCTGCCTCTGCACCAGAGAGCTGGTTAGTGGCGATCGCGCTTCAGATCGTAGATCACCTTTTCATAGAGCCACTGGTCGGTTTGCCGAGGAAATCGCTGGGCGGCCTGTTCGAGAAGCCGCAGCGCCAGGGCTTCGTCACCGTAAACCAGGGCTAAAAGCTCTCGCCTAACCGCAGCATCAACGGGCTGAACAAGCCGCATAGGCAATCGTCCATAGAGCGGGCTGCTCAAATTGACTTGACCTTTGGAGCTTCGTAGCGGAAAAGTTTTGCGCTGCGATCGCGGCAGCTTCTGAATACCATGTCGTAGTCTTCGTGGAATCAGATAGCCAAGGAAGAGGTAGACTAGGCCGAGCCAGGCTATTGCTAAGCAACAGCCGATACCGATCACGATAGTCAGAATCATGGGAAACCTCGGTATTACCGTTGCCATTGGAGCCTCCGATTCTGCGCGGAGGTCTTCTTTATGGTTCCCCGTTTACGGTTCCCTGGATCTGGTAACCCCCAACAAGGGGGCTGAATCGTAGATCGTAGTAAGCCCCAAAACAGTCTTCAGCACGGAGACCGTAGCTCCGTGCTGATCATTATGCTCTTACCTTTATTGTACGCTTTCGCGCTATACCCCCAGGGGAATTCGAATCCCCGTCGCCTCCGTGAAAGGGAGGTGTCCTAGGCCTCTAGACGATGGGGGCATGTCTGACTCACTCTTACTAAGTTAGCGAACCACACTGTTTCTGTCAACACCTTTCTCAGGCGAGGTTGCTAGAGTTGCGCAGGCGAATGATTTGTCGCCGCATTTGGGCAGGAGCCTCCGTTTCAGGTATTTCCTGCGCATCAACCTGTACGCAGCTCGGTTCAAGGTACTCATCTGCACCGCAAGCAAATGCATCCAGCAACAGCTCAAGGAGCTTTTCGCGATCGCCCATAACGCCCTTCTCTTCGATGAGCCTAAATTTCAGGTGAATCTCGCATTCGTATACCCCAAACTCAGGCTTGATAGATTGACCGGTTAACCGATTAGATTTCATAGACATTAGTAAGTAGTGCTGCTCGCACGCTAGGAATTACAGCAGACTTGTCAACGTGAAGGGGGGCAGCGATGGACGCACTCTACAGGCTAGTGATGCGGACATCTAAGAAATTTCTAAGCTGAGAAACACCCAGAAATCGGCTCATTCCTCTTACTCTTAGCATCCCCAAATTTGGCAGGAATCCACCACCCTGACGAGCTTCAGATGACAATCCCGCCAAATTGTCACATGCACTACGGGGAGAGATACTCATCCGGCTCGATAAAACTGGGAACGAGAAACTGTGAATTGATTGACCGATAGATATGCAGATAGATCGACCCTTGTTTCCCTATTTTCTGTTTCTCCCCTGAGAAAGTCTGTAAAGCGTCTGTAAGGATTGTTCGGTGGCGTATAAGGATTCTATTGAAAACTAGCAGAGGAATTCAGCAATTTCACGGGTAACAATTGGGTGCTGCCTAGTTGATAAACCCTTACCTGACTCATATCCCAATCAATTCTTTTTGCCCTAGGTTTCAATATCGCGCTGACTTCGCATGGATAAGAAGCTGATTTCATTAGCTCCCGTAGAGCCTGATAATTGCAGCGCACTCGATTGGGTTGATTCACCTAGTCTCAGCAGCAGGGGGTAGAGGTTTCCTAGCGCCACAATTTTTTGTCGCTAAAACTTCCGTTTTTTTTGATTCAAAGGAGTATAAAAACTTACATTAGACTTTTCACGGGATGGAGCGATTAAGGCTTTCATCCATTTTCCACAAACTCATTCTTCGCAAACTAATGAACTTAGAGCTTTAGAACTTAATAATTCATTAGAATTCAGCTCATCACAGGTAAACGAAGGGCGCACCCTACTGAGTACATGGCCCTAAATTAAAGCAAGCGGGGTGCGCACCCCACCATAGTGTCGCTTGCTTATGGCTATCTACTTAGTTTGATTGATGGCTACGTAATTAGCTCAGAAGCTTCATACTAAGGTCTAGCCACGTCGCACGCGTGATGGGAGCACTGCTAGACACGTAGTCAACTCCAGTCTCCGCAACTGTGCGAATCGTTGTCAGGGTGATATTGCCAGAAGCCTCGATCTTAATGCGATCGCTCTGCTGACGAATGTACCGTACGGCTTCAGCCATCTGAGGCGGCGGCATGTTGTCCAACATAATAATGTCGGCTCCATGCTCGACTGCCTCCTTTACCTGAGCAAGCTCCTCTGTCTCCACCTCAATCGTAAGTGGATAGGGAATTTGACCGCGAAGCTGGGCGATCGCCTTCCTAATACTCCCCGCCGCCAAAATGTGATTGTCCTTGATCATCACCCCATCGTCTAAGCCCATCCGGTGGTTGACGGCTCCTCCCACCGTCGTCGCATATTTCTCCAGAATGCGCAGGCCCGGTGTTGTCTTGCGAGTATCAACGAGTTGTGTGGGCAAGTCAGATATTTTTTCTACATACTGGCGCGTTAGTGTGGCGATCCCGCTCAGTCGCATCGCTAGATTAAGGGCAACGCGCTCTCCGGTCAACAGGGCGTCTAAAGATCCCTCCACATCAGCAATCACCGTGCCTGGCTCACACCATTGACCCTCTTCCACTTGCGGCATGAATCGGGTATCTGAATTGACCAGACTGAAAACTCTGGCCGCAATCGGTAGTCCGGCGATAACTCCCGCTTCTTTAGCAACCCACTGTCCTCGGTAATGGGGCTGAGCTAGCGGCAGCAGCCCCTGAGTGGTGCGATCGCCCCGGCCTATGTCCTCCAGCAACCATGCTCGCAGAAGTGGGTCAATCAGCAGAGATGATGGCAACTTTACCTCCGGCTTCACCATGAGCTGCGCCTGCCTACTCTTCGACACCAATATCCTAGTCCACCCCCTCGATTGAGCGATGGGGTTATTCCTCTCTTCAAATGGTTTCCTGATTGGAACGATTGGTTTTGAAATCATGGATAGAGGATTACCTCTATTGGGTCAGGGCGATCGCCAAAACCTCCTTCTCCTAAGGGGTTGAGGAAATTCTCGAAAAAAGTCAGCAAATCAGTTGACACCTTTGGGAAAACTTCGCTATATTGTCAAAGCGGTCGAAGGGAAGCAAAGCGCAAGCGAGCGACCCAGAAGCGGCAGAACCTAGACAAGAGAATAGTTTGGAAGCCAGAATAACCATTCGGGACT
>JBHJGR010000029.1:0-2846 GCA_050331615.1 Elainellaceae cyanobacterium
ATCGCCGCTCGGCCTGGGCCGCCTCAATTTCATCGCTAATCGCCTGGGTCGCCGTGGAGAACTTATCGGGCGCAAGCTTCGTCGGGGGCGATCGCTTCAGCAACAGGCGGCTCACCCACCAGGCCAGCAGCAGACTAGAGGGAAGGGCGATCGCCCCCACAATCAGCCACCGCACCCACTCCGGCACAGGTTCAGCCGCTATCCCTTCCAACGGCCCTACTTCTGGTGGAGGCGCAGCCGGAGGGTCTGGCGGGTCTGGAATGCCCGGCTCTGGATCACCCTCTTCTCCAGGAGCAGGAACCACAATGGGCGCAACGGGTTGCCGACTGAGATGCACCACACCCACCGCAACCGCCGTTCCCACCAAAAGCGCGGCCACAGCCAGATAAGCCGGTCGAACGGGAAGACGCCCTGGCCGTTGCGATTCAACCGCAGACGGGGCAACCGACTCCGGCTCCGGCGGCATGAGCTGCTTGAAATGGTGGTCCAGCAGCCGCTTCTCCTCATCCGTCTTCGTCCATAGCGTTTCACAAAGCCGCTGGAGCGAGGGGCGATCGCCCAGCCCAAACCTACCCTGCAACGCCTTCAGCACCAACTGATACTCCCCAACCCCCAGCGGCAGTCCAGCATCGCGCAGGCGAGTAAAGAGTTCCAGGAGAGGCAGAGAGTTAGGCATTTTGGATTTTGGATTTTGGATTTTAGATTTTGGATTTTCACGTGTAGGGGCGAAGCATTTCGTAATTATTTTTGCGTCTTCTGCCAAACGTACTGCCGAAATGCTTCGCCCTTACCCATCGATTAAGATTTTGGATTTTGGATTTTGGATTTTAGATTTTTGCGTATAGGGGCAAATGGCCATTTGCCCTGACCATGCCCTGCAAATTACCCAACCCGCAGGAGCATGGAAATTCCATCCTCTACCCCAAGCATTTCACCCGATTAAATTCATGTTCCAGAACCTACGCAAACGAACAAACCCAACCCCCCCAAAAAAATCTAAAATCCACAATCCAAAATCTAAAATCAAAATCCCCTCCAGTTCACCGATCAAGCCTTCTCAAATACCTCAAATGCTGTTCCCAATTCTTCAACAAAACGCCCGTAAACGGAATCTTCCCCTCCAGCTTAGCCAGCGCCTCATCCGTGGGGTAGCGCTGCAAGACGCGGAACCAGTCCAGTAGCTCGCTGGTGCTCACCTTCTTGCCCGCCTCATCTCGCATCATCTGCCGCAGCTCCAGGAAACGCTGCACCGCCCGGTTGACCAGCTCAGGCGCGGCATCGGGGTATATGGCCTGGATGATTTGGACGAGGCGATCGCCATCGGGAAACTCGATGTAGTGGAACAGACAGCGGCGCAGGAAGGCGTCGGGCAAGTCCTTCTCATCGTTGCTGGTGATGAACACGATGGGCGGTGCCTGAGCCTCCACCATTTCCCCGGTTTCGTCAATCTTAAACCGCTGTTCCTCCAGCTCCAGCAGCAGGTCGTTGGGAAAGTCAATATCGGCCTTGTCAATTTCGTCAATCAGCACGATGGTGCGCTGGGAATTGCGAAAGGCTTGCCCCAATGCCCCTTCGCGAATATACGCCGCCGGATTCTTGGCCCGGTAGACGGCATCCGGGTCGATGTTCTGATTCGCCAGTTGGGCATCCCGCAGTCGCCCCACCGCATCGTAGGTGTACAGGCCATCCCGCGCCCGGCTGGTGGACTTGATGTACCACTCCTCCAGCGGCAGCCCCAGCTCATACTTAACGGCCCAGGCCAGCTGAGTCTTGCCGCAGCCCGGCTCCCCCTTGAGCAGCAGCGGACGCTCCAGGAAGATGGCCAGGTTCACCGCCTCAACCAGCGCCTCATCGGCTAGATAGGGCACCAGTAAACGGCCTGTGTCGGGGTCGCGATCGCCCCGCTGCGGCTGCTTCTTTCCCGTGTACTGCAACTCTAGATTTGACACGATGCTTCCAAGTCCGTCCGCCAGTCGTAACCACACCGCTTGCAGATTTCCACAAACGTCCACTCCGGCACGCCGCCATCTGCCATTTCATACATAACATCAACGGTCTCGTCCGTCTGTTTCGTCATCTCCCTGGGCAGCCAGGCAAAGTGGTTTTCCATCCACTCGGTCAGCTCCTCTTTGGAAAATTCTCGGTTCTGGGGAGACTTGAACGGGTAGTAGCTGGTCGTATCCGCGTCGATCTTCTCGGTAAACGGCACATTACGCTGGGCGGTAACCGCCTCATGGTCAATCAGAAACATCAGCAGCTTGTGGGGCGTTCCCTGCGATCGCATCCCCTCTGCCTCATTCGCCAGCGGCAGCCAGAAGTCATGGATGAGCAGGTTCAGAAACTCCTCTGACAGGCAATCCACGTCATAAATCGCCAGAATCAAGTCCCGCGTCTTCCACCAGTGCAGGGCATGGCGAGCAATGTCCCTGGGAGGCGTGTTGCGATCGCACTTCAGCTCCACCGCCAGCTCCGCCCACAGGGCGGGCACATCCCCTCGCCGCCCCACGCGACCCAGGCTGATGGGAAACTTCTTGCCGTTCATGCTGGTGGGCACATACTGCTGCAGCAGACGATTCACCAGCCATCGCTGGCCATACTTCTCCGTGGGGCCATGCACCAGATAGGCCCCAATCGGTTTCTTCTCCACCAATCGGCGGAAGAGTCGCGCCTGGGGACGGTAGCCAAGCTGGAGCAGGGCGTCCCGCAATTGCTGGAGTTCCACCGGCTGCCAGATGCGGTTCAGCTCTTCAATGGCGATCGCTGCCCCCCCCCCCGCCCCCCGCCGCAGGGGGGCGCCCCCCCCCCCCCGCGCCCGGGCGGGCCGGCCCCCACCCGCGCCCCGGGGG
>JBHJGR010000030.1:0-10255 GCA_050331615.1 Elainellaceae cyanobacterium
GTTCGGTACTCTGTCGAGTCCATACGTTTTTAGAGAGGTTTTTCGCGCCTCTGGTTGCAGACTGGACTCTGCTTTCGGGTTCGAGGAGACTTATTTGGATGCTTCCACCCACCCTGGGGGTTCAAACCAGTTCTATTGTACCGCACTGAGCAGACTGCTGGACTTCGCCCAGCGCGGGAACCATCTGTATCTCCATGTCTAAAGCCAGGGGTTTTATCCGGTTCCCGAACCCTTCAATATTCGATAAAAATAGGGCCAATCCCTGCCGGATTGACCCTAATACTTAACAGTGACGCTGCACTAGACAGTTAGCGTACGACGCTTCGACACCATGCGGAAGGTCTCGATGATGTCGCCTTCCTGCCAACCGTTGAAGTTGTCGACGCCGATGCCGCACTCATACCCTGCGTTGACCTCTTTCACGTCGTCTTTAACCCGCTTTAGTGAATCCAGGTTGCCGGTAAAGACCATTTCGCTACCCCGCATCACTCTGATGCGGCAGTTACGGATGGCCTTTCCAGATTGGACATAGCAGCCAGCTACGGCACCCCGACCAACCGGGAAGACAGCCCGCACCTCGACCTGCCCCAGGGGTTCTTCCACCATCTCTGGTTCGAGTAGACCCTCCATCGCGCCCTGAATATCTTCCAGGAGCTTGTAGATGATGTCGTACTCGCGAATGTCGACGCCAGCCTGTTCAGCGGCCTGACGGGCACCACTTGCCAGGGTCGTGTTGAAGCCGACAATGACCGCGCCACTAGCGGCAGCCAAGTCTACATCGGTTTCAGTCACTTCGCCCGGAGCCGACAGCAGCACCCGTACCTGGACCTCCTTCTGGGGAAGCTGCTGCAGCGAAGCCAGAATGGCCTCCACCGAGCCCTGCACGTCGGCCTTCAGGATGATATTGAGCTCCTTCAGCTCGCCCTCCTGGGCCTGGGCTGACAGGGAGTTGAGGCTGACGCGGCGGGACGCCATCGTCTGCTGGAGTCGGGTCTGCCGCTGCTGCTCCATTCGACTATCGGCGAGCGATCGCGCTTCCTTCTCATCGAGGAAGACTTCGAACTCGTCACCTGCCGCTGGCACATCGCCCAGACCCAGCACCTCGACCGCAAAGGACGGGGAGGCTTCGCTAACGCGCCGACCGCGATCGTCGATCATGGCCCGCACCTTACCAAAGACCGAACCGGCCACCAGCACGTCACCCACTCGCAGCGTCCCGTTCTGCACCAGAAGGGTAGCCACCGGTCCGCGAGCCTTGTCTAGGTTGGCCTCGATGACGGTTCCCTTTGCGGGGCGATTTGGGTTGGCGTGCAGGTCTTCTACCTCAGAGACCAGCAGCAGCATCTCCAGCAGCGTGTCTAGGTTTTCTCCCTGGAGAGCACTGACGGGCACCATAATGGTTTCTCCGCCCCACTCTTCAGGCACCAGGCTGTGCTCCATGAGTTCCTGCTTAACGCGGTCGGGCTGGGCTCCCTCTTTATCAATCTTGTTGATTGCTACCACGATGGGGACTTCAGCCGCCTGAGCGTGCCGGATAGCCTCAATGGTCTGAGGCCGCACCCCGTCATCTGCCGCAACAACCAAGACCGCGATATCCGTCACCCTAGCCCCCCGTGCTCGCATAGCCGTAAAGGCTTCGTGACCGGGGGTATCCAGGAAGACAACCTGCTCCATCTGGTCTTCATGCTCGACATCGACGTGGTAAGCACCGATATGCTGGGTAATGCCTCCGGCCTCGCCCTGGGCTACTTTTGTCTCCCGGATGGAGTCTAGCAGGGTCGTTTTACCGTGGTCGACGTGCCCCATGATGGTCACCACTGGCGGACGGCGCTCAAGGTTGTCTAAGTCCTCAGCGTCAAGCATTTCGGTGGTCTTCTTAGCCTCGGCTTCATGCTCGCCGGTCTCGACGACGACGTCGAACTCCTCGGCCACAGCCGTCGCTGTCGGAATATCAAGAATTTGGTTGATATTGGCAGCGATGCCCTGGAAGAACAGTTTCTTGATGATTTCCGTCTCGGGGACGACTAGCTTCTCAGCCAAGTCGTGGACCGAAACTTCACCCTGCAGCGTAATCATTTCTGGACGTTCCTGCTTCTTCTCTGATTCGCGGCGATCGCGTCGCTGCGATGATCGGTTCGTGTCTCGGCTCTGGGGCTTACGCCGTGACACTGTCGGGGTCGGCTTAGGCTGCTGACCGGGCAGGTTCTTCGGCTTTGGCGGTCGCATTAGGGAAATGCTGATTTGGGACGGCGTTACGTCGTCTGAATCGTCAGCGCCCTCAAAATCCTCTTCTTCATCGTCGTCGATGACAAGGGGGCGTCGCTTCCCTTTGGCTAGCTTCGTTTTCTTCGGAATCTCCTGCTCGTCATCTTCCTCCTCTTGATGTCGCCGCTCCCGCTTCGGTTTGGGAGCTATGGGGCGACGCAGCTCTAGCCCATCTTCGGCTAAGGCTGCAGGAGCGATGCCGTCCTTTTCGGACTCGGTCTGATCTTCTTCCGTGGGGGCAGGCTTAGTCGGTCGATTGGGCGAGGTTGGGCGAACAACCGGGCGCTTCAGCTTTGGCGGAGAAGCCACCGTCTCGTCACTAGACCGGTTGGCTGTGGGACCCCCACCAGAGGGCACCGGCCTAGGACCATCGTTCGATCGGGTTGGCTGATTCGCTGCCGAGCGACTAACCGGTCGCTTGAGAGTTGGTCGATCGGGTTGGCGAATTTCTGGGGTCGATGGCGCTGAGACATCAGCACTACTATCGTCATCATGAACATCGTCGACGCTGACGTCATCAACGCTGACGTCATCAACATCGAGGTCGTTGGTTTCGACGGTTTCGACGACATCGACCTCATCCTCCGGCATCTCAATCGATGGCGTGCCTTGCGGACGAGTGGGAGGCGAAATTAGCTTTGGTTTTTCGGCAACCGTCTCTTGGGTACCGTTGGTCGCTGAAGCTGCGAGATCGTCGCCTTCTGGTGAAACCGGCTCGATCGGGCGAGGCGGCATCGGTGGTTTAGGGGGAGGTGCGATGTCCTGAGCTGCCTGATCTGGCTTGGTCGCCTGGGATGGCCGATTTGACAGTTGCGATCGCGCTGACGACGAAGCTGAATCAGCGGATTCAGGCTGCGGCTGAGGAACACGGGGTTTTGAAATGAGTTCAGGACGCTTCTGCGACTCCTGACCGGGTTTTCGCTTGCGGATCTCTAAAATCTGCTGCTTCTTCTTGACAGGCGCTTTCGAACTGCTCGGCTTACTCTGCTTGCTGCTGTTGCTGCTCCCTGTGCGCTTCTTGTCTGGTGCCGTGGCTCGACCAGACGCATATTTTTCAGCAGCAGCAGTCCGAATCCGACCTGCATCCGCTTCCGTAATAGTGCTGCTGTGGCTCTTCACGGAAATATCAAGGTCGTCGCAGACCGCTAAGATGTCTCGATTATCCAAATTTAACTCTTTCGACAATTCGTAAATTCTAACTTTGCCGTTGTTCATCCAATATATTCCTCTTCGTACCGACCAGTTCTACATAGACTACCTACTTCTCTAACGAGACGACGATTGGGTGCTGGTCTAGTTTAGACCAGATCGCTCTGAATATCGGAATATCGGAACGATCGGGCTTTGCCAGCAGCGGGACTTCATTTAGCAAAACAGTAGACTAATCCAGTTTCAACTCTTGACTTAATTGATTTGCCTTGATGTAGTTGCTCGGGTAGCAGCGCTAGAAGCCTACATTATCTTTGGTTCTACATCATTGGCTTGGCGTTAGCAGACCGAAAGCGGCCCCAAGCACCTGTAAACCGGCTCGCCTTTCTAGGCATTGAACAGCTCTAGGGGCGAGAGCACCGTTAAGATGCAGGCAGTGACCGGTAGAAACATCCAGCTATTGACCTTGGGACAGGCTATCTAGAATCTAGAGTTACTTCCATCTACTGACCGAAGTATATCGCCTTCTGCCTCGCCTCAACTGGTTTTCCGCACCTCTCAACGCCCTTTCCCTCCTTGCCGTTTCTCCCCCTTTGTCTATGGTATTACCTTTAGCCCGTGATCAACAGGGCAGATGGGTGGAATGCCCACTAGATAGACAGAGATGCTCGAAAATTGTGGTTTTCGTAATTTTACGGCGGCAGCTATTTGGCGGCGGCGGCGGTTTCAAGCCGCTGCCAGAGAGCCTCGAACACCTCCTCCGGAACGGCGATCCGGAGAACCCGGCCCAGCCGATTTTTCCGCTGGGCATTGCGTAGGCAGGCAGCGTTTGGGCAAAGGTAAGCTGACCGCCCCATGCCTTCATCGAGCTGAACCCTGTGGGAAGGGTGAGTCCGTACAACGCGCCAAAAATTGTCCTTATGGGCAACGCGGCGGCAACTGATACAGCGTCGGTAGTTAGGCTCCATTAGATTCTGCTACCTATGCTAGCTTAAGCGTTTGGACGCTGTAGGGTGATATCCGAAATGTGGCCCGAACCGTCCTGACGGGCACCACTGGATTCTGGCATCCCCTCGGGATCATCCGTGCGATCGCCATCGTCGCTATCCTCATCATCAGCTTCAGCCAGATCCGCCGGTTCCGACTCAGCAGCCATCGCTTCTGCCTCGGGGCGATCGCCTTCCTGATCCTCCGGTTCAAAAGCGGCGTCAAGCGCGATCGCCTCCTCATCCTCATCGAACGCCGCTGCTGCCGCTGCTGCGGCTTCTGCCTCTTCGGCTTCGGCAGCGGCTCTGGCCTGCTCGGCTTCCTCACGGGCGATGCGACGCTCTTCCAGCAGTTCGGCAATTTTGCGGTCTTCTGCCTCATAGTCATATTTGGCGGCGTCTTTGATGTCGATCTTCCACCCGGTGAGGCGGGCAGCCAGCCGCACGTTTTGCCCTTCCTTCCCGATGGCCAGGCTGAGCTGATCATCAGGCACCAGGACGTGGGCCTGCCGGTCTTCGGGGTTCATCAGCCGCACCTCATCGACCCGGGCCGGACTGAGGGCGTTGGCAATGTAGGTCGCTGGGTCGGGCGACCAGCGGATCACGTCGATTTTTTCACCCCGCAGCTCGTTGACGACGACCTGAATGCGAGAACCGCGCGCGCCAATACAGGCTCCAACCGGGTCAACATCACGCTCCAGGGTATCGACGGCGATTTTGGTCCGGGGACCAACGGAGCGGGATGGCGGATTAGCCTCCCGAGCCACGGCCACGATTCGCACAATTTCGTCTTCAATTTCGGGAACTTCGTTAGCAAACAGATAGACGACTAGCCCCGCATCGGCCCGCGACACAATCAGCTGGGGACCTCGATGGGAACCCTCCGAGACCCGCTTGAGGTAAATCTTAAAGGTGGCATTGGCCCGATAGTTGTCATTGGGGAGCTGTTCCCGGCGCGGCAGTTCGGCCTCTACCTCGGGCTGCCCAAACCCACTGCTGACGGCCATAATCACCGACTGCCGCTCAAACCGCAGCACGCGGGCCTGCAGCACCGTGTCCTCTAGATCCTTAAACTCTTCCTGGACCATTTTGCGCTGCTGATCCCGCAGTTTCTGAGAGAGCACCTGCTTGGTTTGAATCGCCGCCATTCGGCCAAATTCGCTCTGGTCGGGGGTCACGTCTAGAATTACCGTATCCCCGAGCTGAGCTTCGGCAGCCACCTCCTGCACCTCCTGTAGCGCAATTTGATGGTCAGGGACGCTAACCGTTTCAACAATTGTTTTGGTAGCCAGGACGCGAAAGCCCTCCTCTTCGGTGTCAAGCTCGACCTCGAAGTTCTCAAAATAGTGTTCGTCAAAAGATTCTGTATCGGGCCGATAGGTGCGGCGGTAGCGCTCGTACCCTTTCAAGAGCGCTTCTCTGAGGGCAGCCTGCACCGCGCTTTGGGGCAGATTTCGCTCTTGGCTGATGCTTTCGATCATGGCCTGGAGTCCAGGCAGCTTCACCATTGACATGGAAGACCTCCGTGGGTATGTAGGAGCGAGAAACGGGTTGCTGGGCGCGCGCGATCGCAAAAATTTGAGTCAATTCGTCTAGTCTTCGCGCCGATCGTCTAGCTGGACCTGACCAATCAGCGCCCGGGGAATGGCGATCGCCCGCCCCTTGCGGCTGAGGTGAACTGCCTCCTGATCGCGACGAATGAGCTGTCCACTCCAGGTGGTCTGACCTTTAAAGGGTTCCGCCATTTTCACCCGTACCGGAAACCCCTTGAATGCCACAAATTCACGCTCGGTTTCCAGCACTCTGGAGATGCCGGGGCTGGAAATTTCCAACACATACTGGTCAGGAATGAGCTCAGACAGGTCTAGGGCGGCCTCCAGGGCACGGCTCATCGCTTCACAGTCGTCCAGGCTAGTGTCTTGCTGCATGTTCCGGATATCGACCCGCAGCACCGGAGGATTTTGGTTGGTGTGAAAGGTGGCTCCGACGAGTTCAAGTCCCAAATTTTCGGCCACAGGCGTTGCTATCTCAAGCACTTGTGGAATTAGGGGATGGGTCATGGAATTCAAGGGATGAATACAAGGGGTAGGGCATTAGTGGGCACAGGCAGCGATCGCATAGCAACAAAAAAAGCGGGCACAGACCCACTTCCAGGAATCGTCATTCTGGAGCGTCGAACACCCCTCGGGGCGATCGCCACATCTCATCTTAGCGCATTTAGCCTGGCCCATTGGTTGCCCAGCATTAGCATGCCTGGAACAGGGCCGGAGAGCCGTCAGGGCTTGGAGCCTTGGGTTATGGCGTAGAGCTTCTGGGTTTGCTCCCGCAGCTGATCCACATCCTCTGCCGCCAGCCGCTTGACGTAGTTAATCTTCACCTCGTCCAGCCAGACCGCCACCAGCGATTCAATCTCCTCAACCGCTCTATCTTTCTGGATTTCATGCCGAAAGGTGTCGCCAATGTCGGCCAGCAGCTTCTGGGTCAACTCGGCTCCCACCTCATCCTCCAGCGTGTGGGTGAGGGTGTCGTAGAGCGTGGTGTAGAGCTCCGAAACGAGCTGCTGGGTCAGCTGTTCAGATAAGGAGCTGCCGCCCGGTAGGGACTGAATGCCCTGATAGACCGGCACTGACTGGAGCGCACTGGTGATATTGTGCCGCAGCAGGGCCTCGATATCGGGACGCACGCTAGGCAGCACCCGGTAGGTCAGCGTCGAGATGACTCGGTTGGTGATGACTTTGATCTCGTCCACCTCGTTGAGGTCGATGTAGCGAGGCAGAGTCTCTGGTCGTAACAAGGCCCGCGCAATATCCCCCTGCTTCACCAGGTTTTGGAGCTGGTCAATGACGCGAATAACCACCACCTCGGTTAGCTCCACCGCCAGGTTGGCGACGATGCCGCGGGTGATGCGGTTGCGCAAGGGTTCCAGGTCAATCAGGTTGGACTGGTTGATGCGGGCAATCAGTGGAATCACCCGCAGCCAGCGCCAGAAGGGGAGCAACAAAAATACGTCGTACCAGCGCCACAGCATCGTGTCTAGCCAGCTTGTGTCGCGGTAGCGCCGACTCAGCCACCAGGTGCGAGCCAGAAATTCGGCTAGAAATATGCTGATGAACCAGATATCGATCTTGATAAAGCGATCGGTGGGAATGCCGCTGGAGCCAACGAGGGGAGCGTCGATGCCGCGGTAGTAGTTAGTAGCAATCAGGGGACGGATGCGATCGCCAAAAAACTCTATCTCCTCCTGGTAGTCGTGTTCGCTGAGGTAGGACTGGCTCCAGAAGATAAAGAAGGCGTCCTTGAAGGACTCAAACTCCATGTCGGTCGTCTCTTCTACATGCTCTAGCATCCGCTCCTTGATGCGCTCTAGGGTGCCGGATTTGTTGGCAATTTCAAACGGATTTTCGTCGATGATGGCGGCGCTGCGATCGCGCAATTCCTCTAGCAGCGCTTCTGCTTCCGGCGAAGCCAGTCCTTCGGAAACCACCTGCTGCTCAAATTCATCCACGGTTTCCAAGTAGGCAGTGGTCACTCGGTGGGGCTCGATTCCTTTAAACTGGCGGCCATACCATCGGGTGAAGCCAGGGAAAAATCGCAGGTAGTAGTCCCGCAAGGGAATATAGCTGTAGTCGAAGGCGACTAGCCCGACGTTAATCAAGACCAGGGCCGCCATGATCTTCTCGAACCAGCGGGCTTTGCGGCGGACGGAGGCGGGTTTAGTGGATAGGTTCAGGGACGACATGAGTGGGGGAGTTGGTCAACTGCGTCATACTTCGTTACATTACGATAAGAACTGTACGATAGGCGCGACCGTTTGGGTTTGGAACCTGGAAATCAACGGCAGCACGGCTATGGCGTAACCCGCCACTAATGAGCTTTTGGCTTCAATAATTCTTATCTTGAGCAACGACATCTCTCTATGCAAACGACTTCTGGACAAACGGCGATCGCCCCTGACCTGCCATCTGGCACCTACTGGCAGTGGCGGGACCAGCCCATCCACTATGTCCGAGCGGGGCAACCCCAGGATGGCCTCCCCCCGCTGCTGCTAATCCACGGATTTGGGGCGTCTACTGACCACTGGCGGAAAAACGTCGCCGACCTGCAGCAGTTCACTGAAGTGTGGGCGATTGACCTGCTGGGGTTTGGGCGATCGGCTAAGCCCGACTGGGAGTATAGCAGCGACCTCTGGTGCAATCAGCTCTCTGACTTTATCACAGAGGTTGTGGGGCGGCCTGTGGCGCTGGTGGGAAATTCCCTCGGCGGCTATGCCTCCCTCTGCGTCGCGGCGCAGCATCCCGACCAGGCGGCGGCAGTCGTGCTGCTCAACAGTGCCGGACCATTTTCTGAGACCAATCCAGCCCCATCGCCCAACCCGCTGGCCCAGGCTTGGGGAACCCTGGTGCGCACCATTCTCCTCCAGCCGCTGCCTAGCTTTCTCCTGTTTCAGTATGTGCGGCAGCGGTTCGTCATCCGCCGCACCCTGCAGAAGGTCTATCTCGACCAGTCTGCCGTGACCGATCAGCTCGTGGAAGACATCTATCGGCCATCGTGCGATCGCGGTGCGGCCCAAGTCTTTGCCTCTGTCTTTAAGGCTCGCAAGGGCGACCCGGTCGACCGCCTGCTGGAGCAAATCTCCTGTCCCCTGCTGCTGCTCTGGGGCGAGGGCGATCCCTGGATGGACACTCGCGCCAGGGGGGCAAAGTTCCGGCAGCACTACCCCAATCTGACCGAATATTATCTCCAGGCGGGGCACTGCCCCCATGACGAGGTGCCTGCCCAGGTGAACGGTTTGCTGCGCCAGTGGCTGGCAATGCCCCATACTGCGGCCAGCGTCTGATTCTCAATCGCCTCAGGTATCCGTCGTGCATTAGTATGGCATTGATGCCCTCGATGCTGGACTATGCGCTCATTCTGGTTTGATCCCTACCTCTGGATTCACCTGGCCGGTGCTGCCGCCGTTCCTATTTGGCTAGAAATCTGTTTCCTCGGCCTGGCGCTAGGGGATCCGCTGCTGCCGCCTGGGTTAGAAATCTTCTTGGTGGCGGCTGTAGGGGTTGTCCCTACCCTTTGGATGCAGTGGCGACGACCGTTCTATATCTTTAGTCTGCTGGTGGTTGCCCTCAAGGCCGGTGCCCTCACCGCTGACCAACGCCGCCTTCTGAGGTTCTTCAAGTCATTTCAGACCAAAGTGCTGGCCCTGGTGGTGCCCGTTATGCTCACCTACCTGCTCTGGCTCCTCTATCAGGCAGCACCCCTAGCAACAGATACCCTGGCTACCTTGCCCATACCCCAATGGCATTTGCTGGGGCTGCTGGTGGCGGCGATCGCCTTCCTGCTGGCTAACCTATTTCTTCAAGTACCAGTTAGCGTACTGCGGGTTATGCTTGCCAGTGAGCAGGCCGTGGCCCAAGCTGATCCTTATCCTATCGATCAGATCAGTCTGAATTTTACCAGCATCGGCTTTGAGGTTGCCCGAATTCTACCTCCCATTGAGGTGGCACCGCCATCTCCGCCTGCCCCCCTGACGCCGCCTGCGGGCGCTGATCTAGGCGCAGCGGAAGCTAGCCTTGATGAAGCAGACCCTGGCGAGGGGGATGAACCGACCATCGACGATGCCGCTCTTTCTGCTGGAGAGAGCAATCAGGGGGTCGCCGAGACGGAGGTCACCGAGACTGGGGCTCCTGAAACTGAGGCTCCTAAAACTGAGGCACCAGAAACTGAGGCTACCGAGACCGAGGTCACCGAGACCGAGGAAACAGAGACTGACGAAAAAGATACAAAGGATACAGAAAAAGAGCGAACAGAGACATAGGAAACCTAAACATAGGAAACAGATAATGATTAAAAATAAAAAT
>JBHJGR010000031.1:0-17290 GCA_050331615.1 Elainellaceae cyanobacterium
CGAATGACCAGCGGCAAGCTGAAAGGTGACAAACTCCGTCCCCTCCAGCATCTGATCCGGCATTAGTTCCACCAGCAAAGTCTTGGACTGCTCGCCATAGTTAAAGGACAGCGATTCAGGCAGCGTCACTGGATTAACGTCACCATACTCAGACTTGAAGACTTTGTAATCCACATCCCGCGTTGCCGTCCCGCCATTGGGGAGAAGGTCAACGGTGGAGTAGATATTGAGATTGCCGGTGCGCGTCACCGTAATGGCAACCCGAGCCTGATCGCCCTCCATATCTACGTAGCGGGCCTCAGCAAACTCAACAATGGCCATATCGTCTGGATTAGTGGGATTACCCGGATAGCCGCTGGTATCACTGTGATCGACAATCTCCAGCGTTGTGGTGCTTTGGTCTCCGGCGATCGCCCCTCCCACTCCCACTAGCCCAAACCGGAAGGACTCCAGCCCTTCCATAGTCCCATCTGCATTGATTTCAGCGATGATTGTCTTGGTAGTTTCCCCAGCCTCAAAGCGAATCACCTCTCCCGCTGAGACACTGAGATCAAAGTCCCCCCCCATCACGGTTTGATCGCCGTACCAGTCGGCTGTGCCTCCCAGGGCTACCAGCCGCGCCTCCACCATCTCGTCAACTCGGCCCGATCGCACCAGAGTAATGGCCAGTTGAGTGGTACCGTCGCCAAACCCGCTATTGCCTTCATAGCCCACATAGCGACTCTGGGCAAATTCCACGTAGGCCGTTTCAGCATCCAGCAAGTTCATCCTCGTAGTAGAGGTATCGCCGATGAGGACGTTGTTATCCTGGCTTGCCAATTCAAGGGTGAAGAATTCAGTGCCCTCCTGATCGGGGTAGGGCTCCGTTGACACCTCTACCCAAATCGTTTTCTCCACCTCCCCCGGCGCAAAGGTAATGGAAGTACTGGTAGGCGAACCTGGATCGAAATTACCATCTATCATAATTTGGTAATCTTGCCCATAGCTGGCCGTCCCGCCATTGAGCAGGAGCATGACCTCGGCATGTTGATTAACATTGCCCGTGCGGGTCAGGGTAATTGCGGTGGTTGTTCCCTCACCTTTGGAATAAGACGCCTGCTTGAAAGCCACCACGGACTGATCCATCGGGTTTGGCTCGACGATACGAATGGTCGTCGTGCTTTGCTCTCCAATCACCAGCGGAGTGGTATCAGCGCCATTTGGGTCACCCGAAGTATCGCTTTTGGCCAGACCAAACTTGAAGAATTCAATTCCTTCCTGCTCCCAGTTGTTGGAGGGAATGTCCAAAATAATTGTCTTGCGGGTTTCTCCAGAGGCAAAGGTAACGGTTTCAGGAAAGTTGGGGCCATAAAAGTCTATTCCCCAGGTCGCCGTGCCACCCATAGCCAGAAGATCGACCTCAACGAATCGAGAGAGGTCGCCCGTCCGCACCAAAGTCAGCGCCAGGAAGTTCCGGTCATCGCTGTCGTTCCCTTCATAGACGGTGTAGCTGTCCTGAGCAAAGGCGACATAGGTAAGCTGAGCGTCCTGGATGTCCACCACGGCGCTGCTATTGGAGCCAATAGTCGTCTGCCCGTTCTGACTCACAATTTCAAAGGTGACCTGCTCTGTCCCCTCCAAAATCCAGTCTGACCAAGTATCCAGGAAAATGGTTTTGCTGGTTTCCCCTGCCTCAAAGCGAATCGACTCCGGCAGGTTGAGAGACTGCCAATGATCCTGCCACAGGCCATAGTCCTCCCCCTCCATTGCCGTGCCGCCCGCCGCCTGGATCTGGACCTCTGCGGGTGCATTCACATCCCCAGTGCGGTTGAGGGTGAGAGCGATCGCATCAGGCGTCTCCCGCTCCATCGTCACGTAGCGGGCCTGGGCGAACTCCACGATTGCCCCGGGCGCGTCATTGGCTGGGCGAATTTCCACCGTCGTCGTGCCACGGGGGCCAATGCTGACCGCCGGATCGCCATCATCTACCAATCCCAGTTGAATCGTTTCCCCCGGATCTGGATAAAAACCCTTATCCAGGGTGAGGATAACCGTCTTTGTGGCTTCCCCCTGCTCAAAGAGCACCTCATTGCTCAGGTCAGGATCGTCAATAGTGAAATCAATGCCCTCTTGTGCCTGGCTGTCAACGGTTTCAATACGTACCTTTGCGGGTTGATGAAGGTCGCCGCTGCGGGTGAGGGTGAGGGCGATTTGAGTCTCGCCCGACTCAGACTCGTAAATGGTGTATTGCTCTCGGGCAAATTCTACGGTAGCGGTTTGGTAGTCTAGAATATGCAGCGTCGTTGTGCTCTGCGAGCCAATTTCCGTATCTAGGCTGGGCTTGGAAAGGGCAAAGTCTACGGTTTCCAGCCCCTCCCAATCCATGTCATTTTGGATTTCAACGACGATGGTTTTTTGAGCTTCACCCGATTCAAATACGACGTCTTGCGGCAGGAAGAACGGAAGCTGATAGTCAACGTCCTCCTGCGCCATACTGCCCGTGATGCTGAGTTCAGCAGCCGCAACCTGCTCCAGGTTACCGCTTCTCAGGAGCGTGATCGCAATTTGATTAGGCGTTGGGGAATCCGGCTCGCTAATGAAATAGGATGCACCGGCAAATTCTATAAATGAGGTTGCGCTCATAGGTTAGTTTTTGACAGTTTAGGACCAAGGAGTATCTGGTGGGCTAAAGCTTTGCAGTTTGCCCAGAGAGGTTCAACCTCTGCCTAAGAGAGAGGCAAAGCAAAGCTGGGGCAGACGGGCGATCGCCGCTCCCAAAGATGCAAAGTTGGTTACATTTTGAACAAGCAAAAAAGGGATGGCCTCAGTGATTCCATTGATTGCGGCGCAAATGGCGGAGGCGATCAATAACTTTTGCTAAGTCGTCAAACAAAATTGTTTTCATGGGGGTGTGCACCCCCGGCGGGGTGCATACCTCCATGAAAATAGCTCTGTTTAACTCCTTACCTTTAGGTTCGGCTCAAATCGTACAAGTATGCGGATGCTTCAACGTCAGAGACAGCGGCACGCTGAGTGCCGACCCGATCGATCAGATACAGGAAGGCAGTTTCCTCATTGATTGATGACCGTCTGTCGTGGGCATGTGAGAAGATAAACCAAACTCGGTTGTGCCCATTTAGGCCTTCTAGCTCTCGCTCAAAGGTGCCCCAGTCCTCGCGAGAATACTGCCCAACGACTAGACGAGGCGGATAAGACGGTAGGGCGGGTTCAAACCAGTCTTCAGTTACTGGTGGATCAACCGCCTCACCGCTCACTAAATCACTAAATTCAAAGCGATCAATATAGTATTTGAAGGCGTATTGGGTGGCGTAATACAGGTAAATAACGTCGCCAACCTGTCTGTTTTGCCGGACGTATGCCAGGACCGGTTTAATATCTTCCCTTACCCTTTGATAGTCTGAGTCATTGGTGATGAACCTGGGGTTTTTCAGATTACCTGCAGCGTAATATAGCGGATGGAAAAACAGTAGACCAGCGAGAATATATCCAAGCCAATGGTGATCAGACCTTAGGCAGTGACATAGGTATATCAACCCCTCTGCAATAATTAGCAATACCAGCGGCACTGTAAATAACAGTAGTCTTGACTTGAATGGATATTGATGGAGTCCTGACGCCAGTAAAGTAATGAGTATTGGCAGTATTAACAATGACAGTTTGAGCTTATCCTGGTGCCAGATAGCGTAAACGCCAGCCAGAAAGCAAAAGGCTGCTATACCGCTTGTGGGGAACCCCAATGGGCTGTTGAAAAAGCCGAAAAAGTTTTCCACAAACCAGTTTATGTCCTGAGACGAGGTTGGAAATAACGGCATGAAGGCGTCGTGATTTTCCTGAAAGGATTGCTGCAGCGCCTCGTTGCTTGTAAGCGATCGCAGGGAAACCCAGTAAAAGATGACAAAGCTTGTGAACCAGGTTAGAAAAACCGAAAGGTAGCCAAAAACACCTCTCCAATTTTTTTCGCGAATCTCCACAAGCCACAGGGGCAGCCCAACGCCTGCTAAGATAAAAACTGTTGGGTGTGAAAACCAAAGCGCCAAACTTCCAAAGAAAGCCATCAGGAGATATTTTAATCTGGAGGGGTGGCGTATAGGTTTATTAATAAGTAGGAGGTATAAGAGTAGGGCGATCGCTACGTCCGTCGAATACTGCTTAACCTCTGCCGAGAAGTAAATCAATCGATCTGATAGGGCAAACAATCCCGTTGCAACAGCTACCGCTGAAAGTTGTGAAAAGCGCCGAGCAAAAATCTGAAACAAATACAGTGCTAGGATCCCAGAAATGAAGGGAACCAACCTTAGCACCCATTCGCTCGTCCCCAATGCGGATATGGCTAGCTTCTCTAAGGCCAAGAAACCAAATGGTGCCCCCTGCCGATAGTCGAGTGGTTCTAGCAACTCAAAAAACGACCGATCAATAATGTTGAGGGCAATGAACGCCTCGTCAATCCACAGCGAAATGTCTAAGGAATATTGAACCGTCCTTAACAAAAATCCAACGCCCAACGCTAGCCATACGAGATACTTAAGCTGTAGCAAGGGAAGACTTGAAAAAGGATTCGTATAAGGAGAAGTTAAGTCTTTTTGAAGATGCGCCATCGTTTCCCATGTGAGTCTTCAGATATCAGCAAGATATGAGTTTATTGCTTTGTCTCATATATCGTTCACAAATTTTTATGCTTCGTGAAATTGGGGCCGGAATCCTTTGCTAAATCGAGCGAAGATAGCTCCAAAAAGCACTTGAGCGATATGAATAGGGTGAAGTTTTAGCGACCACAAAAAGTGGATAAGGGCAGCACGTTTCTGTCCCATCTGATAGGAGGTCGAAGCATGTTTATAGACAAAATCAGCAAACATTCTGGGATGAGCTGAAAAGACATCACGGTGTTTTTGAATTAGACGTGAAAAGCTCTCCTGGCGTAACTTGGGGTTTCCGGAAACTCGATCACCTGTATGAGACAGAAGATGATAAGTGACAATGGGTAAGCCAATCAGAGTACACTCAGGATTGAGCCGCAGAAAGAATTCAGAATGAACTCGGGAACGGAAGGTTTCGTCCCAACCTCCGATTTTAAGAACGAGATCCCGTTCTACCACAAGCGTTTGTTTAGTGTGATAAGAGCGCCCCGGTTCTGGAGTTTCCAAAAAGAAGTGGCTGCCTTTAGGACACTGTGGAGGGGGGAGACGAGTGGACAAAACTTCACCATGCTGATTGACCTTTTGAAGACCTGAAATCACGGCAACCGGAGGATCAGTTGTCGTCGATTCTAGGGCCGACAAAGAAACCTCCACCATGTTAAGCAGAAGGCAGTCATCATCATCTAGGTAAGTCACCCAGCGACCACGAGCGGCTTGAGTACCTATATTTCGAGCACCAGCTCCTCCTACTCCTTGCTTGAGCTGAATCACTTTCAATCTTGGATCTTCCGGAAGTTCAGCCAGTTCGCTAGAAGCATCATCCACAACAATTACCTCCAGATCTTCATAGGTCTGACTTAAGGCACTTTGGACTGCTAAAGGCAGCAGATGAGGCCGATTGTGAGTTGGAATGATGATGCTGATCTGAGGAGTAGACATCTCTGAAGGTTTAGGAATTATGAAAGTTGCTGACTAAAAGATAAAGTTTGGGTGACAGGTATCAGAGACCAAGTTCGTGGTTGATAAAACTGGCATTTATCGGTATTACAGTGAGCAGCTACGGCAAATCGAAAGGATTCTACTAGGTCAAAGATATAGATGGCGTCCTTCCTCAAACGTATTTGGGCGGTATAGACTCCTGGGCTTAAACCGAGATATGGGAGTCGCAATTGTATTTCAGAAAAGCCGGGTAGCAGATGGAAAAATGCATCATCGTTCTGACCCCGAATAGACAAAACATTGCCCGCATTTTCTACACTGCCAACTTTAGAGATTCTGATATCTAGTGCTACACCGCTGTAGCTCCCATGGGATTCGCAGGTTACACACAGGCTCAAGGGCTCTCCCGTCAGCAGCGTCTGAGTTGGTTGGTCCTGTGCGTCTCGGAAAAACAGTTCGCGAATATCGATGCCGTTACTGGCATGGGTTGCCTTAGCGAGAAACACCATGCGATTTTCTGAACGCTCGACGCTGCCAAGGAAAAGATCGTGCTCATACCGATCGACAACGCTGTTCACCTCACCTTGACTAACTAGAGCGCCCTTCGAAAGATATATAGCCGTATCGCAAATATTCAAAATAGCCTGGGAATTATGGTTAACCAGAATGAAGGCAACACCGTTTCGCTTGAGTTCATAGAGGCGGCGGTAGCACTTTGCCTTGAAGTGGGCATCCCCGACGGCAAGAACTTCGTCAATAAGCAGAATATTCGGCTCAGTGTAAATCGCGCAGGCGAAGCCCAAACGGGCTGCCATGCCCGAACTATAGGTTTGAACAGGGGCATCGATCGCTTCTTCGATCTCCGCAAACTCTACGACATCCTGAAAGCGCTGCTCAATCTGACGAGTTGTTAAGCCTAAGATGGACATGTTAGCGTAGATATTTTCCCGTCCAGTGAGAATGGGGTTGAAGCCAGCGCCCAAGGCGATAAGTGGCGCTAGTCGTCCTCGAATTCGGACGACTCCAATGTCGGGTTTGATCAGGCCGCTGATAATTCTTAGCAAGGTGCTTTTGCCTGCTCCATTGCTACCAATCAGCCCAATTGCCTGCCCTCGATAGAGTTGAAAGCTGATGTTTTGAAGTGCCCAAAATTCTTGGGGGCGCAGGCGATCGCTACGCCGCCGTCCCCCCACAAAATCTGCCGCAATGTCCTGTACACCGTAGAAGAGCGATCGCCTCAGGTCACGACAAAACTTCTTAGAAACCCCTTCAACCGAAATCACGGGATCTTCAGATATGTCTTCACCAGTTGAGTAATTTTCAGTATTCAGCAGCATCTATGACGTTACCCTCTCGACCACATACGGCATTGCAATGCGAAATCCCACCCATGTGAACAGTAGCCCGACCACAGTCAACCCACTGGTGAGCCAGAATCCCCCTGGGTTGGACACCACTCCGGTTGTTGCTAAGTCCCGTGTTGTTACCAATAGCGGCGTTACCGGATTCAAGGCTACTAGGGCGCTAAATACCCCTTTCTCCGGAACTGGATAGATCACGGGGGTTAGAAACAGCCAAAACCCCATCAGCATGTTTAAGCCTTTGGATACGTCCTGATATAGCACACCCAGCGGGGCTAGCAGTACCCCAACTAGGGTTCCTAATAAAATCAGATGAATTAATGCGACGGGAGCTAATAGAATCGTCCAACTGATAGAAATTCGGAAATATAGAAACAGGGCTACAATCAAAATTAGTTTGATGCCGAAATTAAAGCCCACTTCCCCTAGCTTGGCCAGAATGATAGCTTCCCTGGGAAAATTAACTCGCGCCAGCATTGGTTTAGCGAGAATCACGGCCTGTACGGGACCCGTAACCGCATCGGTAAAGGTTTGCCAAATGGCTGTACTAAACATCACATAGGCCGGATAGGGAATATCCGTCTCCCCAACCGTAAACACCTGGGCATCTCGCGCCAGGGTAAAGCCCACCGCCATAGCAATGGGAGGAATAAAGGCCCAGAGGATGCCTAAAAACGCCTGCCGATACTGAGCACTGATGTCGCGCACCATCAGCCGCCAGGCCAACTCGCGAGAAGCCAGCAGGTCATGCCACATCGTCCATAGCAAAAAGCGAGGACGACGCAACAGGCTATCAGGAGTATGAAGGATCTCTGGATACATATGCAGTAATTAGAAGGATGACTTTAAGATTATCATTGCGCCCTACGACTACCCCTCGCTAATGGCATTATGGCTTTGATTTGTAGGGGCGAGAGGCTGAGGTTCGGCCTGATTTGCCTTCTGATATCGCATCATCTCCCAGAAAAAGCCAGCTGCATTGGCAACCTGGGAAACAAACAGTACAGCCGTCAGCGTAATTCCCTGTCGCCCCTGACCATGGGTGAAAGGGTAGCGAAGCAGATTAAGATAATAGTTCCCTTCAATTTGGAAGTTCCCCCATCCCTTCTGAGCCCTGGTCTTGTGGAATCGAAAGGCTCCCCGACCGTAGCTAAAGTGCTGTTTCCAGAAGCTTCGAAGCGTCATGGGGTGGGCATGGTAAATAGTGGCTTCGGGTAGATAAGTCATCGCGTATCCCTGGTGCAGCCAGCGATCGCACAGTTCCCGATCTTCCGATGTCGTAAACCTCTCATCAAAACCACCCAGTTCCCGAAAGCGTTCCGCAGGCACGACCATGTTATTGGAGGCAAAGAAGCGGGCTTGGTCAGGGACTGCATTATAGTGGTCATACCCCATGCTGATGATGTTTTGGCTGGTGGCCGAGTAGGGGTTGTCGGGCAGGGCGTTAACCGTGCGGCCACCGACGATGCGATCGGGCGCTTGGGCAAAGTAGGCTTCCAGCACCTGTAGCCAGTCTGTCGCAGGGCGGCAGTCGTCATCGGTGAAAGCGAGGTATTGACCGAGGGCCTGCTGGGCGGCATGGTTGCGAGCCGCGGCTGGTCCTGCATTCTGCTGGCGCATTAGCCTGAGATGCATCCGATCCTTAAAAGGCGCTACCACTGAGTCAAGCGGCTGGTCGCTGCCATCGTCCATGACAATCACCTCGAAGCGATCGCGCGGATAGTCAAGCTGAGCTAGAGACTCCAAGCAAGTCGCTAGCTGCTTGGGGCGATTATAGGTAGGAATGGCAATTGAGAAAAGGGGTGATTGTTTCATAGCTAATTAAGCGATTGCCGCTAGGGATCGACTAAGGTTGATACCATGTTATTCGATAGTGATGTAGGCACCTGCTGCTTTACATGCTGCTGCTTTGCATGACGGGTGGTCAAATACCGATTTAAGTGACGGTCAAACCGCATGAATAGCTTCTCTAGCTTGGGACTGTAGAGCCCAAACGTCAATTTCTTCACGATTGGGGAAATAATTGCCATTTGGCGTCGCCAGCCTAGCTTCTTATATTTTGTTTTGAAGTAGGCGTCTTCAGCTAGTTCCCACTTATTCTTGAGATGGTCCAGACTGCCTAAAGTCCAGCGATCGCTCCAGCGCAGCATGTAGTAGTGTAAATCGCCCCACTCCGAGGGTGGACCTGGTACGTAAGTCACCACAGACTCGGGCTCAAAGTAAACGGTGCCTCCTGCCTCACGAACGCTCATACAAAAGTCCAGGTGCTCCTTGGTGTTGAGCATTGCTTCATCCAGGAGCCCAATTTGGTCAAAAATTGAACGCCGCACCAGCGTGCAGTGAAATTCCGCCAATTCCGTCGGTGTACGCTGGATGCGGTCGCGAATCGCATCTACCGTTTTGCCCTGATAAAACATCTTTTCCCGCAGGCGTCGGCGTCCCAACTTGTCTACCCAAATGTGAGACTCACCGCCTGCGAAGTGGACTTCTTGATGAATGGGGTCATGCTGACACATAAGCGGACCGACCACAGTCGCATCAGTCTCCTCAGCACATCTTACTAATGCCGATAGCCAACCAGGGGAAACAACAACATCATTGTCAACAAAAGCTAGGTATTTTGTGTCAACGTGCTGCAGACCTAAGTTTCTAGCTTGATTTGGGTACAAATATATGTCGGAGCGCAGCAGCTTAAACCCTTTAAGTTGAGATTGCTCCTCTAAGTATTGCTTCAGCTTCTTAGGAGAATTTCCGTCTACGTATACGAGGTTAAAAGGTATCTGTGTATGCTCGTATACGCTTTCGAGGGAAGTCTTCGCATAGCTAAATCGTTCCCGAGGAACAACGACGATGGTGACAAGTGGGGTATTCATCTTCAACTCCTATGATTTGCCATGACTCGGAAGTTACAGATACATGAGGTTCAGTTGGGAGATGCAAAAGCAGTTTCTACTTTGCGCGAAGCTGCTGTGGGGGGCGCACTGGAACTGTCTCCAATTAACCTTTCATAAAGCCGCACCAGTTCGTCATTTAGATGCTCTAAATTGAAGTGACTCTCCACAAAAGTTCGCCCAGCCTTTCCCATCTCGTACCAGCGTTCAGGGTGCATAATCAAGTAGTCCAGTTTTGCCACCAGTGCGTCCACATCTCTTTCAGGAACTAGAAAACCCGATACGCCATCTTGCACCAACTCTGGAATACCCCCATGAACTGTACTAATCACAGGCAGCCCTAACGCCATCGCCTCCTTGAGGACGTTAATCGGTGCATCTTGATTGCCGTCAGATGCGGTGACGCTGGGGGCAATAAACAAATGACAATTGCTCAAAGTTTCAATAATCTCAAATTCGTTTTGCCAGCCTACTAAATGGATGTAGGATTCGGCATTCAGTTCGGCAATCAAGTTTTCTAAAGACTGCTTCAGCGGTCCATCGCCCACTATGTAGTAACTGATTGCTGGAGTCTTCCTCGCTTGTGAAGCAACGGCTCTGATTGCATATTCAATTCCTTTCTTCTCGACGAGTCGTCCAGTGCTCGCAATCCGTATTTGCTCGCCGGGTTTCAGAGCTCGCGGCTGAAAGTTAAATTTATTAACATCAAGCCCCGAGAAGTGAACGCTTAGTTTCTGAGAATCGCATCCTAAATCGACAACCCGTTGGCGAAAGAAATCACAGTTGACTAGGGAATAATCTACACGACTGAAAAGTTGCCGGTAAACCTTATCACCACCTTGAGCAACGTAGCAGCTAATGTCAAAGCCCCGAAACATCAAGATTAGCTTAGGCGTTGGTTTTAATAATTGCTTAAATGCTAGACCCTGATAGCCCAAAGTACCAAATTGACAATGAATAATGTCATAATCCGAGGCTCTATCTATTAAGGCGATCGCTGAATACAGTAACCAGAGCGCTACTGCTTGCTCACCATAGGCTAGGACATTGAGCGAGCGCACTATCAGTTTGGGGTTTCTGTGGAAATTTGTCAGTACTAGCCAAAAGCCTTTTATGATGCGCCAAAGATAATTTTGTGGAACTTCCTGGAGGCAATAGGTACAATCTCGAAGACCATAGCGATTGACATTTGGGTGCACTGTTGACCAATCTTCGATGTGCTGAGTGTAGATATCAACATGGTGACCCCGATCAACTAAGCCCGTGATTTGGTTAAGAATAAAGGTTTCCGACAGCCTTGGAAAGTGCCCCACTAGAAATGCGATTCGCATAGCGTTTCTCATGTACGAATAGATTTGCCACCAAGCTTTAGCCGCAGTATTTCCAAAGCGGAAATATAGCGAACTACAAACATCAATGACGATACTTTCAGCTTTTGGTCAAGCCCCTTTAGCCGGTTATCGAAAAATGTATTGATAGTAAAAAATACTGGCGGCACTAGATTCTGGAGTAGAATTCTCAGAATGATGACCTGACGCTGCCAGACTGCTTGAGCTTGATTTAGCTGTATGTCGTAGTGACCACCAGTTATGCGGCGAGTGCGGGTATAAAGTTCTTGAAAAGACGATCGCGCCGGGTGTTGGACCAAAACTTCCTCAACATAGATCTGCTGATAACCCTTAGTGTAGATGCGGTGCCCCCACTCCATGTCACCGCCAGACCTGAATTGGGTATCAAACCCGCCAACCTTATCCACGACGTGCCGCCAGGTAAAAACGTTTGCAGTTGCTCCACCGTGAAATCGTTGCAGTAGCTTCTCCTGAGAAAACGCCGTAACGCTTTCATACAGTTCAACTGGTGTAGGAGCTTGCGGATCAGCAAAGAAAAGCTCAACCTTACCTATTACCTGCCCACAATTAGGAGTATGCTGCAAATAGTAGACGCCTTTCTCTAACCAGTCTGGGGCTGGGATGCAGTCTGCGTCAGTGAACGCGATCGCCTCTCCCTTTGCTAGGGAAAGCCCCCGATTGCGAGCGGCATACGAGCCAGGAGTTGACTCGTATGCCAATCTAACGTTTTCGAAAGGTTCGGTCACGGCCTTGAGTAACTCTGGGTGGTCGGAATCGTTATCTACCACGATGATTTCGTAGTGCGATCGCCCATAGGTTTGCTGAGCTAAAGCAGCTAAACAGAGCTTTAGACGCTCCTCATCGTTAAAGACGGGGATAATAACTGAGACGAATGGAGGACGGGACGTTTCCATAATGGGCCACCTGTGCTGGCGTTAGGCTACTCGTGACAGTGAGCGAGATTCGGTGACCTGGCCCTTGACTTGACGCTTAAGCTTTGACCACTCCTCGTCGGTAAAGTTTTCGTGATAGGACCGCTCAACGTTCACGTTCCAAAGGTCGTGGTTTTCACCCAAAATGTTTCTGGCTGCCAGTAGTGCGGTTAGCATGGAGTGGTCTTGGTTGTTATAGCGGTGCATGCCGTTGCGCCCAACCGTTTGTAGATTCTCGAAGGTTTTGAAGTAGTCCTGCAAAACCTGCAGGTGCTGCCGATACTCGCCATCATAAACTGGATAGGCTTTGTACTGGCGAATCACGCACCCGTCTTCAATATCGCCAGGGTTGACTCCCAAGTTCAGCTTGACAATTTCTTGGGAAGCCAGGGCAATTAGCTTGGAGTCTGACATTTCCCAGAGATCGTCCCCTTCACTACAAAAGTACTCCATGCCTAAGCAGGTTTTGCTCGCATCTGGAACCATGTCTGGACTCCAATTCTTAAAGTTTTGGATGCGGCCCACTTTGAACTCAGGGCTATGGATGTAGAGCCAGTTATCGGGGAAGAGGTGATCTCGATTGATGATCAAAGATACGATCAAAAAATCGCGATACTTAAGCCCTCGGGCTGCCGCTAAAACCTCGTCCGGAGGCAGCGGGTCGAGGCGATGGGCCAGGGCCGAAATAGGCATGGAGTTGATGAAGTGGTCGCTCGTGAGTTCTAGAGTGCGATCGCCCTGTTTGGCTACTACTTTAGTGATACGGGTACCTTCCCGCTCAACGCGCACTACCTCTGTATTGAGGTGAACGGGGGAGCCGCCAGCATCTAGCATTTCCTGACACCGTTCCCACATCATGCCGGGCCCCAGCCGGGGGTAGTCAAACTTCTTGATTAGACTCTTGGCATTTTGGCTACCGAACACTGCGTTGATAACGGCTCGCTTCAGTGACATATTCTGAATGCGCTGAGCCGCCCAGTCTGCCCGGATTTGGCTGCAAGGAATGCCCCATACCTTCTCGGTATAGGTCTTGAAGAAAATGCGATAGAGCCGCTCGCCAAAGCAGTCAGTCACCCACTCTTCGAAAGTCTCTGCCTCAAACTGTGGATTCAGCCGCTTCTTAACCTTCGCCTTCAGATAGCTGATCAAAATCAGGGTACTGAGGGCGGGGCCTAGGTTGGTCAACGTTTTGACCAGGGAAAGTGGATAGTCGTAAAACTTTCCACTGTAGTAAATACGCGATAGCCTTGGAACCTGGATAAAGTCATCGCCTAAAATTTCCTTCCATACGGCCTGCACTTCACCCACTTTGGTAAAGAAGCGGTGTCCGCCGATATCAAAGCGATAGCCTTTGTATGTTTCGGTTCGAGATATGCCTCCCACCTTATCGGATTTTTCGAGGACGACCGACTTTACGCCGTGTTTCATCAGTTCATAGCCTGCCGTAAGCCCGGCAGGTCCACCGCCTATGATTAGCGCAGGGTGAAATCTCATTGTAGGTAAGCTCCAGTATTAAATAGTTCCAGGGATTTAATTAATTGCGCTGTGATGTCGTGTAGGTCTACCGTGATTTACAAACACCTGCTGGCATCGGAGGTTCCGGCAGATGCAAATACCTTGAGTAATGCCTCAGCGTACCGTAGGCAAAGGCAGCCCCTCCGTAGACAAAGTAGAGCCAGTGCCAAGGAATGACGCGCACGGCAAACAGCAGCCCTCGCTTTGTGTAGAAGAACCAGTAGACATTGATATTGATAACTAGCAAGACTAGGGCGAAAATGGCAGCTACCAGCAGCAGTTGAGGCGCGATCGCACTAGCTGCGAAGCTCCCCATCAGGGCAAAAACGAGAACAACGCTCAGACGATTGGTATAGCTGAGATTGAGATTAGCATCAGCAGAGCGATCGCCCAAAATCAGCTCGGTCCAAGGCAGGGCTCTATAGAAGATTTCTGCTCTAAGCAGGGATAAAGGCTCCCAGCGCTTCAAGTGCTTCACCTGGATGTCCTTATATAACCGAATTAAGTGACCCTTTTGGCTCAGCCGATAGCCTAGCTCGATATCTTCGATGCAGGGCTTGCGATAGCTCTCATCGAATCCACCGACAGCATGAAATACCGAACGGCGGATTGCACCACAGGCTCCCCAAAAGGTAGAGACAGATTCAGAGGAGGTTTGGTGAGTGTAGTGATGAAATAAGTTTTTGTACTGGGATAAGAAGTTCTCAGCCCCCGGTGTATCGTCATAGGAACCGATTAGTGCAGCCAGATCAGGGTGCTGAAACTTCTGCTCAATCAGGCCCAGGGTTTTGGGATGAAGCGTTACATCTGCATCCACAAAGAACACAATGTCTCCCTGCGCGGCCCTAGCCCCCACGTTGCGGGCACGAGCCGGTCCCCCAGGTGCAGGCAGCCGAAAGACCCTTGCCCCAAATTCTTCCGCAACTTGCCAGGAGCCATCCGTATCCCCATCGGACACCACAATGACTTCATCAGGCGGACGGAGGCTTTCCCTGATGCTGAGCAGACATTTCCGAAAGCTCTCTCCGCCGTTATAGACGGGAACCACAATCGAAATACTGATTAGGGAAGCTGTCATCTTTGTCATCTTAGAAAATAAACCCCTTGTATGACGTGAAGTGATAAACCTTGAAAGCACCCTGGTCTTTGCAGACTTTGGCCCCTGACCCTTGATAACCGTACGCGGGTTAGACATGTGCTCCAGGTCGAGAAACCCTGGATTGGGAAGACACGAGTGAATCCAGAAAGCCCTGACTCCGCAGCCAGAGTATCATTCACGCTTGGAGGATGAACCACTCCATTGGCGGATATTAGAAAAACTGGCTTCGGTGACGGTGGTGACCTGAGCCAATCGGCGCATAGCCTCTTGTGACCTGACTCACTCTTCTATCTGTTGAGCGATCATCCGAAAATTCACTGGATATTCTGGCCATGATGCTCCGCAGAAATCTTTAAGAAATTTCTAGAAATAGAAATGGTTCGCCACCTCAATTCGATTGCGATTTGGATTGCAACAAACACTAGCCGTTCAACAGGAAAGAAATGTTTAAGCCTACTATTAATAACTGTAAACAGTGTATAGGAACTCTAAGTCTCTAAAAGCACTATCTCTCGTTCTTCACAAAAACTTTGCATCGTTTTGCGTAAATATCGGAAAGGATTATGTGCGGTTCCGTACTGTATGTGTTGGATGACCCGATTTCCTTCAGACGGCGGGAAAAGCTGCTATTTCCGAAAACTTTGCCTGTAAGGCTTTTGAAATATCCGGCTGGGGTTTCTCATTCCGTAGAAACTCTTTGATTCAGGAGGTTGAGCCATATGCCCCGTCTCTATGCATTTCATACAATCTTTACACTACCAACTGAAGGATTCCACATACTGTATCTTGATTGATAGACTTGATTAGCAAACAGGTACAGCACTTTTCAGGTGCATGAAGTACAGATTTTCTGTTGGAAGCCGCGCGGCTTCCAACAAAAATCTGATTCCATCAAAGCGCGAAGCGCTGTAAGTAAAGAGGTTAGGATACACCCCCGCCGAGAACATGCACCCCGACAATAGCTTTGCTGATTTTCGGCCACCGACTTAGCGGCTTAGTGGCTTAGTTGTGAGTACTAACACCCAGATGCTAGAGTTCAAAAAGAAATTCAGGTTTAATCTACCCTTCCCGAATTAGCCAAACTTCTGAAGTTGGACATCTAAGCCAGGGATGGTCTTATTACATTTCACTCAATAGCGTTTTTTTATGCTTATTCAGCTATCGCGACGGTCTTGGCAAAGGTTCTTGTTCCTGCTTGGAATTGTTGCAGTTTATACCGCACTTTTAGTTGGATCTAATTACTTACGCTGGCCCAACTGGTGGGATGAAAATTCCTTCTGGAAAACGAGCCTTACGTTTAGCGATCGCCTAATTCCAACCCTCGACCAGTTAAGGGACTACAGAGAACTCAGTACGCCACTGCCGTTCATGATCTATGGTGCGTTGGAACATCTCTTTCAAGGGGGTATATTTGCGGGGCGATTATTTAATTTTGTATTGTCCATTGGGATGTCGGTCATCATCGGCTACCCCCACAGAGGTAAGGGTGGAAAAAGCATTCTCTGCTTAGTTGGCCTACTGTTATGCCCCTACTACCTATGGCTTAGCGGCAGGCTCTACACAGACATCATTGCCTCCTTTTTTGTCCTAATGGGCTTCTTGTTCTACAATCGCGATCGCCACCTTCTCAGCGGTCTCGCATTCGTTCTTGGAATTGCCTCGCGCCAATATGTACTGGCATTTCCCACGGCGATCGCAGCCCATGAGCTGATCTCAATTTTACTTAGCAGAGCCAAAGGTTTCGAGCTTAAGCAGCACGTGAGATGGATTATTCCGTCCATTGCGGCCTCAACCATTCTGGGATGGTTCTACCTATTCAACGGACTCGCGCCATCTTCTGGCCTTGCCGTACGCTCAACTCCCGAAGTTCAGCAAGCAACATGGGCACTCACTCCTGGCAGCGGGCTGTTTTTCCTAGCGATTATTGGGCTTTACTTTGTTATTCCAGAGTTCATTTTGTTTGAATCCTGGCCCAAGCTCAAGGTCTTGGAAAAGCTAAAGAAGCTGCGCACAAAGCATGCCCTCATTGCAGCAGGTCTCCTTGTGTTGTTCGTGCTCTTTCCTCCTTCCTCTCACGCTAGTGGAAACTTAATTAAGTTAGCGGGGTTGTTACCTGCTGACTTCCTTAAAATCGGTCTATTTTACGTTCTTGCCGTGCTAACCTGCTGGCGATTCTCTCGCCTAGAGCTTCCGTTTTGGATTGTCCTCTTTAGCAGCGTGATTATGATGAAGGCCCATCCGTGGGATCGATACGTACTGCCTCTGGTGGTTGCGTTCTGGTACCTCAAGTCCGTTGGCTATCCAGGACTATCTGCACCAGAAACCTCGTCAAATAGCCACTGCAGGCCAAATGTCGAGCAGCATGGCTGAACAGAGTTCCCTTGCTGGGGTAGACTCATCTTCTCACTACTAAGTTCCCCACGGCTGCGCTAAAATTCGCCGTCGGCTTAGAGCGATCGCCCGTCGAAGCTATCGGGCGCAACTTCAACTCTCCCCTGCTCAATAACCTGCTGCTGTTCGGTTACGAGATTGCCCAGACTCTCAATTTCTACTCCCATGCGATCGCAGGT
>JBHJGR010000032.1:0-20124 GCA_050331615.1 Elainellaceae cyanobacterium
TGCAGCACCATTGGCATCTGCATTCACATACCAGTTCATTGCGGTACGGAATAGGCCACGCTTCACTCGCTTACCGGATGACTCCCACTGGTCGGGTTTTTCACCGTGCTTGGGTAGAAAATCACCGTCAATAAACGAAGCTTGAGACGTATAGCTCTCTTCCGTTTCAATGAACTGAATGCCATATCGCTGGCACAACTGACTGATGCGTTGCTTTAATCGTGCCGTTGGAATCTGCACAAACTTCTGATTGGTTTTGCGCCCCAGGTTAGAGCCGGCCTTTTGCCCCTGGTTCCAGCCAAAGACGACTGTGCCGATACCGTGCTCAAGGCAATGGCTCACGACCAATCGTGCTGCTTTATTGACTGCATCACGCATCTGACGGTTGCGCTTCTCAGTGATAGCCGCAAGCTGCTTAGACCAGAACCCTTGCGGTTGGCCTTCTTTCAGCTCGGCAACCCGTTTGTTGTAGAACTGGTTCACGGATTTCAGATGCCGACCATCCACAATGAAGCTAGTTCCTGCGGTGCTGACGCAGGTGAGCCAGTTGTCAATGCCGTGGTCGATACCGAGTGCCTGACTGGGGTCTAACTCAAATACCTGCGGCTCCACTGGGTAGACAAACTCAGCGTAGAAACAGCCGTTACGAGGCAGTAGCCGCACTTCCTTAATGGTTTTCCACTCCAGGTTAGACGGCATGGGGAGATGAATTGCATCAATGCCAAACCAGGTCTTTACCTTCAGCCCCAAAGGGACACGAACACCCTCATCGGTGAGCTTCAACCACCGAACCGGATAGGATGCCGTGAACAGCCCTTTGTCCCGGTAATTTGGCGGTTTTGGACGCTCCACCAACTCACCTGCCTGGAACAGTCTGAGCAGTTCCTTAAACCCCTTAAACGCTTCTGCCACACCGTTGCAAATTTGCTGGGCCGCAGAGACATACATTGCAGAGAAATGGCGGTTCCACTGCATGACCGAGCATATCTCAGCCTTGTTTGGAAACCGCCTCGCCTTGAAATAGACCTGACGGGCGTAATAGGTCGCACAATTGTAGACCTTATTGGCCTCTTCGCAGAGATATTCCAAGACTGCTTTTTGTTCCGAGTTGGGGTGCAATAGAATCTGCTGGCATCCCCACAGCTTCTTTGGGTGAGTCATGAAGCAATTGTACTATCTCGTCGCACTTATTTCTACAGAACGAGTGGCAAGATAAGGTGCGCGAAAAATTCGGGCATACAGCAACGACCCACATGACTGCTTACTGCGGCTAAAGCCGCTCGTGTCGCGTTTCCACCCCGGATTGAAATCACGGGGCTACCACGCTCCCGGACTTTTCCGTGTCTTGATTATCAATGAAATCAAGGGCCTGCACATCTTGCATAAAGTTTTGGTAGTCCATTTGTCCTCTCTTAGTTTGTGTCCAGTGCATCAAGTCAGGTCAGATAGCGCTTAAACCAGTCCCGTGCCAGAGCAGCGACCTGCTCCAAAGCACCTGGTTCTGGGAATAGGTGGGTAGCTCCCGGCACAATCTCCATCTGTTTCTGGGCGGAAATTTGCTCCAGGGCAGACTGGTTCATGCCGATGACGGGTCCATCGTTTCCTCCTACGATGAGCAACGTGGGAGCCTGTACCCGACTGAGTGATTCTTGACCTGCCAGGTCAGGACGTCCCCCCCGCGACACCACTGCTGAGACAGCCTGGGGATAGCGGGCGGCAGCAATGAGGGCCGCACCTGCCCCCGTGCTTGCACCAAAGTAGCCAACGTTGAAAGTTTTTGTATCCGGTGTTTGCGCAAGCCAGCGGGTGGCGTCCACCAGGCGCTCGGCTAGGAAAGGCAGATCGAACCGCAGATGTCCCGTGTACTGGTCAACTGCTTCTTCTTCGACCGTGAGCAAATCCATCAACAGTGTGGCAAAGCCTGCCTGGTTCAGCACATCAGCGACATAGCGGTTGCGGGGACTGTGGCGACTGCTGCCGCTGCCGTGGGCAAACAGCACTAGCCCCCGGCTGCCCTGAGGGAGATGCAAATCCCCTTCCAGCAGCACTGCACCGGATGGGATTTGCACTAGCCTTGCCTGAACTCTGTTCTGCGTGCTTTGATTTGTCGGACTCTGATTCGTCATGGTAGCGGTCTGGATATCTGCAGATGAGTAGTGGCGATCGCCCTTACTCATTCCATACCCCGATTCACAATCTCTAATGCTACGTTCTCGAAGTTAAGGTGATAGGCAAAGCTCAGCGGCGGCGGGAAGTTCTTAGTTTCCGGGCCTGGGGCATCGCCAAAGATAATCTGAAACTCGATGTCGTCAGGGTTCGACATTCCCACCGCTGGCTGCTCAGCATTGTAAATATCGCCCGACTCGGTACGCACCGTATTGTCACCACCATAGACGCCAGAGATGGTCATTGTATGGGTCGCCCACTGGGGTGCAGGCCCGTCAAAGGGGTTTTCAAAAGGCTGTTCGTTGAGCGTTACGTCCGCTGGTCCCCAAGTGGCAACGTAGCTAAAGAGCGTTGGTAAGACGGCGGGGGTGGCCGCCCCTGTGTTGCCATGCAAGTAAACGTTGGTGGTGACGGGATCGTCTTCGATTAGGCGAGTATTATCTGCCGATTCAGCAATTCTCAGTCCAGTTGGCATCGGCGGAAGCGCAAAAGTTGATTGCCTCAACACCCAGTCACCGTACTGATCAGTCCAGGTTGCAACCAATTCACCCATATTGCTAACTGGATCAACCACCAGTTGTGCGACTCCTGAAACAGGAGTCACTCCTTCACCATCCCAGGCGAATGAGTCGACGGGTTCCGCGACAACTCCCTGAACTTCATTGGTCACCTCCCCTCTTACCTGGCGAATTACGGCAGGGTCGGTAGCGGATACAACATAAAGTAGATCTCCGTCCAGTAACGCCTCACCATCATCGGTTTGGGCGACGGAATTATGGGTGAAAAAGAATACGCAGACCGCTAGCAAAAAACTTGCGACGAGCCACAATAACTTTTTGAAAGACCGTCTCATAGAAGCTGTTCCTCGCCTTCATTTCTATTAAGTAGAACTGCATTGAAAAACGAAGTTAGAAAACCGGGGGAGCGCCCTGGTGGGGCACTCCCCCGGTTTTCTAACATGAATTTAATTGTGCTGACCTATTTAGTATTATTTAATACTCTATTTTACGATTGCCAGCGGGAAAATGCTTGGAGGTTTGGTATTCTAAAATTCTACTTCCTCAAGATTTACAAAAGCCCAGAATTTGTAGAAGAAATACTCCGAAGAACGTTCCGGTATTAGCAGCTTCCACTGCTTTGTGTGCGGTCAGAATCAAAGTAAAAAATATTCCCGTATCTATCTTCTTCCTTAAGAAATAGTTTGTCTCTGCCCAATGAGATAGGTATGAACGAGGATTTGAATGTAAGAAATAGTAACCAGATACCAAAAGCGGTTTCTATCGATCGCTTCATCTATAGTCTTCATTAGCGTGCTTAAGCCAAAGAATTTTCCGAAGAAGTTTTACTGAAAAAAGCTATTAAATTATTACTCAGAAATATTGCCAAAAAGTAGATACTTTGTTACAACGTAACTGGGTAGAAAAGACCTTAATAACACAGGTTTTCAGCAAAGAATTTACTTAGATTATTGACGAAGACAGAACGGAGTCACCAATTATGGTCGCGACCACCAATCAAAGTCTTGCTGAACACATTAGAGCACAGCTACAGTGGGATAGCCGCGTGGAGTCATTGGGCATTGACGTCAATGTCAGCGATCGCGCTGCCACCTTAACAGGCACAGTTCCCAACTATCGATCCAAACGGGCCGCCGAAGAAGACGCCTGGATGGTCGGTGGGCTTAGAGAGGTAACTAACCAGATCGAGGTACAGCGCCCCAGTAATTCGCCAGCTTCTGCGGACAGCGATATCGACCTCAGAATCAAAAATGCGATCGCCTGGGAGCCTGCCATCGACGCTGGTAAAATCGATGTGATGGTTTCAGGTGGCGTTGTCACCCTCCGGGGGAGCGTTGATGCTTACTGGAAGAAGTTTCAGGTCGAGGACGATGCCTATTTCGTTCCGGGAGTCGTAATGGTGATTAACGAGGTTGCCATTGTTCCCACCGACCGGGTCGAAGATGAGGTCATCGCCCGCGATATCGAAGCCGCCTTTGATCGAAACGCCATTATTAATCCGGACGACATCACCGTCGAAGTCAATCAGGGCACTGTCACGCTGGGCGGTAACGTATCCAGTCGAGCGGAGTGGCATGCAGCCTATACAACGGCGATGTATACCGGTGGCGTTATGGATGTCGCGGATCGACTTGATATTCGCTATGTTTAGCGAATGCAGTAATACAGGCAAACTAAAGGGAGCAGTACATGAGCCGAGTCGATGGCAAGGTTGCTCTGGTCACAGGTGGCGGTTCTGGCATTGGTCGGGCGATCGCCGTGATGCTGGCGGCGGAAGGTGCTTCAGTAGCCGTGACGGACATCAATCCGGATGGTGCCCAAGCCACGGTTGACCAGATTAAAAATGACGGGAACCGGGGGCACGCCTTCCCCCATGACGTCAGTTCAGAAGAAGATTGGCAGCGGGTTTTGCAGGCCACCAAGGCCACCTTTGGTCCTCTGCAAATTCTAGTTAATAACGCTGGACTGCTGCTGTATCGCCATCTGGCGGAAACTTCCGTAGAAGACTGGCACAAGCTGATGAACGTCAACGCCCTGGGCACTTTTCTGGGCATGAAGCACGGTGCGCCGCTGATGGCAGATGGGCCGGGTGGCTCCATCATCAATGTGTCATCAACGGCGGGCATCGTTGGCGTAGAGCGGCAGGTGCTCTACGGGGCTACCAAAGGTGCGGTGCGGACCATGACCAAGGATGCGGCGATTGAGTACGCATCCCAGGGAGTGCGCATCAATTCCGTTCACCCCAGCATTGTAGACACGGGTATGGCCGACTATGCCACCCAGGAGCGGGGCAAATCCAAGGAGGAAATTGCGGCTATGTATCCTCTTGGACGCATCGGCATGCCCCACGATGTGGCCTACGCTGTGCTGTATCTGGCGTCCGACGAATCCAGCTTCATGACGGGGTCGGAACTGGTGCTGGATGGCGGATACACGGCCAAGTAAATCAGTCTTCTTTCCTACTTCCTTTGCAAGAAAACCGATTAAATCAAGGCCGATTTGGAGGTCATTATGGCTACTATCGAACGCAGTATTGAGATCAAAGCACCCGTCAATCAGGTGTTTGAATACATGGACGATCCCCTGCACCAACCGCAAATTACCCCCAGCATGACAGCGGTGAAAGACATTGAGCGACTTTCGAATGGGGGAACGCGATCGCACTACACCTACAAGATGGCGGGTATTCCCCTCAAAGGAACGGCAGAGGCGATCGAATACACGCCCAACGAGCGTATCGTCTTTCAGCTTTCGGGCGGCATTGATGGCAAGATTTGGTGGCTGTTTGGGCCAGTAAATTCAAACAATAGCCGCATGACCTACCGCACCGAGTACACAGTTCCTGTTCCCGTTTTGGGCGAACCTCTGGCAAAGCTGGCAACGGTTTTCAATGAGCGGGAGGTCGAAACAAAACTGGCTAACTTAAAAACCGTGATGGAAATTTAGCAACGGTTATTCCTTCTTGGCAACTTACTTCCGTAACTTGATTCCTTTCGCTATTAGCCAGAACAATTAAGTAGGTCGGCATAATAAAAATCATGTTAAAAAAACGGGGCGCTCCCCCGGTTTTCTAACCTTCACCTTTCAATACGGCCCTACTTAATGTCTAGATTCTTCAGCATGCCTATCCGGCGGACGGAAGAAATACTCGATCAGGCTGATGGCTTTACCGTTGCGGATCTGGACAACAACGACGCCCCGGTTTGGTTCGGTGTTCTTGCCCATAGTAGCCGTCCATTCGATCGCTACTTCGTTATTAGCAGTAATTGCGAGCGGATTGCTCACAAAGATATTTTCCGCAGCAAAGCTAGCATCTGGGAAGCGTTCATAAAACCGTTCGAACCACTGCCGAATTTCTGCTTTGCCGCGATGGGTACCACCCCAGGGTGGCTCGCCCGGAAACGTGAATATTGCGTCATCAGCCCATCCAGCCAGGAACTGGTCAATGTCTCCCCGCGACCGAGCCGCAAACTGTTGACGTGCTTTGCGCTTAGCAATTAGTGCGCCGATCATGGCACAGTCTCCGCTGAATGAATGGCTGGCAATCTTTGATGGGTAACTCCGTCGAACATCACTCCGGGTTGCTTCGCATTCTTCGTTGATACCGTCCCATCAAATAGAGACCTGTAGAGAATAGCCCAATCCCAAAGAAACCGAATGAAAGCAGTCCGGCGGAAAAGATGCCGATGGAGAATAGCCCGACTGAGAAGATTCCTGCAGAAAAGATGCCAATGGAAAACGTGCCAGACGCAAATATTCCCATAGCGAAGTCTCCAGCCGCAAAATAGCCTTTAGCGAATTGTCCCGCATTAAACGGATCATCAATGAGGGCTAGTCCGACAACAGCCAGGATGACTCCACTTGCGAGTCCAACATATTTTTTTATAGCTGAATTCATATCACTGTCCTACTATCTCTACGCTGCGTTAAAAATATCACAAAGCTAGGTTGGGTGGTGGTGATGCGTTCAACTCAATAGACCTTTCTTATTAAAGAACGTACCTTGGGTTGATGCCTCAATGCGTCTGCCGATGGAAAGGCGTTGTAGCAGCATCACCAAAAATTGTAGTGAAAGAGGAGTGGAAGGCGATCGCCCAAATAACTTCTTCTATGTGAATCAAAACATCGAGCCTGCGTAGCAAAAAGCTCACAGGCAATTCATTTTTCATCGCGACCCAACGTATGGACGACTTTGCGGGCCACCGCTGCCGCCACCAGTGCCCCAGCCGCCCACTTTACTACAGTTCCTGGGTTCTGAGGCTCCAGGTAGCGATCAATTACTTCATCGTTAAACCACTTCAACCCCACCTGCAAATTGTGGATGGGGTTCGGCAGCAGGCTCATGTAGGTGCCCTGACGGATCAGGTGGGCGATTTCGCCATCTACCTCAACCTGGTTATAGATATTGGCGGCGGCATCTTCAAGGCCGAGCTTCATCAGCGTTCCCCGGAGGTTGATATCTACTGCCTGGAGGTCTCGACCTTCGTTGAGGGCCTGGAGGTTTTTGGCGATCGCCATCCCCTGCTGGTGGGCCACCTGAGCCGTGGGCGGCAGCGCCTCCCCTTCTACGGCAGCACAGTCGCCCCCAGCAAACACTTCTGGGTAGTCAAAGAGCTGTAGGGTGGGAGTGACCATTAGACGACCTTTGCGATCGCGGTGCTCATCGGCAATGGGCAAATTTTTAATCAGTGGATGGGTGGCGGTTCCAGCAGTCCAAATTGCGGTGCGAGTGGGAATGGTAGTGGTATTTTCATCCTGCTGATACTCAATTGCGTCGGGGCGAATCGCCGTAGCGGTAGCCTCTTTGAGAATCTCAACAGCCACCGCACGCTGCTGTAACTCTTGCTCAGCAGTCCCTCGAAGGGGATCGTTAATGTCCCCTCGCAGAATTTCTGCCCCTCGGCTGAGAAGCACGACGCGTACCTCCTGGGGGTCGCCCCCTAGTTCTCGATACCAGTTGGGCACCAGATCCGCCAGAGTTGCCACCAGCTCAACGCCAGTGGGGCCACCACCGATGACGACAAAAGTGAGCAACTGGCGGCGCTGGGTAGGATCATCAGACTGGATGGCCTGGTGGAGGCACTTTCGCAGCCGTTGATCCAGGGCGATCGCATCCCCACCATCCCGAAAGGCGATCGCGTTCTCCTGGGCACCTTCAACCCCGAAATAGCCCGTGACGCTCCCCACCGCCAGCACCAGGTTGCTGTAGGGGCAAACCGTTCCAGTCTGGAGATGCACCTGACGGTTTTCCAAATCGACAGACGTTACCGTGTCTTGCACAAAGTGGACGCCACTACCATGCAGTAACTCCTCGAAGCGAGGCATCACCTGCTGCTTGTCCATTTGTTCGCTGAAGTATTCATACAGCAGAGGGCGAAAGCGGAAGCACTCCTCGCGATCGACGAGAATCACCGATTGGGGATAGTGATTGCGCCTCAGCCGCAGAGCTGTATACAGCCCCGTGAAGCCACCTCCGAGAATAACGGTCTGTCGAATTAGAGGGGTCATGGCTAGACCTCAAACTTCATCCACAAGGTATTTCTTGAGGGCGATCGCCAAATCGGCCAAAAGTATGAAACCAGTCAAAGCGCCTTAAGATGCCTGATCAGGCTGCACCTGGAAATCGGCCAGTAAAATCAATCCCTCAACCTGGCAACTGAGATCTTGTAACCAGTTGACTAACTCATGGTTGCTGTTATTCAGTAGGGTATAGTCTCGATCAACTTGAACAAGAGACATTCGAGTTAGCGGGTTGTGTACTTGAGTGTCTATATTTTGGTTGAAGCGATCGCCCAGCATTTGAAGTAACTGTGTTGCTTCAGCTCCAGCTACCTTAAAGCTCAGAAGAGTGCTGTCTTCAGCATTTTCTACCGCCTGTTTCAAGTCAGCTACATTATCAAATTCTCGTCGTCCCAAAGCACCTGAAGTTGGCAGGAATAGTGCTCTGATCCCGTCTCCCAAACCACGCTCGTTTAAGGCAAAGTAGCGCCAATCCCCATAGGCATAGTGCATCAAACTGCCCGTTGAAGTCGGCAAAGCTAATCCCGCATGGACGGTTCCTTCAGTCACATAGACCGTTACAGGAGACATCGGTGCAGCAGGCGGCACGATGGTCACAGGCGATAGGACCCAGCCTATTAATACAACAACCAGTGTGGTCAGGCTCAGCACGATAATGAGCCTCAGTCGATTCATAGGCTTGAGTCGGAGGAGGGCAAGCGATCGGTGATGCACATTTTACGGCTTTTGCAGTGATGGCGCACTAGATGCACCCACTTCATCGGCCAGGCGCTCCAGGGCATCGGCTTGTCGCTCTAGTTGCTCGGTTTGCTTTTGCAGCTCATCCATTTGCCGGGTTTGGGATAAGGCTCTGCTGGTATCGGGAGTGAATACTTCACAGCTCGACAGTAGCAGACAGACCAATAACCCAAAAATCAAGAAAATACGCATAGGTCACAAGCATTGCAGAGTAGATTGAAACTATTTCTCACTCGATAATCACCCGGTGCGGGCTACGCTGTCCGGCTAGGGCGGCCTGTTCCTCTGCCGACAGCAGCTCATCGCGGGAGAGGTTGAGGATGCGGGCAGTTTCTAGCAGGGCGTGTCCCCAGGTACAGCGGTTGATAAACAGCATGCCCTCATGCTCCAGGGTGCCGCCCTGGTTAACGAACCCAAGAAACGCGGTACGTTCCCGGCCTTTGGTCAGGGGATAGAGGGTGCCCAGCATCGGTTCGGGGCGGGTATGGGTGAGGAAAAGCCGGGCAGGCGCAGAATCAGGATACAGCTCCTCCACTAGTTGACCATTGGCGGCGTGCTCCATCTCCCCGGCATCACGGGGCAGGCGGAAGCGCCCCGGTTCCATCATATAAACTACTGCGTGGGGAATGTCCCGTTCTGCCAGGCGGGCGGAGGCTTTCAGCACTTCTACCAATTGGTAGGAGCCGATCGCCGTGAGCACCAGCCGCTGTTCTTCCACGCGATGTCCCGCCCAGTCGAGACACATCGCGCCCTGCTCGTAGAGGCGATCGCCCTCTTCCGGCGTGAACAGGTTGGGGATTTTGTCCCGCTTGGACACCACCACGGACCAGATTTGCCCGTGGGTCTGATAAAGGCGCTGCATCATCAAAGCAGTGGCGTTGTAATCGGGGGGAAACAGCACCCGCGAGATATCGGACGGCTCGTTCAGCATGGCCTCCGCCATCACCGGGTCCTGGTGGGACTGTTCGTTCTTGCCGTTTTCCCAGGTATGGGAGGTGAGCATCAGGGGAATCGACAGCCAGTGCAGTTCCTGCCCCAGGGACTTCTGGTGCTTGGCAAAGATAATCTCCTGGCGCATGATGCCGTGCATCTTGGCCCCAAAGGCTTCATAGGTGGCGACCAGGTTGATGCCGCCCTTATTCGCCAGGGCCGCAGCGCAGACGGCTTCCTCGTTCAGGGCCGCAATCACCTCGCCGTAGACATCCTCGGGCACCCCCTCCTCCGGGTCCGTGACGCGAAACTTCAGGTGCTTCCGAGTTTTCTGGAGGCGGTTGGACTGCATCTCGTCGGGGTTGCCAACGCGGGGGCGCAGGTGCGGGTTGGCCTGCACCGTCGCCACAAACATATCGTCTACGGCGGCCATGGGCTTCAGGTAGGTCCAGGTGCTGGAGTCGGCCCGATTGTCGGGGATGGTCTGGTAGTCCGGAGCGGGGACTTCCTTGAGGTTGACGCGGCGGTTGGCGATCGCATTGTCCCGCTCCTTCGGTCGGCCATCGGCTTCATGGGTTTGCAGGCAAGCAATGGCGGCGCGCATCTCCTCGGGGGGCACCCAGAGCTTGCGGGTCCACTGATTGAACAGCTTCACCATCTCCATATCTTTGCGGGGGCTGACATCTAGCGGCAGGTCGTGGGCCAGGTTGGTGCCCGCATTCACAAAGCCTGCCCCCTTCTGGGCCACCGCAATGCCGTAGGGAATGGCCACCGGGTAGCGGTCTTCCCCCTGCTCAGCGGCGGCACCAGCAGCGTGGAGCCGCTGCTCCATCTCAAAGATTAGCCAGACGAAGGCGGCGGGGTCGGTGCCGTCAATCACGATGGGGTCAAAGCTGTTGATCTCCAGGTGGCGCACCAGCCAGTCGGTGCCGCCCTTTTGGGCCATGGTGCTGCGCTGGTCGATGCGGCGACCGTTGTTGATCATAATCGGCAGAATGTCGCCGCAGTCCTGCTGTCGCCACCACCGGGGTGCCCAGTCGCTGCCCCGCTGCTCTTCGAAAGCGCCATCGCTGAGGAAGGTGACCAGGCTTTCCCCCGGTAAGGGCATGTGCATGTACTGGAGCTGCACAAAGCCCAGGTAGCCGCCTTCCACCATGCCGCCCGCCGTGTGGGGGTTGACGTGGCTGCCCAGGGGCGAATCTTGCTGACCCTGGTCGGTCAGCTTGTAGGAGTAGAAATCCTGGGCGTAACGGCTCAGCCCCTCGTCGGTGAGGCTGTAGCGCTCGGCGTGGGCGGACATCAGGTTGTTCAACAGCAGGTTGAGGGAGTCGATGGCCGACACGCAGTGCCCCTGACCCATGATCCAGCTGCGGGTGCGGCGGGCGATCGCATTTGCCGCCAGGTATCCGGCATAGGCAGGAATCATGTTGAGGGAACCGCCGGTATGCCCCTCCGGATCGTCCTTAAAGTCCTCCGGCACCAGGTCGCGCCCATCCAGATATACATTGCGAGCATAAACCTCGTTCACCACCAGCCACATGCCCGCACTGGCGACCCGGTCGAGGGCACAGAGCATATCAAAGAAATCCTCCCGACCCACCCCAGTGCCATTCGCCGAGGCGCTGCCGCCGCTGGTGATTTGCTCTGCCAGCAGGAACACGCGGGCCTGGGTCTCGGTGCTGTGGCTGATTTGCCCGTAGCCCACGGCCCACCGCTCGGCAGCGGGATGCTTCTCTCGGTAGTGGTCTACCCAGTCGGCCTGACGGCGGGCGATCGCACGCTTGGTCTGTGTCATGGCTGATGCTCCAGATGCGCTGGTGCCGTATTTGTCTGATGTCACCTACAGATTGGGGCAATGAGGCAGGACTGAAACCCCTCTTTAGGGCGGATTCATGCCACAGGCATCTCTTCCTATCGCAAGAAAAGCACTGGGATTGGCCAACGATGTCCGCTGTCGCTAACCCAACCTACTGGTAAGACAAGTCTAAAATAGTGCATTGGGCGATCGCGTCAAACTTTTGTAGGGTGGGCAATGCCCACCCTACGCCTATTCCATCAAATTAGTCGTGTCAGACCACTACGAGAGCAGTGCGATCGCACTGGAGGAGTAGTTGACGGTAGGACATAGCCCAATCCTGAAGGAGCCTGCTGCACGTCTGCTGGTGGCAGGGGCACATTGCCCCCACCTGATGGCTGCCAGTGGGTGGTGAACACGCGCTTGGGTTCCCGCTTAAAGCAGGACAAAATTAACGGGAAAGTGGGGCGCTTAGCGCCCCCACTTTCCCGCCTTAAGTTGATACCCCACGCGCTTGATAGTTAAAATCTGCAATAGCCTTCATGCTGCCGTCACATCATTTGGGAGTTAGCTTCCTGGAAATGTAGGTGCACTCTCGGGAAGCGCGGGTTGTCCGAGCGCTGGACAAGAAGGTAGCGCAAGTTTTCGCAAGAAACAAGTTTTCGCAAGAAACAAGCGTATTAAGCTATGAATAAGTTTCGCCGTAGCGTTTTCGAGACTCCGCAGCATCTCTCTCTATTGAGGGATGTCCAGTAATGGCTGAAATAGATTAATGAAGGGGAGATTTGTCGCTTCAAATGCTTTCTGTAGCTCGATGACGTCGTCCTCAAGCGGCTCATACCGCACAGGCCAGTGCTGAAAAGGAATCGCCCTATGCGTCTTGACCGAATTTTGGCCCTCACCCTGGTGGTCATTTGTTTGATTGCCGCAATTGGCAACTGGGTCAGCGATCGCGCTCCCCGTGCAGAAGCACCCAGCTTTGGCATGACATCAGCAGGGTCTGCCAACATTGCCCTATTCCCCATTCGGGGGACCATCTCCAGCGCAGAGGGAGGGGCTTTCGGGGATGTGAATCCCAACGCTGACGACATCGTAAAGGGCTTACGGCGGGCCGAAGAAGACGATATTAAAGCCATTCTGCTGCAAATCAACAGTCCGGGGGGGAGTGCCGCAGCCTCCCAGGAGATTTATGACGAGCTGATACGCATTCGCGAAGAAACCGAAATTCCCATTGTGGCGAGTTTTGGGGATGTGGCAGCTTCGGGAGGATACTACATTGCCAGTGCCGCCAATCACATTGTTGCCAATCCCAGCACCATTACCGGGTCCATCGGGGTCATTATTCAGAGCATCAAAGTTTTTGAATTGCTGAATCAAGTTGGCGTCGAGGCAACCATTGTGAAGAGTGGTCCTTACAAAGACATTCTTTCGCCTTTTCGGGAAACCACGGCGGCAGAGTTAGATATTTTGCAATCCCTGGTCGATGAGATCTTTGAGGAGTTTTTACAGGTCGTCGGACAGGGACGAGATATTCCCGTTGACGAAGTGCGAGCGCTGGCGGATGGCCGCATCTACACAGGCACCCAGGCACTGGAGCTGAACCTGGTTGATTCCCTGGGCAATTATTCAGACGCGATCGCCATTGCCGCCGATCTCGGCGGAATTCCGGGGGAACCAGTTATTCAGAATTACCTGGCTCCCGTCTTTCCTGACGTGCTGAATACGTTCTTCACCGCCCAGCTAGAAAAGCTCTTTCCTGGGTATGAAACGGCCCGACTCCTGCGCTGGAACAAAGTTCCGCTGATGCTGATGGAATAAGCGGCAATGGAGGAATTCAGGAGGCGGCAGCTATGCTAGATGCGCTTTACTCAACTATGTTTCGCCCGACCAGCGATCGCGCCTTTGCCGCTCAACTGGCATTGCCGATTGGGCTGTTGGTAATCGTCATTTTGACGCTGAACGCGGCAGGTGCTCTAGGTGTTGGAGCCTTTGGCGTCATTCTTTTGACCATGACGTTTCTCTTTGCTGGACTGTTGGGCTGGTACTGGTTTTCGGCATCAATCAATCTGATCTCCCAATGGCTCGGTGGTGCGGGAAACGGCAGATCCACTGCGCTGGCGATCGCCCAGGGACTATTTCCGTTAATTTTCACCGGACCTGCGATCGCGGCGATGAACTGGTCAGAAGCCCTAGGAGCTATATTTTCGCTGTTAATTTTCGTGAGCCTTTTGGTCACTTTGGTGATTGCAATTCGGCGGGCGCATCACTTTCATTGGTGGAAGGCGATCGCGGCTTTGGTGATTACCCTTACTCTCTCCGCTTTTGCCCTATTCGGATTGGTGCTCTGGCCGCTCATGTTGGCTTTGGGGACATAGACGTTATGAGTAAGGCGGATTTAGGAGATTCTCATGCCAGTTCGTACATTTGTTGGATATCAACTTAAGGCCGGATAGTGCTTAGAATCGATAAGGAGATCTATCTAGGCACGATGTTTCAAAATGCGCCTAATCGCCATTTTCGGCTACCGGAGGGGGCGCGACCATCGGAGTTTTTCGATCAAGTCGATCCCACCCCCGGTTCTCCCGGTCTCAACTATACAATCCAGATGCCAGAATATCCCCAGGGTACTCTGTTTATGCAAAATGGCCTGATGGCGGCTACCCCAGGGCATCCCGTCGCCGCTCAACTCAATGGCCTGTCCGCCTGGCAAAATAGTCTGGCACCACCGCCCAAAGAAGCTATTCAGGACGTTGCCTCAGTGCGCCGGGGGGCCAAGATCTTTGACGATGCTAACTGCACTACCTGCCATAGCGGGCGCTACTTCACCAATCATCGGGTGATTCCCCAGCGCGAAGTGAAGACCCAGCCGCAACGGGCTCCAGCCTCGATGAAATTTGCGGAAGGGTTTGCGCCGCCTGACACCTATGCACCCAGTACCTTGGTACCGCTGCCCCCCAATCCCAAAGTCTTGCCCGTGCCGACCGATATCACCCCAGAAGAAGATATCCAGCTGGCCTATGCTCTCAGCGACCCGGACGGTGGTTACAAAGTGATGAAGCTCATTGGGGTCTACTTACACGCGCCCTATCTGCATGATGGCGGAGTGGCCGCCAGTGCTACTGCTCTGAAAGCGGAGGAGGATGGCTGGTTTACCGTGGCCGACCCGACCCAGATCGGCATGGTGGGCACTTTTATGCAGGGCATCAAACCCTACCCGGCAGCCAGCTTGCGCATGCTGGTGGACCGTAATCTGCGATCGCCTATGGTAGAAGCGAATCGGGCTAGCTCCGACTTACAACGAGCCAATGTCAGTGGTCAGGGCCATGAATATTGGGTCGATCAACAGGCCGGCTATGAGCCTCAGGATCAAACGGATCTAATTAACTTCCTACTGTCTTTGGATGATGATCCAGTAGCGCTTCCCCCCTCAGCCCTCTTTCCCGTCCGCTAGACTTATATGAGTCAGCCAGCTACTGTCCATACGATTCAATGGCGTTTGATGGGTTTGGTTTGAATCAGAGCTAGGTGGCAAGGCGATCGCCCCCGGCACTGGCGACCCACTCAACTTCCAGCTCGATGACTGCGCCACCCAGCGCAATCTATCCGAGGAGGGCCGTGCCCAGGCTAGACGGACCGGCAACGCCTTCAGGGAAAAGAATGTGGCTGTCCAGCAGGTGCTCTCCAGCGAGTGGTGCCGCTGCCTTGAAACCGCCGAGCTACTGGATCTGGGTTCCGTCGAACCGTTTCCGCCCCTGAATTCGTTCTTCAGCGATCGCTCCCAAGGTTCTACACAAACGCAACGCCTGCGGGAGTTCATGGTCAACCATCCCGACACCCAGGGCGTCACCGTGATGGTGACTCACTTCGTGAATATCTCGGCGATCGCTGGCAGCGGCGTTTCGTCTGGAGAGATGGTCGTGATGCAGGTCAATGACCAGGATCAGCTAGAGGTGGTGGGTCAAATTGAGAAGCTTTGAATCGCCAGTTCTGCTATAAATGAGGAACCAGTCAATGTAAAATGCCATTTTTTGAGTGATCGCTATGCCGTCCCTCACCGTTGATTTTGCCAGGGAACAGGAAGCCGGATATCGGCGCATTTTTGGGCGATCGCCCCTCCTGAGTAGCGTCGCGGCCCAGTGGGACAGCATCCTGGTCGCCTACGACTACTTCTGGCCGGGACAGACTCCCGAGATTGCCTCCAGGCAGCATGGCATCGGCATCTTTGTGGATATGCCCAAGCCTGCCTCAGTCAAACGAACTATTGGTGGCGATCGCCATCACGAGCGGGTCGTGCAGGGTGATGTCGTGATTGTTCCCGCAGAAACCTGGCATCAAACCCATTCGGAAGCCGGGGGAGGGGTGATCGTCCTGGGGCTTGATCCCCAAGCATTTGCTCGCACCATCGATGAGACGACCGAGCGCGATGGCGTCGAACTCGTTCCCCATTTTGCCAGCGCCGATCCCCTCGTCCATCAAATCGGCCTGGCGCTCAAGCGGGCCTTGGAAGATTCCAAAAGCGCCAGCCGCCTGTATGCGGAGACGATGACGACTGCCCTGATGGTTCACCTCCTCCAGTACTACTGTGCCAATCAGGCAGTGTTACCGACCTATGGGGGCGGTCTGCCGAAGCTGAAACTCCAGCAGGTGGTGGACTACATCCAGGCCCATCTCAGCCAGGACTTGAGCCTCAATGAGTTGGCGAGCGTGGCTCAGATGAGCGCCCACTACTTCTCCCAACTCTTCAAGCAATCCACTGGGCTGTCGCCTCACCAATACGTGATCCATTGCCGCATCAAGCGGTCTCAAGCATTGCTGGGACAGGGCGAAGCGACCATTGCCGAGGTGGCTAAAGCCGTCGGATTCGCTGACCAGAGCCACTTTCACCGCCACTTCAAGCGGTTGGTGGGCGTCACGCCTGGGACATTCGTGCGGCAGGCGAAATAATCGGAAGAACCTCCAAAAACCGGAAGAATCTACAAGACACTCGGTCGCCCGCTCTGGATACTGGTGGGTAGCGTCAGTGCCAATCCAGTTCGGAAAGGAGGGATACCCCATGAGGATGATTGAAACCAAGACGCAGCCGATGGTGATCAACATGGGTCCCCATCATCCTTCGATGCACGGCTGCTTCCGCCTGATCGTCACCCTGGACGGCGAGGAGGTGGTTGATTGCGAACCGGTGATTGGCTATCTGCATCGCGGTATGGAAAAGATTGCCGAAAGCCGCACCCCCATCATGTACATCCCCTACGTCAGCCGATGGGACTATGCGGCGGGCATGTTCAACGAAGCCGTTACGGTCAACGCTGTCGAGCGGCTGGCTGGTATTGCCGTACCCAAACGGGCCAGCTACATCCGCGTGCTCATGCTGGAGCTGAACCGCATCGCCAACCATCTCCTGTGGCTGGGGCCGTTCATGCTGGATATGGGGGCAGGCACGCCCTTCTTTTACATTTTTCGCGAGCGGGAAATGATCTACGACCTCTGGGAAGCCGCCACCGGGTCGCGCATGGTGAACAACAACTACTTCCGCGTGGGTGGAGTTGCCGTTGATTTACCCTACGGCTGGCTGGAGAAGTGCCAGGACTTTTGCAACTACTTTGCCGCCAAGGTCGATGAGTATGAGCGCCTGATCAGCGAGAATCCCATCTTTCGCCGCCGCATTGAGGGAATCGGCACCATCGACCGGGAGACGGCCATCAACTGGGGCCTGTCGGGGCCGATGCTGCGGGCTTCGGGTGTGCAGTGGGACCTGCGCAAGGTTGACCACTATGAGTGCTACGACGACTTTGACTGGGACGTCCAGTGGGAGACGGCAGGGGACTGTCTGGCGCGGTATTTTGTCCGAATTGGCGAGATGCGCGAGTCCGTTAAGATTCTGCGGCAGGCGATCGCCCAGATACCCGGCGATGCCTACGAGAACCTGGAAGCCCACCGCATGGCAGCGGGACCAAAGTCAGAATGGAATGGCTTTGACTACCAGTTCATCGGCAAAAAGGTAGCCCCGACTTTCAAAATTCCCCAGGGGGAACATTACGTTCGCCTGGAGAGCGGCAAGGGAGAACTCGGCATCTACATCATGGGTGATGACCGGGTCTTTCCCTGGCGCTGGAAGATTCGTGCGGCTGACTTCAACAACCTGCAAATCCTGCCGCACCTGCTCAAGGGCGTCAAAGTTGCCGATATCGTAGTCATTCTCGGCAGCATTGACATCATCATGGGCTCAGTGGACCGCTGAAAAGGGTTGCTAAACCATCTTTAGAATCGGGATTAAGGACATTGGGATGGTAAGCCTCGTCGGGGCTAACCTGGATTGTCCACACTGCTCGTCGGGGATGCTTCCGCATCGAATAGCCTCGTGCTGCCAATTCTGCTCGAATTGCCGCCACTTCTTGAGCGACCTGCTGGCCAACGCTGATCCTCACTGTCGTCATAGCTGTCACCACTCACCTACCGAAACACATCAAACGTCAGGCTAGCGAGAGCTGCCCGAAAAAGAAATATCACCTGGCAATTTCTTTTTTGCTCAAGTTGTGCTATCGCTCGTCCTGTTCGGTTGGCTCTGCTTCCAAGATCTGTTGGAGACAGAGTGTTTCCCGCAGGTGGTCCGGAATCTCGTGGTAGTGTTCCAGCAGGAAATCGGCGATCGCCAAATGCCGCAAATCTTCTCGTGAAGGGCGGCGGTAGTGGCGACCTTTGGCAAACCAGCGGCGGACAGTGGAGATGGAACGGGAACAGATGGTGGCGATCGCTTCCTCTTAATTGTGTCTAATCCAGCAGAAGACATACCGGATGATCCTATCCTTCCACCTAGCACAGATGGATCTTCACCTGATACTCAGATCCCGGTGGACGAGACGCCCGATATTACACCTGCTCCACCTCCTGCACCAATCACGGGTTTATCCCTGAAGGGCTCCCGCAAGTAAAGACCGTCTGGTTGGTGGCTTGGGCGACGATCGCCTGATAGGTGGTGCTGGAAATGATGTTCTACTGGGACTAGATGGTGACGATCGCTTAATCGGCGGCAAAGGACGCGATCGTCTGAAGGGTGGAGCAGGAGACGATTTAATGAAAGGTAACAAGGGTAATGACAAACTAATTGGCAACGCTGGAGATGATACCCTGATTGGTGGCAAAGGTAACGACAACCTCAAGGGTGGTAGCGGAGAAGATACCTTTGTTCTGCATAAAGCCCATGGCCGCAATCGAATCCGCGATTTTCAGGACGGAGACGACCTGCTTAACGCACCACCTTGGGGCGCTTGATACCCTGTGTGCTCAAATAATACTGCCAATCCTCTCATTGATTGGTTGGAGTGTTTTGATCTGCTGCTGTTGCCCCTGCACGATACGTTGTCAGTACTCCACGTCATTGGCGGGAGCGGTGGGTCGATTGGGAGCAGACTCGTTTGTGGAACTCATATCTTTGTTAGGCCAGATTTCGCCGCTTTTGGCAACCCCCACTATTTGGTTTTACCAGCGGTTATTGAGCTGTTGCAAATTCTCGACCTGGGCTGTGGTACTGGGGATTTAGCTATCTGGCTGTTCCAGCAAGGCTATGACGCTTATGGCATCGATATTGCGCCGAGTGCGATCGCCTGGGCTAACGAACAAGCGCTGGCTCAGAATACCCAGGTTCAGTTCACCGTTGGCAGTGTTCTGGACTTGAGTCCCTATCTTACGGACTCCCAATTGCGATCAGCTCCAGCAGAGAGAATGGCCCGGTCGTGTCGTAGCATGGCGATGGACATCAGCACAGTACGGCAATAATCCGCTAGATGGAAGTGCTCTCAGGACTCAGCAGGTTGGTCTAGAACGGGTTGCCGACGCTCTTGCTCAACCCTGCTGCGGCTTTGAGTAGAGCAGGACAATAGTTTCTAGACTTTTTTTCTGATTTTTCCTGCTGATGCCTGCATAAAGTCCAGCACTGCCCCGTATAGACCTTCAGATGATTCAACTCTTTACTATCTGGAGGTCGCCATGAAACTCAAGTATCGCGGCATTGACTACTCCCGCTCCACTTCTGCCCCCGCAGTTCTTCCCTATGCAGTCGTCGGATGTTATCGCGGTTGCCCTGTCGAGATTGATGGAGCACGGCCTTACCATCACCGCAGCGATATTGACCGGGGGGCGCTCCAGTTCGTCTACCGGGGCGTACGGTTTCAGCCGTCCTACCCTATGTAAGCAGTGAGTTTAGCTATGTAGGTAACAAATAAACGACGCTATGGTGGGGTATGCCCCCTGCCGGGGAGCGCGCTCCACTGAATTTACTCATGTCCATTTATCGCTCCATTGTCCAGTCCGTGGGTACGGGCTGGGCATTTTTTTTTGGTCAAGACTGCTAAACTCGGCGAAACAGTCTTCATAGACTTCAGCTTTCATTCATTTGCTAAGAATCAATGCTTCAGACTACAGCGATCGCCCCGTTCCTTCCCAAGCCACAGCAATGGATTC
>JBHJGR010000033.1:0-14859 GCA_050331615.1 Elainellaceae cyanobacterium
CTTCTGCTACATGGGTCGTGAGTGGGAACTGAGCTACCGCTTGGGCATGCGTCCTTGGATCTGCGTCGCTTACTCTGCCCCCGTTGCAGCCGCTTCCGCAGTATTCCTGATCTACCCCATCGGCCAGGGTTCCTTCTCTGATGGTATGCCCCTGGGTATTTCCGGTACCTTCAACTTCATGTTCGTGTTCCAGGCAGAGCACAACATCCTGATGCACCCCTTCCACATGCTGGGTGTGGCTGGTGTGTTCGGTGGTTCGCTGTTCAGCGCCATGCACGGTTCACTAGTGACCTCTTCGCTGGTGCGTGAGACCACCGAGAACGAGTCTCAGAACTACGGCTACAAGTTTGGTCAAGAAGAAGAGACCTACAACATCGTTGCGGCTCACGGCTACTTCGGTCGTCTGATCTTCCAATACGCCAGCTTCAACAATAGCCGCAGCCTGCACTTCTTCTTGGGTGCGTGGCCGGTGATTGGCATCTGGTTCACGGCGTTGGGCATCAGCACGATGGCGTTCAACCTGAACGGGTTCAACTTCAACCAGAGCGTCATCGACTCCCAGGGTCACGTGATCAGCACCTGGGCCGACGTGCTCAACCGGGCCAACATTGGTTTCGAGGTGATGCACGAGCGCAACGCCCACAACTTCCCGCTGGATCTGGCTGGCGCTGAGGCGACTCCGGTGGCCCTAACCGCCCCCAGCATCGACGGTTAATCAAGGCTTAGGCCATTCGGCTAACTCTCAACCTCAAATAATCCTGTCTGAGCGTCCCCTGCGGGCGCTTTTTTTTGCTGGTTTTACTCCTGTGACGAGCACTCGCTTTGGGCTGAAACCGACCCTAGAGGAGTGATCCCCAAAGTTTGGTATGATTTCCCACGGCAGTATTCCTGAGGTTGAATGCGACGAACGACTCCTGAGAAATACACAATTTTAATCGCGCGCACCGGGCGTCTACCCGTTACTCTGTCGATTCGCCCGGTACCGACGGGAATTGGGTTGGCGATCGCCTTTTCCCTCCCCTTCGTCTGGCTAGGAATGACGTTTTACTCTCTTCATCGAGAGAATCGCCAGCTTGCGCAGCAAAACAGCCATCTCAGTCAGGCCGCCGATGAAGTTGTCAAAGAGCTGGATATGCTAGACGCTGAGATCAAAGTCCTGCAGGAACGCGCCGGGCTAACTCAGCCAGATGCTGGGGCCGATGCTCCAGCCAGACCTCAGCCAGACCCCAATCCTGAAACGACGGCAGAACCCGATCAGGTCACCAGCTCTAACGAACAGCAAAACGTTAATTCAGCCCAGCCTCATGGCCAACCGGCGAGGGACGCTAACTCAGGGGGGCGATCGCAAGGGGGCGTCAGCATGCAGCTTGCTCCAGAAACGCTGTTTGAGCTAGCTCAGCTCAAGCTAACCACGCTGACCTCCCGTTTCCATCAGCAGGTCAAGCCCGCTCTAGACAAAACTCTGGATGAAGAGGCCGCCAGGGCTGCGGCCAAACCGGCGGGGCGTCCGGTAAAAGCTCCCCTGCCTATCTCGTCAAAGTTTGGCCTGCGCCCCAACCCCTTTGGCCGGGGATACGAGCTGCATCAGGGCATTGATTTTCCGGGGCCGGTGGGCACTCCCGTCTATACCACTGCAGCGGGCGTGGTTAAAACTGCGGAATATTCGGGGGGATACGGCTATCATGTTGTCATCGACCACGGCTACGGTTACAGTACGCTGTATGCCCACTTGTCCGATCTGGCCGTGGTAACGGGCACATCGGTCGATCAGGGTGAGCTGATTGGATATCTGGGGAGCACGGGGCGATCGACGGGACCTCACTTGCACTACTCTGTAGTACGCAACGGGGCTGCAGTTGATCCGCTGGGCTACCTGGGTCAGGGAAAGCGACAGGTAGATTAGGTCAGGCGAGCTGCTTGGCCAGGGCTGGTTTTCTATGCAAAGGCGACCTTGAGGGCTTGGCAATGATTTGGCGAAAGCGGACAAATTTGATCACCTATCTAGGCGAGAAAAGCGAGTTTCAGGGGGATTTGCACGTGGAGGGCAGCCTGCGTATCGATGGTATTGTCCACGGCAACGTGGAAGTCATCGGCGATATGGAGGTGTCCCAGGGCGGGCTAATCGAAGGGCCAGAGATTCGGGCGCACAACCTCATCGTGCATGGCGTTATCAAGGCTCGCCTCTATGTAGAAGGACGGCTCAGCCTCAGCCGCACGGCTCGATTGGAGGGCGATGTTACCGCCAGTTCCCTAGACATCGAACCCGGTGCTTACTACATTGGTCATATCTCTACAACCTCCGACATGAAGGCTCTGCCGGTAACCGAGCGCTACCCTGAGCTGATGGGCGATAGCCCCCAATCCCAGTACGCTGCCGAGTACACCGACCAGTTCAAGCCTGAGTAGGTGCTCAAGCACAATTCTTACGCTTTGTGGGGTGTGCGCCCCGCCGAGGCGCACACCCCCAAGAAAGCAATTTTTTTAACTACTTCGTTCGAGCAATCAGCACAAGGCATCCACTCTAAACCTTTCAGACACTATGGGTAATACGTTTGGGCATCTATTTCGCGTCACCACCTTCGGCGAATCCCACGGTGGGGGCGTGGGGGTAGTGATTGATGGCTGCCCGCCCCGCCTTGACCTGGCTGAGAGCGACATTCAGTTTGATCTAGATCGACGCCGCCCCGGTCAGAGCAAAATTACCACGCCCCGCAAAGAAACCGATACCTGCGAGATTCTATCGGGGACTTTCCAGGGAAAGACCCTGGGCACCCCGATCACCATTCTGGTGCGCAACAAGGATGCCCGCCCCCAGGACTATGGCGAGATGGCAACCAAGTATCGCCCCTCCCACGCTGACGCCACCTATGATGCCAAGTACGGCATCCGCAACTACCAGGGAGGCGGTCGCTCGTCGGCGCGGGAAACCATTGGTCGGGTAGCAGCAGGGGCGATCGCCAAAAAAATCCTGCAGCAGGCGGCTGGGGTAGAAATCATTGGCTACGTCAAGCGCATTAAGGATCTGGAGGGTTTAGTAGACCCTGAAACCGTTACCCAGACGCAGGTGGAAAGCAACATCGTCCGCTGCCCCGATGCTGAATGTGCCGAGCGCATGATCGACCTGATTGAACAGGTGGGGCGATCGGGCGATTCCCTGGGAGGCGTGGTGGAATGCGTGGCCCGTCGAGTGCCCCGAGGTCTGGGTTCGCCCGTGTTCGATAAGCTAGAGGCGGATTTAGCGAAGGGGGTGATGTCCCTCCCGGCCAGCAAGGGCTTTGAAATCGGCTCGGGGTTTGGTGGTACCCTGCTGACGGGCAGCGAGCACAACGACGAGTTTTACATCGATGAGCAGGGCCAGCCCCGCACCCGCACCAACCGGTCCGGCGGGGTGCAGGGGGGTATCAGCAACGGCGAAACGATTTTGATCCGGGCCGCGTTTAAGCCAACCGCAACGATTCGCAAAGAGCAGCGCACCGTCACGCGAGACGGGGAAGCAACCCAGCTAGCCGCCAAGGGTCGCCATGATCCCTGCGTACTGCCCCGAGCGGTGCCCATGGTGGAGGCGATGGTCGCCCTAGTGCTGTGTGACCATCTGCTGCGCCACCAGGGTCAATGCAGCGTTTTACCCGCTGATCCCGCCGTAAACTTGAAAGCGACCCCGAAAGCAAATCTTAGCGAGTGATTCTAGCGCAGAGGAGAAATCTGATGGCTCTAACAGCTTCAACCATGATGAATCTGGGCACCAAAGCCCCCGACTTCAGCCTGCCGGATGTGGTGTCAGGGCAGACCATCTCCCTGACGACTTTTGCCGACAAGAAGGCGCTGCTGGTGATGTTCATCTGCCGCCACTGTCCCTTTGTCAAGCACATTCGGGTAGAGCTGGTGCGCCTGGGACGGGACTACGCCGACAAAGGCATCGGCATTGTGGCCATTAGCGCCAACGACATGGCCAACTATCCTGACGATGCCCCGGCTCGCCTCAAGGAAATGGCGGAGGAGCTGAACTTAGCATTTCCTATCTGCTATGACGAATCCCAGGAGGTGGCTAAAGCCTACACTGCTGCCTGTACGCCTGATTTCTTCCTATTCAACGGCGATCGCACCCTGGTTTATCGGGGGCAGCTAGACGACAGCCGACCCAGCAACGATCGTCCAGTAACGGGAACCGACCTGCGGGCTGCGATTGATGCCGTCTTGGCCGATCAGCCCGTGTCTGCTGACCAAAAGCCCAGCATTGGCTGCAACATCAAGTGGAAGCCAGGGAACGAACCCAGCTATTTTGGCGCTTAGGCGATTCATATTCGGAAATTGGCTAAGGAGTGCAAACATTGCTCGCGCTTATGGGGGTGAGCAGGCACAATGATAGAAACCGGTTTACTTGAGTGTTTGCATGCCTGCCCAAGCCTCCCAACCCCTTTGCCTAAACCTCCAGCAAGCCATCGACCGACGTCCGCTGACCGTGTCAGCCGCTGCGCCCCTGGTGGAGGCGATCGCCATGGCGGGCAAAGCTCAGAGTAGCTGCTTGCTGCCTGGCCTCGATGGCTCGGTAGACGGAATGCTCACCAGCCAGGCCCGCGCCCACACCCTGCTGGTGGAAGATCAGGGACAGCTCGTAGGAGTATTAGATCAGCCATGCCTACTGCGGGCGATCGCCACTCCTCCAGTCTGTGCCCCCACCACCGTGCGCGAAGTGATGCGCCCCCCAGACGCTACCTGGATCGATGCGCAGGAAGATGACCTATTCGGGGCGATCGCCCTGATGCAGCAGCAGCGCCTCCATGCTCTACCGGTGTTGAACGACCTGGGGCGACAGGTGGGCGTCGTTACCCCCGCCAGCCTGCGCCGCCTGCTCCCTTTAAACGAGCTTTTGAAGCGCTGCCCCCTGTCCGAGCTGGAGGGCAGGCCCGTAATCTGGGCAGCGACAACGACAACCGTTGCCGAAATTGCTCAGCAGATGGTCACTGCCGGGGTGGAAGCAGCGGCGATCGCCACCACACCGACAAACGGTCAGTCTCCGGTGGGTTTGGTGCTGGCCCACGACATTCTTCAGCTCTCCCAAATCGGCGTCGATCTAGGCCAAATCCAGGCCCAGCAAATCATGGGGGAGGTGCTGCGGTTTCGCCCTTCGGAGACGGTGCTGGTGGCCCACTGGCTGATGCAGCAGCGTCACTGTCCCTATGCGCTGGTGTTCGACGACGGTGAGCCCCCAAATTTGATTTCCCTCACCAGCTTTGTTCAGGATCTGGCCGTGGAGGAGATGCGGTCAAGCATCCACCAGCTCCAGCACTCTGTCCAAACGTTTATCGCTGAGAGCGATCGCCCCGCCACTGAAGATGCCCAAGATCTGACCACCAAGCTGCTGGATAACCCCACGGAGTTTTTGGAGCAGATTGAGTCCATTCGGCTGCTGTCGGCGATCGCCCTGCATATCCGCGAATCCCTCAACCTCCAGGAAATTTTGCAAACGGCGGTAGATGACGTACGCACTTCCCTGCGCACCGATCGCGTCCTCATCTACCAGTTCAACCCCGACATGAGCGGCACCGTCGCGGTGGAATCGGTGGCTGACGGTTGGCCACCTGCCCTCCATCATCGGCTAAAAGACACCTGCTTTGCCCAAAATTACGCCCAAGCCTACCGAGATGGGCGCATCCAGGTGACGGAGGATATCTACACCGCTGGGCTGACCCAGTGCCATATCGACATCTTGGCGCTGTTTGATGTGCGGGCTAGTCTCATCGTGCCCGTGCTTCAGGGTGACCACCTGTGGGGGCTGCTCTGTGCCTACCACTGCGCAGGACCACGCCACTGGCGCTCTTTTGAAATCGATCTGCTGCAGCAGTTGGCCACCCACATGGCGATCGCGATTCAGCAGTCGGAACTCTACGAGCAGCTTCAGCTAGAGCTATCGGAGCGACGACGGGCCGAGGAACAGCTAAAGGCGTCGCTAAAAGAGAAGGAAGTGCTGCTCAAGGAGGTGCATCACCGGGTCAAAAACAACCTGCAGGTGATCTCCAGCGTGCTGCGGCTCCAGTCCGACTTCATCAAAGACGACAAGGTGCTGGCCCTGTTTCGCGATAGCCAGCACCGCATCCGCTCCATGGCGCTCATCCATGAAAAGCTCTACCAGTCCAGCGATCTACTGCGCATTAACTTTGCGGAGTATGTCCGCGACCTCACCGATCCCCTGTTCCAGTCCTACGGGGCCAGCGCTCAAAACATCGTCCGGCAGATTCGGGCCGATAATATCTGGTTTAATATCGATACGGCCATTCCTTGCGGGTTGATTATTAATGAGCTAGTCTCGAATTCCCTCAAGCACGCCTTTAAACACCAGCAAGAGTACAACCTAATCAGCATCGATATTATTCCGCTGGCTGATGGTGAATTCTCCCTCACGATCAGTGACAATGGGAGTGGATTTCCGACCGATATCGATTTTCGCAATACTGAATCCCTTGGTCTGGAGCTGGTCTGTATTTTTACCGAGCAGTTGGGGGGCGAAATCGAGCTGAACCGTGACGGTGGCACGACGTTCACGATTGCTTTTACGGAGATAGAGCCGACAGGAAGGGTTTGAAACCGATGGCTGGTAAGAAAATTTTAGTCGTTGAGGATGAACGCGTCGTCGCCCGAGACATTGAGAAACGGCTGAAGAAATTGGGATACGCGATCGCCGCGTCGGTTTCCACGGGGCAAGATGCGATCGCGGCTGCCGCTGACCAGCACCCTGACCTCATCTTGATGGATATTCGTTTGAAGGGCGATATGGACGGGGTAGAAGCCGCCGAACATATCCGCAGCCAACAAGACATTCCGGTGATTTACCTCACGGCCTATGCCGATGAAACCACCCTACAGCGGGCCAAGATCACGGAACCGTTTGGCTACATTATCAAGCCTTTTGATGAGAAGGATCTCCATGTTGCCATTGAGGTGGCCTTGCGCCGTCGCCTGGCGGAGTTAGCGGTCCAGGTGGCGCTAGAAAAGGAGAAGGAACTGAGCGAACTCAAGTCGCGTTTTTGGTCCATGGTGGCCCACGAGTTTCGCAACCCCATGTCAGTTATTCTGTCCTACGCTCAGATTCTAGAAACCCACGGCCATGAGCTGCCCGAAAGCCAAAAGCAAGAATATCTCCGCACCATTCAGCGCGATATTCGGGCTATGGACCGGCTGCTCACGGATGTCCTAGCCATCAGCCGGGTAGAGGGCGACCACCTGAGCTTCAACCCTGAAGTGATTGACCTCACCCAGTTTTGTCAAGACCTGGTGCAGGAAATGGAGTTTAGCTGGGGGCGAGGCCACCAAATTATCTTTACCGCCCAAAACGAGTGCGCCCGCTCCTGCTTTGATGCCAACCTAATCTGGCATATTCTCAGCAACTTGCTTTCCAACGCCATCAAATACTCCCCCGATGAAAGCACTATCTACTTCAACCTGACCTACCACGATAGGGTGGCTATCATTCAAGTCAAAGATTCAGGGATCGGCATCCCCCTGGAAACCCAGGAGACTATGTTTGAACCCTTTCACCGGGCTGATAACGTGGGGGACATCGCCGGGACGGGGCTGGGACTGACCATGGTTAAAAAGTGCCTAGATCTCCACGGGGGCACAATTTCCGTGAGCAGTCAGCCCGGAGCGGGCACCACGTTTACCGTATCGATTCCGGCGAGCGATCGCTGTAACCTGGTCAATAGCCGACTCAAAAACCGCCCGTCCTGAGGCATGCCGCCGAGCAGGGCTGATAAGCGATCGCAAAGGCAAGGCTCAAGAAATTCAATCGTAGATCTTTTGAATCTTTTTAGATTTACAGTATGCTAACAGGTAACGATAGAAATTTTCCGATGTTTTCTTCCCAGCTATAGACTCAAGTCAATGCTGCGGCAGGGGCGAGGTTCTCTCGCTGCTGCATGGTTGCAAGGTTTGTAGGACACACCATGATTAACGCTCTCGCTCAAAGTGCTTGGCTCATTCCATGCTATCCACTGGTGGGCATGGTTCTGTCAATTTTCTGGTTCCCCTCAATCGCCCGTCGCACAGGGCCGCGACCGGCGGGCTACGTCAATCTAATCATGACGGCGTTCGCCTTCTTACACGCGGCGATCGCTTTTGCTGGCGTTTGGAATCAACCGGCGCAGTTCATCACTCTCCCCTGGCTGCAGGTAGCTGGCCTAGATCTCACGCTGCCGCTGGAGATTTCTGCCATTACCCTCGGGGCCATCATCTTGGTTTCGGGCATCAACCTGCTGGCCCAGCTCTATGCCGTGGGCTATCTGGAGATGGACTGGGGCTGGGCGCGCTTCTATGCGCTGCTGGCGCTATTTGAAGCGGGAATGTGTGGATTAGCCCTATGCGATTCTCTATTCTTCAGCTACATGATTCTGGAAATCCTCACCCTGGGCACCTACCTGCTGATTGGCTTCTGGTTCAACCAATCTCTGGTGGTCACTGGGGCACGGGACGCCTTCCTCACCAAGCGGGTGGGGGATTTGTTTCTGCTCATGGGGGTGCTGGCTATCTACCCCCTATCGGGCACCTGGAACTTCAGTGAACTGGCCCAGTGGGCGCAAACCGCTGAGGTTGACCCCACGCTAATTACCCTGGTGGGCCTAGCTTTGATTGCTGGACCGATGGGTAAGTGCGCCCAGTTTCCCCTGCATCTATGGCTGGATGAGGCGATGGAAGGCCCCTACCCCAGCACGGTACTGCGGAACTCAGTGGTGGTCGCTACGGGGGCTTGGATTCTCACTAAGCTAGCGCCGGTGCTGGCCCTCTCTCCAGTTGTCCTGACGACAATTATCGCCGTTGGGGCCGTCACCGCTCTGGGCGGAACGCTGATCGCGATCGCCCAAGTTGACGTGAAGCGGGCGCTGTCCTACCTCACCAGTGCCTACATGGGGGTTGTGTTCATTGCTGTGGGCACCCAGCAGGTGGAAGCGGCGTTTCTGGTGCTGCTCACCCACGCCCTGGCTGTAGCCGCCATGCTTATGAGCACTGGATCGGTGGTGCTCAACAGCATCAGCCAAGACTTGACCCAGCTGGGGGGGCTGTGGAGCCGTCGCCCTGTTTCTGGCCTATCCTTTTTAGCTGGAGCCTTGGGTCTGATCGCGCTGCCGCCCCTGGGCGGATTTTGGGCCATGCTGAAGCTAACAGATGGGGTGTGGACCACTCGCCCCGCCATTGCTGGCCTGCTGCTGGCGGTAAATGGGCTGGCAGCCTTCGGCGTCACCCGTATCTTTTGCCTCATCTTTGGCAATCGACCTCAGCAAATGTCGGAGCGATCGCCCGAAAACCTCTGGCCCATCACGCTGCCGATGGTCATCATGGGGTCTTTGACCCTCCACCTGCCGCTCATTTTGGAAAGCCTGTCGCTGCTGCCCTCCTGGGCCACGCTAAATAAAGATGTAGCGCTGCTGCTGATCTGGTCCAGTATCTTTGGCTGCAGCCTCAGCGGTATCGCCTACCTGGGGCCGATTGCGAAGCCCATTCGCCTGCCCTGGAAGCCGATTCAAGACCTGCTGGCCTACGATTTCTACACCCCCCGGCTCTATCGTTCCAGCATTGTGGGCGGTATCGATATTCTGTCGCGCATTGTGGACTGGGGCGATCGCTACTTAGTGGATGGCTTGGTCAACCTGGTGGGAGTTGCCTCCATCTTCGGCGGTGAAACCCTGAAATATGGCAACACCGGCAAGACCCAGTTCTACGTTCTAACCATTGCAGTGGGACTGGTGGTCATCGCCATTCTGACAACCTGGTCAATCTTGGCTAACCTTTCCATCGTCATCGGCGGTTAATCGCGTCTTAACTGCGGATAAGGGGGACGAACAACTCGCCCCCACTGGAGAAACCGTTATTCATCTAAAATCCAACCCATGCTGAGTGTATTGATTTGGTTTCCAATCATTGGAGCACTGGTCATCGGCTTCCTGCCCCAGTCTTTGTCCACTAAGCAGGTGCGCTGGTCCGCCCTGTGGCTCTCGGGTGGTCTGCTCCTGTGGACGCTGTGGCTGGCGAGCCGCTTTGACTTGACCAATTCTGGTCTACAGATGCGGGAATATCTCCCCTGGATTGATTCCCTGGGGCTGGACTATAGCCTGGGAATCGACGGCCTCGCCATTGTGCTGTTGCTGCTGAATGCTCTGCTGACCTGGATTGCGGTATTCAGCAGCCGGGAAGACACGCCCCGCCCCCGGCTGTTCTATGCCCTGATTCTCCTGGTAAGCGGCGGGGTGGCGGGTGCGTTCATGGCCCAGAACCTGCTCCTCTTTTTCCTGTTTTATGAGCTAGAGCTGGTGCCCTTCTACCTGCTGATCTCAATTTGGGGAGGTGCCCAGCGGGGCTATGCCGCCGTAAAGTTTTTGATTTATACGGCCACTTCGGGCGCGCTCATTCTGGCGGGTTTTCTGGGGCTGGTGTGGCTGACGGGGTCCTCCAATTTCACCTACAGCGCCCTGATGGGCCAGTCCCTACCGATTGAAGTCCAGTTCCTGCTGCTGGGCGCTTTGCTGGTGGGCTTTGGCATCAAGATCCCCCTGGTTCCGTTCCACACCTGGCTGCCAGATACCTATGTGGCCGCATCGGCTCCGGTGGCGCTGCTGCTGGGCGGGGTACTGGCTAAGCTGGGCACCTACGGTATCTTTCGCTTTGGGATGGGGCTGTTTCCTGATGCCTGGGCCGCACTGGCTCCCTGGCTGGCCACTTGGGGAGCGGTGAGCGTACTCTACGGAGCGATGGCGGCGATCGCCCAAAAAGACATTAAGCGCATGGTGGCCTATAGTTCTGTCGGACACATGGGCTACATTCTGCTGGCGGGTGCTTCAATGACCGCTCTCAGCTTCGTTGGTGCCGTATCCCAAATGGCAGCCCATGGTCTCATCCTGGCCATTCTGTTCCACCTGGTCGGCTTGGTTGAGCTAAAGGTGGGGACTCGTGATTTGAATGTGCTCAACGGCCTGCTCAACCCGATTCGGGGTCTACCCACCATCAGTGCCCTGCTGGTTTTAGGTGGTATGGCTAGTGCTGGCATCCCTGGACTGGCGGGCTTTGTGGCGGAATTTCTCATCTTCCAGGGCAGCTATGCGGTCTTTCCCGTCCAAACCCTCCTTTGTGTGGTGGGCACGGGGTTAACGGCGGTATATTTCGTCATCCTGCTGAACCGCACCTGCTTTGGCAAGCTTGACAATGCGATCGCCTACTTCCCCAAAGTGGAGTGGGGCGAGCGCACCCCTGCTCTGGTTCTGGCGCTGTTGATCTTCTTTCTAGGGATTCAGCCCACCTGGCTGGTGCGGTGGACCGAGGCAACCGCTACCAAACTGGTCGCCGCTGTTTCTCCCGAGACGATGGTGACAACTGCTGTCGATGCCCAAACAACAATGCCCAATCTGTAGGGGCGAAGCATTTCGCCGGAATGAATTGATCATGCCCCAAATATATTGGCGAAATGCTTCGCCTCTCCCCCCACGGCCTCCCCAAAAACCGTTGTCAATTTTCTGCCAACTGACCTATGACTGCAACCACCCTTCCCCAAACGACGGAATCTGCCAAAATTCCTCCCTCTCAGCATCCCCACGCCGAAGTAATTCACCGGCTGGAAGCAGGCGGCTCCATGCTGCCCGACACTCCTGAGAACTTGATGCAGATCATCGGCATCTACAAAGCCTATGCGGTGCCGATGGACTTTTACTGGCGCGACTTGCTCTACATTGCGGAGAAGGTCTTTCTCGACCCCTTTCCTTTCTTCAAGTATTTCATTTCCCAGGAGTACCTAGACCGCCACAACCACTACGCCGGCGACGACGCCGACCTGCGCATCTGGCGGGGGGAAGCCACGGCTCACCCGGAACTGCTGGCCTTCATGGAAAAAGGGGAGGTGCAGCGCAAACTGCCCAAGCTCTTCCACCACCTGTGGCACGATCGCGTCAATATGGAGTTCGCCGAAGCCTGTATGCGGGCTATGCTGTGGCATCGGCATATGTACGCTCCGGTGAACCAGTTTGATGCCTATTTGGATTCAGAGGAGTACAAGGCTAACTGCGATCGCGCCATCCGGGCCTACTTCCGGAAAAATCCGGTGATGCTGGGGCTGTACCAGGTCTTCCCGGAAATGTTCATTGAAAAGGTGCGAGAACTCTCCTACTACTCCAACCTGGGGCTGTTTTGGGAAGTGATGGCTCCTGTGTTTTTCGAGATGTCGGATATCTACGATGAAGGGGGCTTCAAAGGGGTACCCGATGCTATGAATTTTCTGGTGAATGGGATCTTTGCGATCGCCGGACGCCCCATCTACCATCATCTCTATGTCGATGGGGAGTGCTACGAAATCATCCCCAAATCAAAAGGCTTCACCTGGCTCTATGAAGCTGCCTTGCCCTACGTGGAGGCCGTGTTTTATCGCACCGCTCCCTTCCGAGGCACGAAGTCCTACAATGCCCAGGCGGATCAGGTTCCAGAAGACCAAAAGGACTTTCACTATGGCATTCTCTATGCTGATGTGTTTCCCGTCGGCACCGCTGGCATTCCTCCCACGCTGCTGATGCAGGACATGCTCCACTTTCTGCCCCCCTATTTGATTGACTACTACCGGCAGCACACCCGCGGCGAGGACGATGTGTTGATCCAGCTGGGCATTACCTTTCAGCGATCGATGTATAACGTCACCTCAGCAGTTATTCAGGCGTTGCGGACTGCTCTGCTGTATCCGCTGGATGATCCCAATCCTAAGCACTTGATGGCCAACCGCAAGTTCTTTGAAGCCCAGATGGATCGCTTCTTGCGCCCTGAAGCGCGCCTGCGGGAGATCCAAAGTCAGGACTATCGCTAAATTAGGGGAACTAAAATGCCGGACATTGTTGATATCGCTGTCAATACGGAGGGCTTTTCTACCCTCGTTGCTGCGGTGCAGGCCGCTGATTTAGTGGCTGTTCTCAAAGGGGATGGACCTTTTACGGTATTCGCCCCCACCGATGATGCTTTTGCCAAGCTGCCGCCGGGCACCATCCAAACTCTGGTACAAAATCCGCCCCAGCTGGCCCGCATCCTTAAGTACCATGTAGTTCCCGGCAAGCTGATGAAGTCGGATCTGGCAGACAAAGATCAGCTGGTGTCGGTAGAGGGCTCTACCATCAGCCTCGACCTGTCGGATAACTTTGAGGTGAAGAACGCCACTGTCGTCATACCCGATGTTGAAGCGGACAACGGCGTCATCCACGTCATTGATAACGTTATCCTCATGGGCTAAGGAGATTTTTGAAGACGATCCTACCCGATGACGTAGGGGCAAGTGGCCATTTGCCCCTACCGACCGTTTTAATTGGGGGTAGAATTTTTCCCAGAAATCGCCTAACTCCAAGGCCAATCTGTAGGGTGGGCAGTGCCCACCCTTTACTATCTTTAGAGCATCAAGCTTCCTAACCCCACCACAGTCAGCGTAATCGTGATGTTATCGACTTCCTGAACTGGAAGTGCCTCGACCAGAGTGGCGGCGATCGCAATTCCCGCCACTTTCACCATTGCTGGCCCCAAGGTCAGGGCAGGCTGAAACATGCCCAAACTGTTGAATAACCCCACGTAGCCAAAGCCAAACAGGAAGCTACCCAGCAGCATGGCCGCCGATCCGGCCCAGCTTTTGTGTGGATTCAGCGGTAGCTTGTGAGTACCGAACCGCCGCCCCACGATATCCGCTAGCCCGTCTCCGCCACACATCATCATCAGCGCTAGGATCCCGACGGGACTGTGCCGCCAGAATATTATCGTACAGACAATAAACATGAGTCCGTAATAGAGTGGGCCTTGTAGTAGTTCCTGGCGATCGCCATTGCGGGTCGTTGACTTAACCAGCTCCGGGTTGTCAACCCAACCCATGCCTACCAGAAAAAAGCCGAGGGTAAGCACGAACGGCACCAGAGCAGCCAGAAATCGGGCGGCGGGCAAGGCCGGGAAAAGTGGCCAGCACAGTACAAACAGCGGCCCCGTGCCAACGTGAACGATTTTGCGGCTGAGGGTTTGCGACAGAATACCCCGGTGGGCAAACTGGTTAACGCTCCATAGCCAACTCAAAGCAACAGCAAAGGTGGTCACTGTAGCCAGAACTGCAGACGGCGTGAGCATGGTTGCGCTCAAAGATGCATTTGAAATCAGTGGTATTAGCGGGGTCACGGTAATCGCCCATACGATAAAGCTATAGAGCCAGGTCGGGTGCGTCTAGACTCGCAATTTTAAGCTTACAAAAAGCCTGGTCTAAAATGTAGCATTTCGAACATATTACGACCATCATGATTATATTGCCTTATGCGAGATGCTAAAACTGCCTTTTCGCCCCAAGAAGCGCAGTACTACGTCTGAGAACAATTTGTATAGACATTTAAGGGAAAGGCTTAAAACATGCAAGGAACTGCCATATCTGCAGCCCTGATTGCTGGTTTCGCATCTGGGGCTACAATTCTACTGCCCGTTTCGGCGCAGGCATTTACCTACTCATTCGGTAACACCAGCGCATCTTCCAACACGACAGCCACGGGGGCATCTGCATTTGTTGATTTTCAGTTCACTGACATTGACACCAATACAATCCAGCTTGATCTCACCATTAAAAATACAACTGGTGAAGCAGCTTTTGGTGCAGGAGCTACGACTTCTAAGCTGACTGGCTTCGGCTTTGACCTTCTGGATAGGCTCAGTGTTGTTGATGATTCGTTCAGTAACACGGGATATTTGGACACATTTTTGACGGGTGTGAGGGGCGATCGCCTCCCATCGATCAACAGCTTCCCAGCCTCCCGTCATCCATTCTCCGTTTTGATGATGAAGAATTCCTGAACTTGTCGGCGCAATATCTTACAGCGAGACTATGATGCG
>JBHJGR010000034.1:0-35710 GCA_050331615.1 Elainellaceae cyanobacterium
CTCCCCCGGTTTTCTAACATGAATTTAATTGTGCCGACCTACTTATAGCCAAGAGTTCAGATTACCAGATTCGAGCTTTGGCATGGGGAGAAGGGGTTCACTCTGATACCGTGCCTGAAGCAAATCGACTCGCTTGCCGAAGGGATGCCACTGTAGAAAGGTGATTTGAGCGGGCAGGCAACCAAGCGGACTGAGCCAGCTAATCCATCCCAAATAATTTTCTAGAAAAGCCTAAACCCCTCAGCTTGATCTGACTAAGGGATGGGGACAAAGGGACATTGACAGCTATTCGATCTGATTGAGTCTTGTTTCAGCTATAGAGCGGCAAATCGCTAGCCGGTCGGCCTAAGAGTTTGTGATTCGTATGCTAGTTTTCTTGTCATTGGCATATTATGCTTAGGCACAAGTTTTGGTGTGACGTGAGGAGTTGAGTGGATGGATTTTCGTAAGGATGCTTTGGCAGTCTTAAAAGAAACCAGTCGAACGTTTTATATTCCGATTAGTCGGTTGCCATCTAATTTACTCGACGCAGTTGCTTCGGCTTACTTGCTGATGCGGGCGATTGACGAGATCGAGGATCATCCCAGTTTATCAAATGCCACAACAGCAGTTTTGCTGCGATCGCTCAGCCTGAATTTCCAGGGGGCGACGGAACGCCATACCGCTGCCGACTTCTCGATGGGGCTCGCTAGCCACGAAGTCGCCCTGCCTGAGGTGACGCGGCGGGTAGGAGAATGGGCGTTACTGGCCCCACCTTCCATTGCTCCCCGCATTTGGGACGCCACCGCCGCCATGGCTGACCGCATGGCCTACTGGGCCGACTGCAACTGGCTGATTCGCACGGAGGCCGATCTGGATCGCTACACCTTTAGCGTGGCAGGGGCTGTAGGGCTGATGCTATCCGATCTGTGGGCCTGGTATGACGGCACCCAGACCAATCGCACCCAGGCCCTGGGCTTTGGTCGGGGGCTACAGGCAGTAAATATTGCCCGCAACCACGCCGAAGACCTGTCCCGAGGCGTGGATTTCTTCCCGATGGATTGGCGACCCGAAGATATGCGGGCCTACGCTCGCCGCAATCTGGCCCTGGCCGACGCCTACACCCAATCCCTGCCCCACGGTCCGGCCCGCAATTTCTGCCAGATTCCCCTGGCGCTGGCCCACGCCACTCTAGATGTGCTGGCCCACGGGGAAGAGAAGCTGAGCCGCAGCGCCGTTCACGCCGTGATTGAGCAGGTAATGGGCAGCCGCCGCTAAAGTAAGGGTACGTTTACCCTCTGCGTCTACTGCGTACCACTATGGGAGCATCGCCTGACTCGACTGTTCAATCGGCCCAGCCTCATGCGTCGGGGCGATCGCCCCACCCCCAACACCCGCTGCGGCGGCTGATTCGCTATGGGCGTGCTTATCGTAAGCAGGTCTGGCTGGCTTCTCTGTGTTCGGTGCTGAACAAGGTCTTCGACCTGGCTCCCCCGGCTCTGATCGGTCTGGCGGTGGATGTGGTGGTCAACCAGGAAACCTCCTGGCTAGCCGATATTGGGATCAGCGGTGTCGTGGGCCAGTTGGGGGTGCTAACGGTGCTGACGCTGGTGGTGTGGAGCCTGGAGTCGGCCTTTCAATATGCCTACCAGTGGCTGTGGCGCAACCTGGCCCAGACGGTTCAGCACGAGCTGCGGCTGGATGCCTACGCCCATTTACAGGAGCTGGAGCTGTCCTACTTTGAGGCCCGCAGCACAGGCAGCTTGATGGCGATCCTCAACGACGACATTAACCAGCTAGAGCGGTTTCTCGATACGGGGGCCAGCGAGATTCTCCAGCTCATTACCACGATCATCATCATTGGCTCGGCCTTCTTCATCCTGGCTCCGGGGGTGGCCTGGATGGCGATGCTGCCCATGCCCTTCATCCTGTGGGGATCGCTGGTATTTCAGGAAAGGTTAGCTCCCCGCTATGGAGACGTGCGCCAGCGGGTGGGCTTTTTGAACAGCCGCCTGGCCAATAATCTCAGCGGCATTCTCACGATCAAAAGCTTTGCCACCGAAGCCTTTGAGGTGCAGCGGATTACGGCGGAAAGCGATGCCTACCGGCGCAGCAACCAGCGGGCGATTGCCCTGAGTGCTGCCTTTGTGCCCCTGATCCGCCTGGTGATTTTGGTGGGGTTCACCGCCACCCTGTTCTTTGGCGGCTTGGCGGCAGCTAGGGGCCAACTGGCGGTGGGCACCTACAGCGTGCTGGTGTTCCTGACCCAGCGGCTGCTCTGGCCCCTCACCACGCTGGGGGCCACCCTTGACCAGTACCAGCGGGCCATGGCCTCCACCACGCGGGTGTTTGACCTGCTGGATACGCCCATTGCTATCCATCCTGGATATACGCCTCTCCAGACCGAATCAGTGCGGGGGGAGGTGAGCCTCCAGAACATTACCTTTGCCTACCATGAGCGGTTTCCGGTGATTCGTGACCTCTCCCTCCAAATCCCGGCGGGGGACACGGTGGCAGTGGTGGGGGCTACGGGATCGGGCAAGAGTACGCTGGTAAAGCTGCTGCTGCGGCTCTATGAGGTGCAGTCAGGGCGTATCATCCTGGACGGACTGGATATTCAGCAAATCAACCTGCGGGATCTGCGGCGGGCGATTGGCCTGGTGAGCCAGGACGTGTTTCTGTTCCATGGCACGGTCTACGAAAACATCATCTACGGCATGCCTACGGCCTCCCAATCCGAAGTGATTCACGCTGCCAAGATTGCGGAGGCCCACAACTTTATTGAAGCGTTACCCCAGGGCTATGACACGATCGTGGGCGAACGGGGCCAAAAGCTCTCTGGTGGACAGCGGCAGCGGCTGGCGATCGCCCGCGCCGTGCTCAAAGATCCCCCCGTTTTGATTCTGGATGAAGCCACCTCAGCGGTGGACAACGAGACGGAGGCAGCAATTCAGCGATCCCTGGAGGCGATTACCCAGAACCGGACGACCATTGCGATCGCCCACCGCCTTTCCACCATTCGCAATGCTGACTGCATTTACGTCATGGATCAGGGGCAAATTGTCGAGCAGGGCCGCCACGAAGATCTGCTGGCCCAGTCGGGCATCTACACCAACCTCTGGCGAGTGCAAACGGGCAGCAAGGAGTCTGCTGACAACCCGTAATTGCGGGCTGCGGTCATGAAGATCTCTAGCGAAAGTCTTTTTTGCTACGACCATGACCCATGTAATGATGTCGCCCTCGGCCGTGAGCCGGGAACTGGAGGGCTATATTCGCCATGCCCTCACCCTAGGGGAACTGTCGCCCGGAACCGCCGCCCGCATTCAGTCCCTGATATCGACCCATCCCCTATCTGACCATGACCTGACGCTACTGGCCATTTTGCAGGATGCCATTCGCGACGGCTGCATTCAACTGGTGGACCCAAAGACTGTTTAGCACTGCATCACGGCTCAGTAGGGGATCGATCGCTCGGTGGCTGATCCTGGGCGATCGCCTCCGCTGACCAGGCTTGCGAATCCGGATCGGGGGAAGGCGTATTTGTACTGAGGTTTCGAGTATCTTCCGTCACGCCGCCCTGGTATTCAGCAACCAGTGTGGGGGTGGGGTTTGGATAGGATGCGGGGGGCGATCGCCGCTCTTCCCGCTGCCAGCCATCCAGCACGTCCTTGATTAACGTCTCCTCAAACCAGATTTTCACCACCACCGCCAGGGGAATGGCCAGCAGCAGCCCCAGGGGTCCCAAAAACGAGGCAAAAAAGAGCTGGGCCACCAGCACCGCCGCGGGCAGGAGCGATACCTGCTGCCGCATCACCAGGGGCGTGAACCAGTAGGCCTCGACGTTTTGGATCACGATATAGAGCACCACAACAATCAGAGCCTTGCCGGGGGAATTGAGCAGAGCTACCGCCACGGGAAAGACTACGCTCAGGGTAGGGCCAATGTTGGGAATCAGATTGGCCAATCCCGCCAGCAGGGCATGGGCCAGCACCAGGGGAATGCCCAGAATCAGCAGCCCCAGGGCACTCATGCTGGCGACAAAAACGGAGCTGAGGGCGAAGCCACCCATCCAGTTGAGCAGAGAAGACTCACAGAGGGAAAGAATCTCGTCCGCCCGCCGTCGATAAAAGGAGGGAAACAGGCGCAGCAGCAGGCGGCGATAGGCCGATGGCTCCCCCAGAAACATCAGGGTCAGCACCAGGATCAGCAGGATCTGGAGCCCCACCGCCGCCGTGCTGGAGAAGAAGGCGAAAAAGTTGCCGAAGACGTTGCGAATAATCAGGCCAATCTGCTGGACGATGTCGGTGACGTCAGGAATCTGGGTTTCCTCGATTTCAGGAAACCAGGCGGGGGGATTCTCAACCAGGTCATCCGCCCAGACGAGGAGCTGCTGAAACCCATCGGGAACGAGCTGCACCAGTTCACCGAGCTGGTCAATAAAGGGAGGCACCACCAGGGCAATGAAGATGGCGGCTCCCAGGATCACGATCACCAGCGCCAGGGCGATCGCCCCACTCCGCCTCAGCTTGGGGAACTTCTGCATCAGCCAGCGGACGAGATGATTGATGGCGATCGCCAGTACCGTAGCGGTAAACAGCAGCAGCAGAATCTGGCGAAACTGCCATAGAATCACCAGGGCAATGATGAGGCCGAGAAACCCAACCCAGTTTGCTAGCGTCACGCGATGGCTCCAACCCACTTTGACCGCAAGATATCACAGCCCGAGCCTCTGTTAATGTCCCGATGCCCATCTGCCGATACAGGAATAGCTCGGGAGCTTGATAGCCTCGTCTCTTTAGAGCGAGGTGGAAAAGCGACGCGGGAACTTTAGTTCCCGTCATTTGTGGTGGTTGTCTTCGATATAGCGCTGAATGGTTTCGGCACTGACTTTGCCAGCCGTTGAATAGAAGTTGACAGTCCTAAAATATTTGCAGTAGTATAATTGCACCAGGCCAGATTTGTCAGCACTCATGCCGCGTTCAAGCACCCCGACCTTTACGACCCTCATGCCGCTGATTGTCGATAGCGCAGGCGACCAGGAACTACGCTCCCGATTTAATGCGGGAATGCGTCTGCTGAATGCTTGCCTGGGGGAGGGCATGATTCGCGTCAATCTTGTCAAGAACTCGGACGCTTACCAAGCAGCGAAGCGGATGCCTAAGGGAACCAAAGCTGAGAGAAAGGCTCGCTCCCAATCCTTCGGCGCTGCTCGAAAGGCTTACCGATTCACCGACTACGACCTTCAAGAGTTTGCTTGTCAGACGGCTGATGCTTCGGGTTGGATGACTGAGAAGCTAGATAAGCAGTGCATCCAGAAGCTGGCGACGCGAGCGTTTATGGCCTGCGATCGCGTGTTGCTTGGAAAGGCTCGTGGTGTTCGCTTCAAGGTGCCGAGTCGCTTTCGGTCGATGGAGGGCAAGAGCAACAAGCAGGGCATCCGATTTAAGGACGGTCAGTTCGTTTGGGGAAAGCTGAAGCTCAAGCCCCTGATTGACAAAAGCGATCCAATTATCCTTCACGGACTCAGCAGTCCAATTAAGTATGTCCGGATTCTTCGCAAAGAGCTGAACGGCAAAATGCGCTATTTTGCTCAGCTCATCAATGAAGGAGACCCCTTCCAGAAGCCGAAGAACGTGGTTGCTGATGGCCTGGTTGGGCTAGACCTGAATGTCAGTGTTGTTGGCGTAGTGGGGGACAAGCAGGCTGAGCTAATGCCTCTGGCTGATCAGATGCCCACCTATCAGGCTGAGATAGCACGGCTTCAGCGTCAGATGGAGCGCTCCAGGCGCATCCATAACCCTGACAACTTCGAGCCGGATTTTCAGGCCCGCAAGGGACGCAAAACGGTTAAGAAGAAGGGCAGGCCGAAACAGGGCAATAAAGGTCTCAAGCGTGGGGAGCAGCGCCAATGGATTAAGACAAAGCGTTACCTAAGGGCAGCAAGGCGCAAGCATGAGCTAGAGCGACGCAAGGCGGCCTATGCTCAGTCGCAAAATCGCAAGCTGGCCAATGACGTGCTGAGGATCGGCAACGTCATCAAGACCGAGCGCGTATCGGTGAAGGGATGGCAAAAGCGCTATGGCAAAGCCATTGCTGCCAAGTCGCCCGGATTTTTCATGTCAGAGCTTGCCCGCAAGGCTGAAAGAGCTGGCGGGCAGGTCATTCGGTTTTCGACTCAGACAACAGCGCTATCGCAAACTCACCTGAACGGCGAGCGGTTCAAGAAGTCGCTTTGCGAGAGGGTTCACCGGGATGTGAGCGGGTTTGAGATGCACCGGGATCTGTTCAGCGCCTTTCTGAGTCGTCACGTCGTTGAGGACGAGTTGCTATTGCAGTCAGCTCAATTTGAGTTTGACAACGGGCTGGAAGCAGTCCTGATGGAGGCATGGCAACGGTTTCAGTCACAAAACCGCAAGCAAGTAGGCGCGTCTGAAAGCAGGCTGGCTCAACCCCCCTTAGAGCGGTTCTCCATTAAGCCCAAACCAGTTGGCCAGATAGGGATGATCGCCCGAAAAGCCAGTTAAAGTTTGGGAACCCCCCGAATTCTATTCGGGGGAGGCTTCAGAGTCTGAGATTTCCCGATCGCGACATAATAGGAAGGGAAACGGCTGACGTAACAATTCTTTGGATGGCTAGGAGGGGCTGTGTTCTCAACCATCACGCAAACGAGTTCCCGACAGCGGGAAATTTTAGAGGTGGTCCTGCGCAACGGGTGGGACTACATGCGGCGACTGCTGGTGGGCATCGGCAAGGAGGACGAGCCCGAGCTGCCTCCCCCCACCGTACTGCGCAATATTCTGATTGACCTCGGTCCGGTCTATGTCAAGCTGGGCCAGCTCCTTAGCACGCGCCCCGACCTGCTGCCCCCCGACTACATTGATGCCCTCAGCGACCTCCACGCCAACGTGCCGCCCGTAGGCTGGTCAGCCGTTGAGATTGTCGTGCGCAAAGAGCTGGCCCGCCCGCTGGAGGAGGTGTTTACCAAGATTGAACCCCAGGCGATCGCCGCTGGTTCCGTCGCCCAGATTCACCGAGCCACTCTCCGTAGCGGGGAAGAGGTGGCCATCAAGGTGCAGCGCCCCGGCATTGAAGCAGTAGTAGAGCAGGACATTTCCCTGGTTAAAGGCATCGCCGACCTGGTATCTCGCACCAATTTTGGCGAATACTACGATGCTGTTTCCCTGGCCGACGAGTTCGCCAACGCCCTCCGTTCTGAACTTGACTTCACCGAAGAAGCCACCTACACCGATCGTCTGCGCCGCAACCTGTCCACCAGCCGCTGGTTTGACCCCGATCGCATCGTCATTCCGGCGATCGTTTGGGAACTGACCACGCCCAAGATGATGGTGATGCAGTGGCTAGACGGCGTCCCTATTCTCAAAGCTGAGCTGAAAGGAAAAGGCTTCAATGGCGATATCGCCGCCGAGCGTCAGGCCATTACCACCACCATCTTCCGCGCCTTCTTCCAGCAGTTCTACATCGACGGCTTCTTCCACGCGGACCCCCATCCCGGCAATCTCTTCTATCTGAACGATGGTCGGGTGGCTCTGCTGGACTGCGGCATGGTGGGCCGCCTCGATCCGCGCACCCAGGGCCTGCTCACGGAAATGGTGCTGGCGATCGTCAACTCCGATGCCCAGCGCTGCAGCCAGCTCACCATCAAGCTGGCCACGCCAGTTCGCCCCGTGGACCTGGTGCGTTTGGAGAGTGACTATGACTACTTGTTGCGGAAATACTACAGCCTCAGCCTTTCGGAGCTGAACTTCAGTCAGGCTTTCTACGAGGTGCTGCAGGCCGCCCGCAAGAATCACCTGCGCTGGCCCAGCAATATGGGACTCTATGCCAAAGCCCTGGCGAACCTGGAGGGGCTGGGGCGCAAGTTTAACCCCGACGTGAATCTCCTGGATGAGGTGCGGCCCCTGGTCACCGACCTGTTCCGCCGCCAGCTCATTGGCGAAGACCCGCTCCAATCCCTGCTGCGCACCAGCCTGGAGCTGAAGAACCTCTCCCTCGACTCGCCGCGCCGCTTTGAGTTTTTGCTGGATCGCCTTAGCTCCGAAACCTTTAAGTGGAACCTGACGCTGCGCGACCTGGACGGGGTGCGGCTCACGATTGGTGACTCCGCCAACCGGCTCTCCTCCAGCATCATCGTGGGATCCCTGATTATGGGGGCAGCCATCATCACGTCGCGGGAGCAAACCGCCGAACTCTACTGGATTAGCGTGGCCCTGTTTGCCGCCGCCAGTTTGGTGGGGCTGTGGCTGCTGGTCAGCATCGCCCGCTCCGGTCGCCTGAAGTAAGGGGCTGGACTAGTTCTCGCCCCCCTGGGGCTGCACCTGCGATCGCCCCTGCAGATAATCGAGCAGTATTTTTATACTACAAAAATTTAACATATTCCAGAGGGACTTGTCCGAAGTCGCTCCCGTGTCCGACGAGACGATCGCCCTTCTGCAGCAGCAAACCATTGCCGAGAGCGAACCGGGCACCATCTTCAGGACTTTCAGACCCTGCTAGAGTTGTGCAGAGCACGGTGAAGGGCAGCTCCACCGATTAGAATAGCCAGCAGACGCCGAGCCTGTTTTTTTGAAGGAGGAAAAGCCCTGACACTGCGTGCGACCACGATTCAACCCAAGACGGGGCAGCCTGCCACGGGGCTATTTGTCGCCCTCCACGGCTGGGGGGCTAACGCTGCAGACTTGAGCGGGTTAGCTCCCTACCTGGGAGCCGAAGACTACTATATGCTGTTTCCCGATGCCCCCTTTCCCCATCCCTATGCGCCGGGGGGCTTCATGTGGTATGACCTGCCCGCTCAGTACTCCTTCCAGAGCCAGCCCGACTTCGATCGCCAGCCCGATTTGCAGACCAGTCGCGATCGCCTCCTCAACTGGCTGCAAACCCTGGAGCAGGCCACGGGCATTCCTCTCTCCCGCACCGTGCTAGCCGGATTTTCTCAGGGAGGCGCGATGACCCTGGATGTGGGCAGTCGTCTACCCCTGGCGGCCCTGATGGTGATGAGCGGTTATCTTCACGCGCCCCTTACACCACAAGAGCCCGCTTCTGAAGCATCTCTTCCACCCGTCCTGGTGGTGCATGGGCGGCAAGATCCAGTGGTGCCCTTGGCCGCAGCTCATCAGGTGCGCGATCGCCTCACCGAGCTGGGTGCCGATGTGGAATACCACGAACTCGACATGGGCCACGAAATCTCAATGAATGCCCTGAATCTTATGCAAACTTTTATGCAACGGGTGACCTCATCCCTGGGTCAGAGCGCATAGGATAGAGACATGGGCTAACATCGCAGTGATTTCACCGTCGATGCCACTGGACTTGAGGGGGTAATGCGCCATGACGACACTCAGTATTTCCAAGCAAGACGTCGCTAATGTCACTGAGCTTGAGGTTGCCAAGCTCGCCAAACGGCTAGAGCAAGACGAATACAACAGCCCCTTCGATGGGCTGCAGGACTGGCACCTGCTCCGGGCGATCGCCTTCCAGCGTCCCGAGATGGTTGAACCCTATATGTACCTGCTGGATCTGGAAGCCTACGACGAGTCCTAGGGACGATCCGGCTACGAACGCTTTATGCTGGCAAATCGGCGAATTTTAGTCGGCGTGGGCGGCGGCATTGCGGCTTACAAGGTCTGTGAGGTGGTCTCAACCCTGGCCAAGGCAAAGGCCGAGGTGCGGGTGGTGCTCACCCAGCAGGCCCAGCAGTTCGTCAGTCCGCTGACGTTTGCCACCCTGTCCCGCCACGCCGCCTACACCGACCAGGATTTCTGGCAGCCGACCCATAGCCGCCCGCTGCACATCGCCCTGGGGGAATGGGCCGAAGTTTTTCTGATCGCGCCCCTTACCGCCAACACGCTGGCCAAGCTGGTTTCCGGCATGGCCGACAATCTCCTGACCAATACCATCCTGGCCTCCACCTGTCCCCTGCTGCTGGCCCCGGCGATGAACACCGATATGTGGCAGCAGTCGGCGGTGCAGCGCAACTGGCAGCAGGTGCGGGCTAATTCCCGCTGCCACGGCGTGGGGCCGGGGGCGGGGGTGCTGGCGTGCGATCGCCTCGGTGCCGGACGGATGGCGGAACCGGCCCAAATTCTCGCCTACCTGGAATCCCTGCTCTACACTGGCGGCAAGGCCGACCTCGCCGGGCAGCACGTGCTTATCAGCGCTAGCGGTACTCGCGAACACCTGGACCCGGTGCGGTTTATCGGCAATCCGTCCACGGGAAAGATGGGGGTGGCCCTGGCCCAGGCGGCCCAGCATCGGGGGGCGCGGGTGACGCTGGTACATGGTCCGATGCAGGCAGAGCGGCTGGCCACTCTGGAGCAGGTGCATCTCGTGCCGGTGGTCAGCGCGGCGGAGATGCGGCACGAGATGCTGGCGTCTTTTGCAACGGCAGATTGGACGATCATGGCGGCGGCGGTGGCCGATGTGGCTCCCACGGACTATAGCCCGGAGAAATTACCCAAGCGATCGCTCCCCGACACGCTGAAACTCTCCCCCGTCCCTGATATCTTAATGGACCTGAGCCAGCGCCAGCGGGGCAACCAGCGACTCATTGGCTTTGCTGCCCAGACGGGAGACATCCTCCCTCCGGCTCTAGAGAAACTACAGCGGAAGCGGCTCAATATTATCGTTGCCAACCCCATCGATCAGCCCGATAGCGGGTTCGGCAGCGACCAGAACCAGGCCGTGTTTTTGGACGACCGGGGACGACGGCAGCACGTTCCGCCCTGCAGCAAGCTTGAGCTGGCGCATCGCCTGTTTGACTTTAGCCTGGGCAAGACGTAAATGGACTTTAGTAGACCGGCTCCGCCAGGTAAACCCTGGTTTCGTAGGACAGCGCTACGGTCGGCTGGAAATCGGGACTTTCAGGCTGGGGTGGTGTAGCCCAGCGATCGCACAACGCCTGCAGATTCGCCCGGAGTCGCTCCCGGTCCTCATCGCCTCGCCGCACGTAGGAGGAGCTAAGGGCCAGCCCCATCAGTCCCTCCAGGTCGAGGGCATGGGTGTGAAAAAACGACTGCTGGCGGAAATGATGGAACAGGGGGCTGTGGGCCAACCCGTCGGGGGAACGGCGATCGCACCGGTCAAACAGGGCTTCGTCGGAGCAACTGCGCACAGCGGCTGCATAGTCATGGGTTAAGGGATCTGCCGTGTGGCGCTCGTTCCAGGCTAGGGCCACCCGCCCCGCTGGTTTCAGGATGCGGTGAAATTCGGGCAGGGTTGCGGTGGGCTCAAACCAGTGGAATGACTGAAAGCAGATGATTAAGTCTATGGAGCGATCGGCCAGCCCCGTTTGCTCTGCGGTACCAGACTGAAACGTGACCCGTGGATGGGGGGCCGCCGCCGACCGCATGGCATCGTTGGGTTCGATGGCCACGACCTGGGCACCGCGCTGGGCAAAGAGCCGGGAGGAAATGCCCGTCCCGGCCCCGATGTCGGCAATGACCAGATGGGCTGGACTGGCCAAGCCATGCATTGCATAGTCAAGAGCTGCCTGGGGATAGGAAGGGCGATAGCTGGCATAGTCTCCCGCTCGATTAGAAAAGCGCCCCAGCGGGTTCTGCTCATAAAGTGGGTTTGGCTGGGATTGCGACGCTGCCATAGTGAGGCGATTGGAATGTTGTTGACGAATGAAAGAGCGAGATATGTGTAAAAGTCTGTGTAAGATTATCTTCCCCTCCAATGATATTTCGGCTTTGCCCTTTACACTAAGGGGTAACGTTTCCTGAAATATATTGTTGTTGAAGGCGACTTCGGTTGATCGTCAAAATCCTCTAGACAAGTTTTGATTTCTCACAGGAAAAATCATCTTCAAGTCTATTGGTAAGTCGATGCAAAAAGGCTGTGTTCCCGTACCCGGTTAGAGAGTTTCGAGAAATTTGCTTCCCCCTACAGGGCATTTTGCTGGCTCCGTTGACGCATAAGCATCTAAACATATCTATCGTAGCTCTAGATATTTATGGATGTTAATCGGTCACTTCTCTAGCGTCAGCCGCTTCCAACTGGAAGTGCTATGCCTACGTTTAGAGACGTCGAAGCCCTGTTAGGAGAGGCCATCTTCACCATCTCTTTTCTTTGACTTCTCAGGATGGTCGTATGAATTGCTCTTCTAAACCGGAATCGGCTAGTAAAAAGCGCATCCTTTTAGTCGAAGATGACCACGCCAATCGACAGATGCTAGGAGATTACCTGAGCTACTGCGGCTATGACGTTTCCAGCATTGCCCTCGGTTCCCAGTTTTTTGAAGCGATCGCCTCGGTTCAGCCCCACCTCATTCTGCTTGATCTAAAACTACCTGATATCAGCGGATTCGCTCTCCTAGAGCAGCTTCGTCGAGATAGCAGATATGCTGAAATTCCAATAATCGTTATTTCAGCGCTGGCCTTTAGAAACGATCAGGAGCGGGCCTTTCGTCTGGGAATTGACCACTACCTGGTGAAGCCGATTGATTTGTTTAGTTTACAGCGCCTATTACAAGAATTAATCAATTCCTCCTCCAGCTAAGTCGGTAGCCCCAGGTAAACGACGCTATGGTGGGGTGCACCCCCCGCCGCGCGTACCCCACTAGCTTGATTTGTAGCCATGAAGCTAGCGATCGCCCCTAGATTCATCTACAGCACTTTTCAGGTGCATGAGGTACAGATTTTTTGTTGGAAGCCGCTCAGCGCGCGGCTTCCAACAAAAAATCTAATTCCATCAAAGCGCGAAGCGCTGTGTTTGCAAGTATGACGATTGCTCGATGACCATTCCCGCAAGCATGGGTGCCGCAGGCTTTAACCCTCCGAATCGTGCTGACGATGCTCGACTACAAAAGTCTCAACGGTGGTGGTTAGATCCTGTAGCGATCGCCCAATTTCTAGCGTTTTGTGTTCCAAATCTACCAGCGTTAGCATCACGGTCTGTAGCTGATTTAGAACTTCTTCTATCTCCTCACGATAAAAGGTCTCAAATTCCTCCAGGTCCATCTCAGTAAGTCCTATCTTTTGGGCTGAATGCGTCCTCAGCTTGGGAAACACTGGGCATCAGCAATCGTCAGGGATGAGTATTGACGGGGCAAGCAGAGGCCGATTACACACCGTGATGGGGCTAAAGACTAGTAGCGACGCACCAAAGTTACGCGACGTTGGTAAATGATTGAGATGCGCAGCCTGGGCAGGTAGTCTGGGCTAGGTGGCTGTAATATTTGGGCAAAACAAACTAACTAAGCGTCGCTACCAAGCGGAACGTCTGACCTTTAATAAAAAGCGTTAATGATGACGATAGTCTAGCAGAACTTCCGTCTGGCGCTTCACCAAGCTGATAGTTAACAAATTTAAGTAAAATTATATACAACTACCGCATATTTAAGAAGTCATCGTTCCAAGCCTGTAAAAATTCTCAACCTCTTCGAAAATTCCCTTTTTCAAGGTTGACCATCGATAATCCTAATCGTTAAGTAGGTGGTCATCAGTAAACGTAGCGATGGTGGGGTGCGCAACCCACGGGCTTTTTATCTATGGCCATGTACGGCGTTACGCTTTCGCGTTAGGACGTTCAAGCGGTGTGGAACCCCCGCGTCGCGGGGGTTCCACACTCAAACCTTAGCCCGTAGGGCTATACTTACTTAGGCTGGATGGCCAGCCAGCGTCGCCGCCACTGAGTAGTTGATTCGAGGATTGATTGGGCTTGTTCCTGATGACGGCGGGCCACAATTGTCTCAGCAGAATCACTGAGGGAGGGATCGCGATAGGGCACGGCGGCGCGGGTTTGCAGGTGCTCCTCTTCCCACTGTGAAAGCGGCGGCAGGTCTGCAGAGGAATAGCTAGCGAGGGTGCCGGGAGATTTGTGGCTGAAGTCGGGGATGGAGCCGATGTGTAGCCCGATATCCAGCAGGGCAGTGCGAACAGCGGCAGCGCAGGAGTAGGTGGCCAGCCTGCCGTCAGGGCACAGGCAGCGGGCCACCCAGCCGAGAAATTCCACCGTCCAAAGTTGCGGGCAGCGTCGGGGGGAGAAGGGGTCCAGGAAAATGGCGTCGGCCCGAAAGCCGCTGTGGTAAACCTGCTGGATGGTCTGGCGGGCATCCCCCAAGATTAACTGGGCCTGGAGGCGATCGCCCTGAACCTTTCCCGTCGCCCCCAGTGCGGCCAGGGTTTCGGGAATGGGGGAGTGCCAGAGATCAAGGAGATGGTGGGCGATCGCCGTTTGGGGCACTTCCACGTCCAGCTCCAGCCCGACGCACTCGATGTGGCAGGCCGGGTTTACGGTCCAAATCGTTTCCAGGGCGGCAGCGGTGTTGTAGCCTAGCCCATAGCATACATCCAGCAGCCGAATCACTGGCTGGCGCGCCTTCTCGGCAACGCGGGTGGGTTGGATGAACTTGAGTTCTGCCTCCAGCTTGCCCCCAGCGCGACTGTGGAAAGCTTCGTTAAAATCGGGCGAGAAAAAAGTAAAAGAACCGTCAGCCGTTTGCTCGGGCATGAAGCGAGAAGCGTGGGTCATAGACTGGGGAAATGGTGATAAGTTTTGAGGGTTAAGTTTTGAATTTTAAGTTGGGAGGATGTTAGCGAGTGCCTGCCGTGTCTTCCTATCCTACGCCCATTGTCTCGGCTGCTTGGCTGTACGACCATTTGGATGATCCCACCGTGGTTGTGGCCGACTGTCGCTTTTCACTAATGGCACCCGACCAGGGGCGATCGCAATACGCTACAAGCCACATTCCCGGTGCCGTCTACTTTGACCTCAACCGAGACCTGTCCGCTCCGGTACAGCAACACGGCGGGCGGCATCCCCTCCCCGACCCGGCCCAGCTTGCGGCAACTTTAAAGCAGGCCGGTATCCGCTCGGGCAACGGTGGCTCCCCCAGCTTCGTGGTGGCCTATGACGATTCTCGCTTTGCTTTTGCCTCTCGGCTGTGGTGGCTGCTGCGCTATCTGGGCCATGACCAGGTGGCTGTTCTAGACGGTGGCTGGTCAAATTGGCAGCGAGCAGGCTACCCGGTGAGCCCAGCGGTTCCCCGTCCCCAGTTGGGAGACTTTGTGCCCCATGTGCGATCGCACCGGGCCGTCGATATCCAGACGGTCAGAGCTAGGAAAGACCAGCCGCAGGTGGCCCTGGTGGATGCGCGAGAAGGCGATCGCTACCGGGGCGAACGGGAACCGATTGACCCCATTGCGGGACATATTCCTGGGGCGATGAACTATTTTTGGCAGGAGGCAACCGATGAGCGGGGTATGGCCCTGCCGCCAGCAGCCCACCAGGCGCGCTGGGCTGATTTGAAGCAGGCCGATGAAATTATGGTTTACTGCGGCTCGGGCGTGACGGCCTGCGTCAATCTGCTGTCCCTGGCGATCGCGGGCATCGAAACCGGAACCCTCTATGCTGGAAGCTGGAGCGATTGGTGCTCCTATTGTTGAGAGATGTGATGAGTGCACCTCGATAAACGCTATGAAACTGAAGCCCCCCACCCTGATTTTGCTGGCGGCTGCGCTGGTGCTGGGCATTGCGGTTTATTTGGCCGAAAGTCAGAACGGTGGACAGACCAGTGCTGATGGGTCCCCAATATTTGAATTTCAGGAAGATCAGGTCCAGGCTTTCACCCTACGGCTCGACAACGGCGATCGCCTGAGCTTTGAGCAGGCCGATGATGCCTGGCAGATGACTGCCCCTGAACAAACTCCCGCCAGCGACGCTTCGGTTGCCTACTTGCTGAACCTCCTGGCGACGGCGTCGAGCGATCGCACGCTCACTGTCCCCGCTAGCGACCTGGATGACTTTGGCCTGGACGATCCCCTCGCCTTGATTCAGGTCGAACTCGACACGGGCGAAACCCGCTCCCTTACTTTGGGAGATTACGACTTCAACCGCAGCTTTCTTTATGCCCAGACAGATGCTTCGGCGTCAACCGCAGCCACGCCAGATGCAGGGGCTGCCTCCGCCGGAGGTGAGGTGGAGGTGCTGCTAATTCCCGCGACCTTTGAAAACGCCGTGTCTCGACCGCTGGAGGAGTGGCAGGCCAGCCCCGAGGCGAGTTCTGAGCAGCCTGTGGATGAGGGTTCCAGCATGGATGCGGGTGAGAATTCTGCGGAGGATGCTGGCGCTGGACAATGAAGTTGAGGCAATGAAACTTTGGGGTGCTCTGCCCTTGCCAAACTGCTTTCGTCCAGGCCGCGATCGCGACTACACATAGCAACGAAATTGCCTGAAAATCTAGCTGGGGGACGAACCGTGCCGCTCCAGTGCTAATTGAATGAGCCGATCCACCAGGTCTGGAAACGGGACGCCGGTCTCAGCCCACAGCAGGGGATACATGCTGGTGGCCGTAAATCCCGGTAAGGTGTTGATTTCGTTGATAAACAGTGAGTTGGTTTCTTCCACATAGAAAAAGTCCACCCGCGCTAGGCCAGCTCCATCAATTGCCTGAAACGCCTGGATAGCCATGTCACGGACTTGACGGGCGATCGCCTCGGGTAGCGGAGCTGGAATGTGCAGGTCAGCTCTGCCTTCGGTATATTTGGTTTCGTAGTCGTAAAAGTCGCTGCTGTGGGTGATTTCTCCGACTACCGATGCCTTGGGCTGGTCGTTCCCCAGCACGGCACATTCCACCTCGCGGGCCGTTACTCCCCGTTCGACCACGATACGCCGATCGTAGCTAGCGGCGCTGTCGAGGGCGGCCTCCAGCTCATCCCGCGATCGCACCTTGGAGATACCCACAGACGACCCCAGGTTGGCGGGCTTGACGAAGCAGGGATAGCCGAGGGTGGCCTCCAGATGGTCGCACAGCTTAGGAAACACGCAGGGATTGGACCAGATCTCGTCGCGCGTGACCGTGACGTAGGGAACCTGGGGCAGCCCGGCCTGGGCAAAGGCCGTCTTCATCGCGATCTTGTCCATGCCCAGGGACGAAGCTAAAATACCGGCTCCCACATAGGGCACGCGCATCAGTTGGAGTAACCCCTGGACTGACCCATCTTCTCCGTTAGGGCCATGCAGCACCGGGAACCAGCAGGCTACTTGGTTGACTTCAGCGGGAAACTGCCACAGGTTGGGGCGATCGCCCTCGGCTACTGGAATTGCCGCTGCGGATGTCAGGACCTGCTGCGCCAGCTCCCCGGCTTGCCAGGTACCGTCTTTTTGGATGTAAACGGGACAAATCTCGTAGCGGTCGGGGTTGGAGCCACTGCGGAGGGCCTGGGCGATCGCCTGGGCAGAACGAATCGAGACTTCATGCTCACCCGACCGTCCCCCAAACAGCAGCCCAACTCGAATCTGGGTCATGTGCAGCTCCTCCCCCCGGCGTTCATCTTCAGTTTGTATCCGGAACTGGGGTTGGGCACTCGCCGTCGCTGGCTAAATCCGTTGCCCCCAGCAAAGTTTGAACGACGACACACCGCTTGGTGGGATTGGCTGCATCGGCAGGCGCAGAGACGATGATCGTGAGGCGATCGCTCTCCTCAGGGTCCAAAGCGCCATTGGGCAAGAAGGACATGGTACGCTCCTCGGGGGCTGCGTTGGTTTCATCCTCAAATTCATCGTCGAGTACGGTCATACTCAGCATGCCCGGCTTCAGATCGCCCTCTCCCAGGGGAATCTCAAGGCCGCTGTTGAGCCTAACTTTGGGAACTTCAGTCTCGGTTTCAGGAATGAACTCGACCGTTTGGTTGCGGTTGAGCCGTCGTGCCTCCGATTGAGCCTGCCGAATGGCCTGAAGGATTTGGTCTTGGGCGCGATTGGTGCGCTGACGATTGACGAAGGTGAGCCATCCCGGCGCGACAATCGCGGACAAAATGCCCAAAATAATGACGACTGCCAAGACCTCTAAGATAGTCATACCTGCCGTAGACTGGCGCTGCCGGGATGTAAGCATGGGAGTCTCCATTGAGATTAAAACGTCGAATTCACGTGAACGTAGAAAACGGCAAAAAGGTAAACAACAATTGGGGTCTATGGTCTATCAATCGCGCCGCGGACAAACACCCGCGACTCTAGCGTGGGCAGGAACGAGTTATCGCCCATTAGCCCCGATCGCCCAGCCGCATTGCCCCGCAGATACAGAACGACATCCTGGTTGCCAAAGTAAAGCCCGGTATCGGTAGCAGTACCGATGTCTTCTTCTCTTCGGTTTATGCTCACACAGGCATAGAAACTCCGCGGCACGTCCCCTTGAGGCGTCAATTGATAGTCAAAAGAATCATTTTCGGGACAGCTGGCCCCATTATTTGGAGCAGCCGGGTCCAGATCATTAGAGCCGTCATCCACAAAGTCAACCAGCGCGACCGTTTCAAAACTTGTCGGGTTGCTGCCATCGGGCCATTTTCTGAAGTTGAGCTCTTGCCCCCTCAGAGGGCTGACGTAACCAGTTGCATTGACGTCATTAATTTCCAACGCCGTCCGATAAAGACCGGCTTTTCCCTTGAAGCCGACACCCCCAGGGTCGTTAAAACCAAGGGAGTAAACAACTAGGGAGTAATAGTTACCCGCGAGGCAAAAAATAGGATTCTGGTTTCCATCATCATCTTGAGCTTGAACATTACCGTTAGCACAAGCCTCCTTGAGGTCGTCCGACAGAGGGGTCAGCTTCCAAAATGCCAAAACTGGGACATAGTCATCTGTGAGACGTAGGAGGTTGTTGGATAGACCGGGGCAGTCAACTACAGAGTTGACGATCCTGCCGTTAAGACAATCGGCCTCATAAACAAAAACCGCCTCCCTCAGCTCTGAGCTGATGAAGTTGAGGGCAAGCTGCATGTCGCGCTGCGTCTCAGTGCGGTTTGATTCGCGCTCGTCCGTCCGCAGAAGTTCGTTGGTGAGCAGCAGCAGCCCAGATAAAATACCGCTAGCGACTAGGACGGTCACCAGTAGCTCAATTAAGGTAAATCCGCGATCGCTCCGTGAGACTTGACTCGATTGAGCAGATTTGAGAACGCGCCTTAGGCGATGGAAAATCATGGATCGAAACCTTTTAGATGATGCAGAACAAAGGGCTACTCGATTGAAACTAAATTAGTTACAGAGGGTGGTCACGTCGTAGTACTGGCAGATCGACGTATCGCTATCGCTTTCGACGACCTCCGTGGAAATGACTGCTAGAGGTCGCTGTCGCTGGTTGCCCTCACCTGAGGTGAAATTAAGGGAGGCTGGCTGGGTAGACAACCTGCCTAAATTAGCTCCTGCGCCGATGGCATAAACCCTCACGCCAATCCGGAACTCCCCTGGCTTAGTATCATCGCTGGGAATGTCCGTCCCCTCATCTCGAAAATACTGCACGAAGAACTCGGAGGAACAGTCCCCATCAATATCGACTTCAAGTGCCTGAAGATGGGAATCAGGGTAGTAGCTCCCGTCATCGTCAAAGGTATTGCAGCTCTCGTTGGGGCTTTTCAACTCGTTTGGCACCAGCGCTGTAGGAGCAGGAGTGTCTCTCAGCAAATCATCTGGACCAATATTTTGCGGGTTCCCGCCATCATCGGTGACAACCACGACATCCGGCAGGTTGGCGTCTTGCTGCTCGTTGCGCTCTACGAGAGTACGGATCAGGTCAATTTCACCCTGAGCGATTTGAAGGGCCTGCTCCGATCGCCGGTTCTGCACTCGCGTGGCGGCAGCCAGAAATAAGGGCGGAGTCATGAGGGCTCCGGTCACTGCCACCATCACAATAGCGACCAAACACTCAATGAGAGTGAGTCCCCCATCTGAACGCTGCGTGTTTTTTGCAGACAGGGCCTGCAATCTGCCGTAACCAATAAGCTGATTAAGCAGGTGACGACATGGCATGGGGTTTAGCCTCCTTAAAATCTTGACTCACAAGTAGTTAAACAAAATTATTTTCTTGGGGGTGTGCGCCCCATCGGAGCGCACACCCCCACCAAGAGCATGGTCACCGGTTGCAGAAATTGCTGTTGGGGAACCCGACCTGGCAGAGTTGGGCGATATAGGGATCATCAACCGGCGGCTCGTCGTAGAACTCGCTACGGAAAGTGCTGCCGATGACGAAGCGTCGGGCGATCGGCGCGGGCGGCGCGTATTGTAGGGCCACGTCGTAACCCCAACGACGCTCAGGTGGAAAGTAGTAGCCGATAGCTTCATCGTCGGCTACCGGGGTCTCAAGAGGTGCCCAGGCGTCTAGCTCATAGGGAGCGGTTGCTGAGGTGCTGAAGTTGAGCTGAAAGAAGGCTCCTGACATAAACAGTTCCTTATCTCGCCAGTCCTCCATGAAGCGGGGGAAGTTGTGCAGCCCCCCATAGGACTGGTCTTTGCGAGACGGCACGATGCCGCTAACAATGGTGGCATTAACCGTTGTTACATCAGGAGGAATGATCAGCGGGCGAACCCGGCGAAGCGGATAGTAAGCGCCGGTATAATCAGCGTCTGTGCTGTTCCGTACCGGGTTGCCGTGGCGTGAGACAAGGATTGGCGAGTTCGCGTCGTACTGGTTCTCACGCTTCCAGTCAGTATCAGCCACACTCTCCGCAGGACTAAGCTGACTGAGGTAGGAGGTCTGATTGCCATTGCCCTGACAGCCATAGCGATTATTGGCGTCATTGGGAATCGTAGTTGGGTTTGGATTCGTATTTGCTGGCCAGTCTCCGGCTACCAGGAATCCATCCTCAATGCTGCCGTCACAGAAGTTATCAGACAGGATGGTGACTGCATCGGCCAGAATTTCAGCAGGTCGCCACTGATCCCTGCCGGGTGAGGAGTTGGCAAAATCCTGGTTGGGGTTAGTACGGATGTAGAAGTTGCCGTAGTTAACGTTAAGAGTTTGCGTGAACTCCTCAACTTTCGTATTCCCAACCAGGTGTTCGTTGAAGTTGCCCTGGATGTAGACCGGCGAGTCTGAAACCAGGGTGATGCCCCAAGGGTTATCCGCATAGCCAGGACGAGTTAGATTACTACCATTGCGGAGACGGACGGCGTTGACGCGGCGATCGGCGTCGGGAGTGTAATCAACCGGCTTAACGCTGTACTTTCTGGCTGCTAAAGGTGGATCAAAAGTATCGCTAGCAACGGCTCCCTCGCCGCCTGCCGCCATCTCGCAGTTAGTAATGGTCTGCAGGGCGTTGTCGGTGTTGCAGATAGGAGGCACGCCAGAACGCACAGGACGAACGATGGAATCTTCCCGCAGGGTGTCTTCCCGGAAGGCGTAGACGATGCCCGAGCGGGGCAGCCAAGTGTCAGCGTTGCTGAAAGCGTTGCTTCTGAGTAGATCCAGCTCCATATCCAGGACGCGAACGCTCATCATCTGCCGACCATCGAAGATGGCGGAGTCTTTGAACGGAACCCGAATGGCTTTCTCGCCCGTTTCTCCCGCACCGCAGACCTCATCTACACAGGCGATGAGTACGTCCCGGTTGTTGTTGGGAGACTCGCCAGAGCCTGCTGGGGTCGCATCCACAACTTTGGGCAGTGCCCAGTTCTCGACAGTTCTGGGTTCCAGGGTGAGGGTCGCTAGGTTAGCCAGGTTAGCCGGGGCGTTGTTTAGATCTACTTCTTTGTAGATATCGGGGGCTGCGTTTTCTGTTGCTATGTAAGTGGGAACGGTACCATCCCTGGTAGTGTCGTTAACCTCGCCGTGATCGCCATCTCCTGGATTAGAGCCCGGCCACGGGAAAATTGAGTGGAGTGCAGGATACTTGGGCTGGGCTGAGCAGAGGTTTGCGAGTCCACCGCCCCAAGCGATACAGTTCTCAGATTCGCCTAGACCGAAGCCGTTCTTGCGATCGCGCTCCACCTGCTCCCGCACCATCACAATCTTGGCAAGATTGGTGTACTTCTCTAGATCGGCATTCCCATTATCAAGTTCGTCTAGAACTGCGATGAGCGCCTCTGGAGAAGCATCAATCTGAGTACCGGTATCAGGGCCGTCACCAACATTTGCGGGAAGATTAACGGTTACAGGATCTCCGCCAGCGTCAAAAACACCAAGGTTCACACCGTTGTCCCCTACGTCTGAATTAGCAAGCTCATCTAGAACCGTATTCAGCTCACTCATTAACGGAAGCAGAGCATTTGTATCAGGATCTACAACTTCAGCTGCCTCCAGATAGGCAACGTTGTAAGCCAGCATCCCAATCAAGCAGCCCGCCGTGTGGAGCGTCGTCTTGTCTGCTGGGCTCAAAGCGTCGTAAGCAAGCTGCGTTGGCAAACTCATCGGGCCATCCAGGATGCGGCGCAGCATCGAGAAGTCGCCCCACATCGCCATATTGGGGTTGGGATGAACGGAGGCATTGGTTGCTCCGCTAACATCTTGAACGGGCTCGAACGAAGGGGCTCCTCCCTGCGGATCGCCAGCGTAGGTAGCGAGGTTCCGCATTGCCACCATCATCGGCGTCTCCGCTTGGAAATTCGTTACCGCAGGAACGTTGTATTCCCAACCGTTGGTGCCTTCACCTAAGAAGACGTTGCTGTAGAAGGGCTTGAGGTCAGTGCCTGATCCGCCGGTAGCATCAAAGAAGGGGGCGTCGTCCCAAAGCTCTTCCAGTCCTGCCGTCAGGTCTCTAAAGGTTGCTGCCCGCTCCAGAGTTGCTGCCGTGCCGGGGTGGACCGTCGTAATCAGACAGGCTTGAGGGAAATCCCCATCGTTGGTTGGTGTCGCCGCATAGGGGTCAGCGTGGTAAATGGTCGTCGCCTGGATAGCCGCCAGATTATCCCGCAGGGTGCGCCGCTGCCGGGCCACATAGCAGCCTCCACGAGCACCAGTGTTGGTTGGGTTCGTTGTGCAGCTATCGCCATTCCAAGGTGCAAGCGGGTCGTCGGGGGAACTCCACCCAAAAGCATTGCCTAGCTCCAGTCGCTGCCCAACGATGACGCGCATGCCATCGTTGCGAGCACGTCGTTCCCAGAGCCCATCAAGGCCAGCCTCGTCCTCATTGGGGCTGCCTGCATCCCTGAGGAAAGCAAACTGGGCGGTGTCAGGAATGGGGTCGCCTACGTTCAGCGTTTGAGGGTCTTCTGTGCCGTAGTTAGCCTGCGGTCCATAGCGGTTGTCGGCTCGGTACGAATCCCCAACTCTTGGGGTTTCCTGCCGCTTGTTATAGATTCGTCCCTGAATCGTAGGGGGCGCAACGGGATCGGTATCCAGCTCTTTCCAGTCAGCTTCTCTGTAGGTGCCATCTAGCCCATTACCGTCCTCAACTCCTCTGGCGGTGTATTCCCCCGTCGTCAGCAGGACTGCTGGGTCAACCGTAAAGTCTATTTCTTCGAAATTGCCCAAATTATTGATTAAGGAGTCATTCTCGACCAGCAGTCGCTCATCGGTATTCGGGTTTCCACCTGCGTTGAAGACATGGAAGGTGGACTTCTTTTTGTCATTGGTGGCAGCAGTTACGCGCCCGCTGATAATTTGACCGAAAAAGTCGGGCTTGCTATCCTGCTGCTTGTGAACTCCCACCGTGACCTCAGAATCCTCAGCCGAGGTATTCAAACAGGACGCGTCTGCACTTACCAGATAGGCTGTGAACTTGGGTTGAGGACTTTCCCCCTCGCCGCCTTCAGCGACAAGCAGGCTGCCTTCAGTGTGCATTGCACCGTTCCAGCGGAAGCCGTCTCCTGGGAAAATTTCCAGGTCGTTCAGAAACCAGGCTCCCCACTTGTTGCCTAGGTCAATCCGGCGGTCTTGCTGGAATTCGAGCGTTGCCACCGCAGCCTGCGGGTTGGGCTCTTCGAGTAAGTTGCCCTGTGCGTCGGGTTCAGCTCTAACAACCATGACATCGACCTGGAAATTTTTGACCTTGCGGCCAGTTCTAGTGCCAGGAGAAAACCAGCCGTTTTCGACGGTCGGTGGTGACTGGTTGACGCACTGGGCATTGGACTGGTTGATGCTCAATGGAGCCTGCCGGACCTGCATTAGCCGCGCCCGGCCATTGTTGCCTTCTAGAGCTTCGACGCGAGTATCCGCTAGGGCATCTAAATTGCTCTGGCCGTTCCCATCCGTTGGCGTACCAAAAACAATGGAATAGATGACCCAGGAATCTACATCGCCATCACCATCGGTATCAGCCGCATATTTCCAGGCGTTGTCTCTTTGCCCATCACCGTCAAGATCAAGCCGCTCCTCACTGCGCTGGTTGGCAGTGTGGGACTGGTTATCAATGAGAAACGTGTAGGGGTCGTTAACCGTAACGGTGGAGCCGTTGACTTGGGCCGTCAAGCCATTGTTTGGTGGAACCGTTAGCCCATTACGGGTCACCCCATCGTTGACCATCATGCCGTAGAGGAAGCCTTCGCCCGGAACACCGTTGGGGAGGCGAGCATCATTGCGGAACAAAAACTCCAGCTTGGCTTTGGCGCGATCGATCGCGGGCGTGGCGGCGTTGTAGATGATTTGCTGCTGGCGATCGCCAATGGTCTGCTGGGTACGGGTGTAGGTGCGGAGCGTGATCGAGCCTACCGCAAGAGAGGTGACCAGGAGCAACATGACCGTCGTGGGCAGGATAAAACCGGCCCGCGTGGTGGCGGGATAACGGCCCCACTGCAGCAGGACGCGCAGCAGGTTGGTGATCAGGGCCTTGAGGGCACGCTGGGGAAGGGTAGAGGCGCGGTAGAAGAGAGATTGCACCGCTCGATTTCGCCTACGACTTGACATAACGGCATTCCTACTGAAAGAGATGACACGGATGAGAGAGCGAACTTGAGTTTTGGCTTGAGTTCTAACGCTTGAGTTCTAACGGGAGCCGCTGGCCCGAAGCGGAGACTGGAATTCGACTGAACATCGGGCGGCCTGACTCAACTACATGACCCAACTTTCAACAGGCGAAATTAGCAATGACGGCTCAAACGCAAAGTCACGGCGGACGGTGACTAGCAGAACCAGATTCAACGGGACTCGGGCAGATTACGGAAGGAATTATAAAGGTTTTATAGACCTGATGGTAGCGGAATCTAAATTTGTCGTCTGAAAACAGAAAATATCCGCAATTTTGAGATCAATATTATCGGGTTTTTACGGAATTTGAAAATAGGTTCATGAAAAATTTACGGAGAGGCCGGGTGGCGATCGCACGCCCCATTCCTCTCCGCATGTCGCGATGAAATTTTCGTGAATTCTAGGTATAGCAAGGGTTCAGAGCCATTACCCCGTTGGTGTTGACCCGTAGCTATTGATACCAGGAAAGAATAAGCCCACAGAGACTAGCCGAAATGCTGCGATCGCCTGCGCCCTCAAGACGGGCTAGCCAGGGAAACCACGCAACTAATTCTGCTTCAGCCCTTACATCATGCAGACTGGCCCCCTGCTCGAAAGTTCCAGCCGGAGGACAAATCTGAGACGCGGAATGCGGCCTGACCTACAGCGGTGCTTGACTGACCGGAGCCCTATGGGAAACGTCTTGAGGAGCCGATTCGAACTCGGGCAGAGGCGTGGATGGGGCCACTGTTGGCGGCAGGAGGGTCGATGAGTCGCTGGAAGGAAGTCCTTCAGCGGGGGGCGGGGAGAGCGGTGGTGGGGCCTCAAGCGGAGGCAGGCGATCGCCCGTCGGCGGGTCTACAGCGGGGGGGATGGCGTCGGGAAGGGTGATGGGCTTCTTCCGAGACGGGGTTTCCGCTTCTCCTGGCGGATCGGCTGCCTCGGGTGAATTCGATAGCTCCGGATTTTCCTCTGACGTGAGGGGCATCGATTCCCACACCGAAAAGCTTTCACCGTCGGATTCAAGGTTCGTCAACAGCTCTGGATCGGTGACGGCAGGACGAGGAGGGGGGGCCTGCTCGATGGCGTTAACCGTAGAGTCCTGACGCGAGGGTGGCAGCGCCGGTGCGTGAGGCTCTGGGGCAACCGGCTCGAACAGGATGTCTTCGGCAGCAGCTCGCTGTCGTCGGCTGGGGGTAGGCCAGTTGTCGGTGGGGGGAAAAGCCTGATCGCGACCGAAAATTTCGCTGCCCAGTATGGGCGCAGATTCAAGCTGCTCGGCATCCTGGAGCCGGAGCGCCAGCCCCAGATAGCCGCCCCCGAAGGCCGCGGCGATCGCCGTCATGCCCAGCGTCAGGGGGATCCAGGGTCGAGATGGAGGCAGCAAGCCCAACCACAGGGGCGATCGCTCCGCCGACTTCTTGGCAACAGCCGCTTGCCCCAGAGGCTCTGCGGGGATAGGCGCAGCAGGCGAATGGGCATTGACTGGACAGGCTGGATTGGCCAGGGGCGGATCGGTGTCCGTCTGGGTCATTTCGGGCGGGAAGACGTCGAGCCGCAGCTGTTCTGGAGACGACATGGCAGCCAAACCCGTGCCTGGTGGGCTGTTTTGCCCCATCGAGATCGAAGGGACCGTCGGGGCGATCGCTGGCGGTGTCACGGTCAATGGTGCGGACTGCAGCGCGGCTTCTACCTGAACCAGCCAGGTGCTGACGTTTAGCGGAGCAGCATCGGTTCCAGCCTCTAGCCCTAGTAGGATCGCCTGCTCTACCGCAGCCGCTAAGTCGGGCTGTCGGGCCTGCAGAACGGGCAGAGACTGGGCAGTTCCCAACAGAGCACCATCGACAGTGTCGCCAATCAGACGGCTGTAGAAGACAACGGCCAACCCCCGCAGATCGGCCCGCATTCCTGCCCGATTCACGGTGGTAGCAGGCAGCAGGGCTCCCGCCAGATTTACCTCGGTTAGCACCACTTCCCCCGACTTGGGGCGATAGTAAACTGCACCTGGCGCGATCGCCCCGTGAACCAAACCATGATCGTGAAGCTGCTGCACCGCCCCTGCCAGCTGTCGCAGCTCCTGTAGCGCTTCCTGGGGACGGGCTGGACCCTGGCTTTCCACGCGCGATCGCAGCGATTCTCCGGCGATGGTCTCCCAAACCAGGTAGGGCGTATCGGCTTCATAGAAGCAGTCAATCACCCGAGCCAGGTGGGGGTGAACGCACTGAGCAAAACGGCTGGCGGCGATCGCAAAGCTAGCCTGCACCGCTGCCTGCTCTGCTGCCGCAAATGCTTCTAGCCGCAGCGTCTTGATGAGAACGGGCTGGTCTAGCAACTGATGCGTGGCACCATAGGTAACCTCAACCTGGGTGTGGTGGCAGGCCCCCTGGATGGTGTACCGTCCGCCCTGTAGCGTCGCTCCAGTGGTCAGCGTCATAGGCAGCAATCACTTTCTCCGATCGCGGGTTGTTACGTTATTTAACCAAAGTTTCCCAGATCATACTACTGCCCTAGGGAGATTGGGGAAACAGGGGCATTTCCTGGGGCTGTCTGCCTCACCGCTGCTCGACCTGCGGCCATCGCTGCCGCACAAACTGCTCGGCAGACGGGCGATCGCCCACCTCCCCGTCTAGGGTAGCGGCCAGCAGGGCATCAAGAATTTCCCGATACTGGCGACCGGGTTTGTAGCCCAGGCGCTTGAGGTCGTTCCCATCCAGGGGTGGCTTCACCTGGGAGAAGCGCGTCAGGTATTGCCAAATCTTTCGACAGATGGGGCGATCGCTCCGGACGGCCAGCAAAATCAGGGTAGAGATGTCGTAGCCCTGAAGCTGGTGATAAAGCTGGCTGGGCTTTTCCAACTGGGTCAGCGCCGTTTGCACCGCCGGTTCGATTTGGTGGAGGCGGCGGAGGCGATCGATGCTGGCCTCGGCAAGCTGAAGGCTGGCGGCCACCTGAACGCGCCCATCGGGGGACAGTTGGGCCAGCAGCGTCTCCAGCAGCACTTCCCAGTGGAGGGGAATGGCGCGGGTGTCGTCGCCCGTGTCGATCCACGCCAGCAGCCGATGGGCCAGCCGCAGCTGCCGCCACAGGTCAGCGGTCAGGTTCAGGGCAGGGTGGATGCACTGGAAGGCATTCAGCTCATCCAGCAGGCGAATGGCCGATCGCCAGTAGGGAGCTTCCAGGATGTATTTCAGCTCGCGCTTTAGCCGGGTCTGCAGGGCAGGAGTGGTGTCCATTTCGGCCTGCACTCGCCGGTAGATGCCGCTGGCGATCGCATGGTGAATGTAGTCTCGCGTTTGAGGCTCGATCTCGAACCCCAGACGCACGGCAAACCGTACGGCGCGGAAGATGCGGGTGGGGTCTTCGATGAAGCTGTTGGCATGGAGGACGCGGATTTGTTGAGCCTCCAGATCCAGCAGGCCACCAAAGAAGTCCAGCAGCTCGCCCGACCGGGGAGCCGTCAGCCGAATCGCCAGGGCGTTGATGGTAAAATCACGGCGATACAGGTCTTGCCGAATGGAGCTGGCCTCCACCTCGGGGTTGGCGGCGGGGTAGGGGTAAAACTCAGTGCGGGCGGTGGCGATGTCAATCCACAGGGAGTTCAGCTCCGGGTCTTGATGCCACAGCAGGGCTGCCGTCTGAAAGCGCCCGTGGGTCTGCAGCCGGGCGTTAGGATAAGTCTCCTGCAGGGCGCGGGCCAGCTCCACCCCCGCCGCATCGTCAGCCGAGCGGTGGAAGCCGTCTACCACCAGGTCAATGTCGTCAATCAGCAGAGCCGCCCCCGCCTCTGCCAGCAGCAGATCTCGTACCGCGCCCCCCACCAGGTAAAGCTGCCAGCCCCGCTGCTCGGCCTGGGTAGCCGTCTCCTGCAGGAGCTGCCAGAGAGTGGGATCGAGGCGATCGCCCAGCATGGTCAGCACCGTCTGGGGCAGAGGACAGTGGCGACGCGATCGCCCCCGCCGCCGCTGCTCGTCCGTGGACATCTGCGCTTGATGAAGCTGGCGCAGCACGTCTGTGCGGGTGACGATGCCTACCAAATTTTCTCCGTCTAGCACGGGCAGGCGGCCAATGTCGTAGGTCACCATCAGGGACTCAATTTCTGGCAGCGGCGTATCTGGTGCAATCGTCTGCAGTCGGGTCGTCATAAATCCCTTCACGGGGGCGTGGCTGAAGTCGTGGTGCAGGGCGATATCAATGTCGCGTCGGGAAATGACCCCCACCAGGCGATCGCCCTCGTCCACCACCGACAGCCCCGAGTGGCCGTAGCGCAGCAAAATCCGCTGGGCCTCGCCGATGGTGGTGTGGGGCCGCACCGTGCGGACTGGTGAGGACATCAGGTCCCGTGCGGTGGGCGGTGGGGGGATCTGAGCCTGAATCTGCTGAATGAGCTGCTCAAGGAGCCGTTGAGGATGATCATGCTTCAGGGTAGCGGCGGCGGCACGGGCATGACCGCCCCCGCCAATGGTTGCCAGCACCTGGCCCAGGTCCACTGCTTCTAGATGGGAGGTGCCAAAGCCCGCTCCCCGCGATCGCCCAATCACCGTCACGCGAAAGCGATCGCCCCCGCCAGGATGGTAGGCCACCAGCAAAAACAGGTCGCTCTCCGTCAGCATCATGGCCTGGGAGGCGAGGCTCGACAGTCCGCCCACGTAGTCTTCCAGCTCCAGCAGCACCCAGGAGAGGGAAAGCCCCTGAATTTCCTGAGTGGTCACCGTATCCAGGGTGTGGGCCAGCAGGTCCTGAAGCTGGGGCGACAGGCCCGGCGTGGCGTATTCGGAAATGGCGCGGGGACTGGCCCCCTGGGTCATCAGCCAGGTGAGGGCGGCGGCATCGCGTACGGTGGTGTGGTCGAAGGTGAGGGAGCCGGTGTCGGCGTGGATACCCAGGGCCATGACGGTGGCCTCCGCGGGGGAGAGGGCGATGCCTTGCTGCTGCAGCCGTTCGGCAACTAGGGTGGTGGCGGAACCGACCGATTCTACGCGGCGGTGGGCTGCGTCAATGTCCCCAGTGCTATTGGAGTGATGGTCGTAGACAGTGATGTCTACCCCCGGCAGGTCGAGCCAGCCCTGGGCCGGACCGAGGCGATCGCGCCACTGGGTATCCACCACGGTAATGGACTGAATCTGCTCGGGGGTGACCGATCGCCGCTCAATCAGGGCATATTCGTCCCGATGCAGGGCAAGGAAATCTTTCACGGTAGGATGACACCCCCCCGTTAGCACCAGTCGAGTACCGGGGCACAGCCGCGTTATCCCCACGGCAGCTCCCAGGGTGTCAAAGTCGGCGGTGGTGTGGCACAAAACAAGATCCATGATGGCTGCCCGGTAGAAAACCCGCCGAGACTGGGCGGTATCCGCCCGTTTCCCGACGCCTACTACCAGTCTCGCTTATGTTTCGCCTAAACCCATCCAGCAGCTCGTCCGGGGTTGCTCCAGCGGGCATGTTATAAAGCGGTCCAGTTCAAATCCCCTGAAAACACCATCGCCGCTAGGGAGATGGCAGAAGACACCGAGATCACACTGGTGGTTAATCCGGCAGTAATATCCGCGAAAATTTGTGCCAGACCGAGCGATCGCCCGTTCATTGCGCGACAGGAAAATCGGGCTTAGAATTGCAATACACGTAATACAACCAGCGTCTTCTAGATTGTCCCTTAGATTGTCCCTGGTCACTCAATGGAACTCAACCTTCAGCAAGCTCGGGAAACGACGGCTCGCCCATACCCTTACCAAATCCGCGAGATCAAGAGTCAGCTTTACGACTTGTGGCTGCTGCTGACCACCTTTCAGGCCAGTTGCGGGGTCGGGCAGCGAAACTCCGCCCGCATTGACGAGCTCAGACAGGTCATCTCCACATTTCTCGACTCCATTTATGTCGATGAACTCATCTCTAGCTTTCGCCTGCTGTGCCAGTTTTCCAACCCCGCCCTTCCCCATCTAGACAGTCAAGCTTTGACGCTGTTTGATTCTGTCTTTTCCACCCTCCCCAGTCTGGTGTTTCTGCAGGACCGCATGGGTCAAATCAACTACGTAAACGTTACCGTCACCTCTTTTTGGGGGATTCTGCGGGAGCGGGTCTTTGGCAAAACCCTAGCTGAACTGGTGGACGAGCTAGGGTTTCCAGATGACGTGAAAGAAACGCTGCTGACAACAAATCAATCGGCCTTTTTTCAGGGGCAGATGACTGATTGTGAAGTCAAGCTGTCTGCCCCAAACACCACCTGCCACTACACCTGCGTCTTTCACCCCATTCAGGATATGGATGCGCTGCTAGGCATTGTGACCCGAATTGTGGTGTTGGATGAGCCGGGAGCAGAATTGCTGGTCGTTGAAGCGGGCGATCGCGACCAGATTGAGCTCATGTCAAGCGCTGCTCTCTGGGTTAATTCTGGCAACTATGCGGTTCTAAATGCTAATCAAGCGGCGGCGAGGCTGTTTGGGTGCGATCGCCAAGCCCTGCTCACGGCCAATCTAGCCATGCTCGATCTGCTGCTGATCAACCGGCTGAGAACGGCCCTGCAGTATTTAAAGCCAGCCGGACGGGTGAAGTTTCGCCATTCGGTTTACCTGCGAGACATGGCGGAAACACCGGTTGAGGTGACCTGTTCCCTAGTAGATGGCAACCGCCTGCTGGTGGTGCTGGATGCCCTGTAGGTTTGCGGAAAGGGTATGTAGTTTCCGTGAAGCTCTGCGGTTTCTCTGATGGAAGTTATGTATAAAAAGCTATGATTGCAATACGCGCAATACAGCTCTCGGAGTTGCGCTAATGACGCCTATGTTTCTCAATGAAGCGATCGCCCAAACCTTTGTATTTTATCAAAACGGCAGCCTCTATCGGGGGCTCACCCTCCAGCAGCGTCTCTTTAAGCTGGTTCGGCATTTCCACACCTATCATCGCGATTTAGCATTTAAGGCCGGCTGGGCGCTAAACGACCAGCAGTGGCAAACAGTCATCTCGGCTTCACCCCAGGGGTATGGGGTCTGGGTCGATGTGCGGGCAGATGTTGAATGTGAGGGAGTGAGGTTATTGGGCAGTGACGAGCCCTACCCCGCTCTGCAGGTAACCTCGCTAGACTGGAATTCTGATACGGCTTTTGTCTAGGTCTTCTAGCTTTCTGGCCCATCCCAATTGGTTGCCATTAAGAGTAATTTAGAGCCATTGAGGAGATCCCTGGAGCGATCGCCTTGATTTGGCAATAATGGGCTGAATAAGTCCTTGAGGACGGAAAACTGGAGACCCGCCGTGAATAGCATCAACCAGGCGCTGCTCGCCCTGCTAGATTTAGTGTTTGCCCTAGATCAGGAAGGCCGATTTCTCTATATCGGCTCCCTGACGGCACGGGCGTTTGGTAGCGATCGCGATCGCCTCATTGGCGCACCCCTCACCAGTGTCGCGCTGCCGCCCACCGTCCTGCAGCAGCTCATGCAGGACTATCGGGCGATTTTTGCCAGTGAGCGCCCCACTCGTGGCGAAATCCGTCTCCCGGTGTTTTACCAGGACGCTGCTAAAGATTACGAGTACACCTTCAGCCCGGTGCGGGGACGATGGGGGACGGTAGAGGCGGCGGTGTTCATCGCCAAAGACATCACGGAACGCAAACAGGCGGAAACCGCCCTGCAGGAGTCGGAGGCCAAGTATCGAGCCCTGTTTGAGGCGGCCAGCGACATTATCCTGATCCTAGACGCCACCACCTATCGAGTGTTGAACGCCAACTGGGCAGCGGCCCGCAAGCTGGGCTATACGCGGCGCGAGCTGCTAGAGCTGTCGGTGCAGGACTTTGAAGCCCCGCTTGAGCCAACCCGACAGGCCGAAATCATCCAGCGGCTTGAGATGGATGGCGAAATCATCTACGAGCATTGCTATCGCCGCAAAAACGGCTCGATGTTTCCCGTGGAGATCAACGCCCAGCTCATTGAATATGAAGAGCAGCTGGCCATTCAAAGCTTTGTGCGGGACATCAGCGAACGCAAACAGGCCGAGGAAACCCTGCGTCAGCAGCAGCAGCAGCTCGAAAGCATTGCCGCGAACTTTCCGGGCATCATCTACCGGGAGGTGACCCATTCTGACGGCAGTGTGACCGTGCCTTACATCAGCGAGGGAATTCGTCAATTTGCAGGGCTGACGCCAGCGGCAGTAAAGGCGCGCCCCGAGGCGTTAATGGAGTTTGTGGAGCCGAGCGATCGCCCCTCCCTGGAAGCCCAGTTTCAGTACTGCCAGCAGACTCTCCAGTCTTTAGACGTGGAATATCGTAGCGTCCACCCCGATGGCACCGTGAACTGGCTGCGGGAAATTGCTCGGTTTTCCCGCAGCCCATCCGGCGATGTGGTGGCCGATGGCGTGACGCTGGACGTCACCGACCGCCGGGAGGCTCAGCTGGCTCTAGAGCGTCAGCTGGGCCAGGAGCGCCTGCTGCGGCAGGTAGTTGAGCAAATTCACCAGTCCTTTGACCTGGCGACCATTCTGCGCACCACGGCGGATAGTGTGTTGATCCACCTGCAGGCCGACCGGGTACTAATTAGCCGCTTTCGGCCTGACTGGAGTGCTGAAGTCCTCACTCAGGCTGTCATGCATGAAGGTTTGACCCTGGAAGACCGGCTATTCCAGCAGAGCCCCTGCACCGAGGAGAATCTGATCCAATATTTTCAGCAGGGCGAAATTGAGATGACGGGAGACGTCTATCACTCCAATCTCTCGCCTGCTTTTGTGGAGTTTCTGGCCCAGCTTCAGGTGCGATCGCACCTAGTCGTTCCTATTCTGGTGCGCCGTCCCGATGCTCCTGCCGCTGAAGGTCTAGACCATGTGCGGCTCTGGGGGCTGCTGATCGTTCACCAGTGTATAGAAGTGCGGCAGTGGCAGATCGACGAAGTTAACTTGCTCAAGCAGCTCTCTACCCAGGTGGGCATCGCCATTTACCAGTCGGAACTCTATCAAAATCTCCAGAACGAGCTGCAGGAGCGCACCCGCGCCGAGACCGAAGTGCGCGCCCTCAATGCCGAACTGGAGCACCGGGTGCAGGAGCGGACGCTGGAACTCCAGACGATCAATCAAAACCTGAACCACGAAATCTCGGTGCGGCGGCAGGTTGAGACTGCCCTGCGGGCCAGTGAGCGGCTCTACGCGACGCTGGCAACCCTGTCCCCTGTGGGCATCTTCCATACCGATGCGGCGGGGCACTGCGTGTATGTGAACCAGCGATGTTGCGAAATCCTGGGCTTTAGCGAAGCGGAGGCGCTTAACCAGCCCTGGGAAGCTCGACTGCACCCTGAGGATCGACAGCGGGTGGTTGCTGCCTGGCAGCAAGCCTCGGAAACGCGGATGGCTTACCGGGTCGAGTGCCGCGTGACCCATGCCAGCGAAACGCCAATTTGGATCATTGCCCAGGGCCAGCCCGAGCTGAATGAGGCTGGAGAAATCATTGGCTTTGTTAGCACCATTACCGATATCACGGAACTCAAGCGCTACGAGGCTGACCTGCGGCGCTATGAGCGCATCATTTCGGCAACTAAGGACGGCATTTCTCTGGTCGATCGCCACTATATCTATCGAGCGGTGAACCAAACCTATCAAGAGCGCATGAATCGCCCTCTGGCTGAAATCATTGGGCAATCCGTAGCCAGCCTCCACGATCGCACCACCTTTGAAACGGTCATCCGTCCTCGTCTCGATCGCTGTTTCGCTGGCGAAGCGATTCAATACGAGGAATGGTTTGATTTGGCGACTGCCGAGCGGTGCTATCTGAGCATTCGGTATTTCCCCTACACTGAGCCGGATGGCTCTATTGCAGGGGCTGTGGTCAGCATCCGCGATATCACGGCATTAAAGCAGGCCGAAGAAGCCCTGGCCGTCTCTGAAGCCAAGCTCAAAGACATTTTGAACTCGGCGGGGGCCACCATTGGCTATGCCCGTGTCTTTGCTGACCGCACCTGGGTTAATGAATTTATTTCGAATAACTGTTTTGAAATCACGGGATACACCCAGGCGGAGCTGACGTCAGAGCTGTGGGATTCGAGAATTTTTGCGGAAGATTTTGGGGCGGTTAGTGATCCAGTCTTTGACGCCATCTTCAGCGAGAGTTCCACCACCGTAGAGTATCGCTTTCTGCACAAAGACGGCTCGACTCGCTGGCTGTCAGAATCAATCACCTCCCGCTACAGCGATGCAGAGGACTGTTGGATGATAACGCTGGTGACCACTGACGTTAGCGATCGCAAACGCAGTGAGGAGAAACTTAGCGCCCTCTTTCAGTACCTGGGCATTGGTATCGTCATCTTGGAACCGCCCCGGCTAACCTTGGCATCGGCCAATCCGGCGTTTCAAAAGCTGCTGGGCTACTCCGCGACAGAGCTGGCTTCGATGACCTGCACCGATTTTTCTCACCCAGACGATCTAGCGATTGAGAAATCTTTGATCGAGGAATGCCAGCGGGGAGAACGAGATTCTTACCAGATTGAAAAACGCTACATCCGCAAAGATCGGCAGGAGATTTGGGTAAACCTTACGGCATCAATCGTGCGGGATGCGGCGGGCCAATTCAAGCTGGGCATCTGTGCCGCAGAAGATATTACATTGCGCAAAGCGTTGGCGCATTCTCTGCGGCTCTCCCAAGCTGCCCTCGAAGACATTTTGGATAATTTAGACGTCTCTATCCTGCGGCTGCGCGTTCTCGATGGCGGTGAAGCTGTGATGGAATTTATCTCTTCTGGCTGCGAAGCGGTATTTGGCTTTACTGCAGAAGAGATCACCAACGATGTCTCCGTCTGGATGGCAGGGGTTGACCCAGACGATCTGGAGGCGATTGTGCTGCCCTCTCGACAGCGGGTTTGCGACGTGGGTCAAGACGCCATCACCTACCGATTTCGCCATAGGGATGGGCAGATACGGCAGATCTATAGTCAGGCGATCGCCCGCCGAGATGACTTGCAAAACTGCTGGTTTCTGACCGCGATTGAAAGCACCCGCCCGCTAATTCGCAGTTAAAAACCTTTCAACACAAAATCCGTGGGACTCCCCCACCTCGGAACAGGTGGGGGAGGAAAGCGGGTGAGTCGATTCCCCTCGATGGGGATGAGACTCACAATCTCTTAGGCTACGCATAGACCATTCGACCTCCTGACTAGCGTTGTT
>JBHJGR010000035.1:0-32432 GCA_050331615.1 Elainellaceae cyanobacterium
GCCAGCATTTTCAGCTTTTTGCCGCAGCCGTTCGACAAACATTCCAGGGGCACGCTTACCCACTGAACGACCAAACATCTTTTGCAATTCCTACTACATTATCACGAATGGGACAAAGGAACTATAAAAGCAACACAGCTACTTTGTTGCAACGGTTGGGGGTGCCCCTGTCGCCATTGTTAGGCAATACATTGAAAACCAGAAATGGGTTGCAGATCACAAATGACTTGCTGACGCGCTCGACTGTCTATGTAAGGGGTGGTCGTTCCTCCCCATGTCTGAAGCCAGCGGCTCCCCGACCACCCCTTACAAACCCCGATTTTCGCTGGTTTTGGTAAAATTTAGGTGAAAGTGCTGGATGCCTAGCCCAAGTCTTGAATAGCTTCGAAATAGAGTCAGTAGAATTCCTGGGCAAAAAATCCTGATGGGTGTAAATCAAGAGTAAAAATTTGGGTACGCTTAGCTAACCCTCGGTAATTGCGGACTCGTTCATCGCGGGTTCTAGGTTTCATATTCCCGAGTCGCTGCTGAATTCACCTACTAATAACGACATAACAATTCACGCGGAGAAAATCGTCATGCCTCCCTCCAACATCAATACATCAAGGGATACCCTTCAGAGTGTGAGCGATCGCATTTTCGCAACTGGCCGGATTACCCGCAGCGATAAGGATTGGTTGCTAAAAGCGGCCTTATCAAACTCCGAACTCAGCTCTGCCGAGATGGAGGCCGTGCGCCGCATTTTCGATCGCCTGCAGATGGGGCTGGTGAAGGTAGCAGACTAGACCTTTTGGGTCCAGGCATCTCTAGGTTAAAATTGCGCCCCCCATGATGCGCCGATAGCGATAGTTCAGTTCATCTTTAAGATGGGGATGGTCCTGTAGGGTTGGGTCCTGGTGACTCATCACCTCGGCAGCTTGGCGGGCAACTTCCAGTACGTCCTGGTCATCCACTAAGCTCGCCAGGGCAAAGTCTGGTAGGCCCGACTGTCGCCGCCCCAGCACCTCACCGGGACCGCGGAAGCGCATGTCCATTTCTGAGATGAAGAAGCCGTCCTGGGACTGCTCTAATACCCGTAGCCGCTGCAGGGCTGTGTCATTTTTTGAGTGGTTCATCAGCAGGCAAAATGCCTGGTCGCCGCCGCGCCCGACTCGCCCCCGTAGCTGGTGGAGCTGGGAAAGGCCGAATCGATCCGCGTGTTCAATCAGCATGACGGTAGCATTGGGGACATCGACACCCACCTCCACCACCGTAGTAGAGACGAGAATTTGGGTCTGGTTGTTCCGGAACTGGCTAATGGCCCCATCCTTTTCGGCAGAAGTCATCCGCCCGTGGAGTAGCCCCACCTTGAATTCGGGGAAAATCGTCTCCTGGAGCCGCTGGTGCTCTTCGATGGCCGATCGCAGATCCAGCTTCTCCGACTCGTCCACCAGAGGTAATACTACATAGACCTGTCGGCCCTGGGCGATCTCCCGCCGGATCAGGTCATAGGCATGGGTGCGATCGCGCCCCGCTAGAATCGTTGTTTTCACAGGTTTGCGCCCCGGCGGCAGCTCGTCAATCTGGCTCACGTCCAGATCCCCGTGGAGGGTCAGGGCCAGGGTACGGGGAATGGGGGTGGCCGTCATCGTTAGCACATGGGGATTGTCGCCCTTCTGCTGGAGTCGGGCCCGCTGCTCCACGCCAAAGCGATGCTGCTCGTCGATCACCACCAGCCCCAGCTGGCGGAACTGTACCGGGTCTTCAATCAGGGCGTGGGTGCCCACCAGCAGAGGCAGTTCGCCCGTAGCCAGTTCCGCGTGAATCTGCCTGCGCTTGGCGGTTTTGGTGGAGCCGGTCAGGAGTTCCACCGGCAGGTGCAGCCGGTTAAACCACTCCACCAGCTTGCGGTAGTGCTGCTCGGCCAGGACCTCGGTGGGGGCCATAAAGGCCGCCTGATAGCCCGACTGGATTGCCGCCAGGATGGCAACCACGGCAACCACGGTTTTTCCTGATCCCACATCTCCCTGCACCAGGCGGTTCATGGGCACGTTCGTCTGTAGATCGGCGAGGATGTCGTTAATCACCCGCTGCTGGGCCGTTGTCAGGGCGAAGGGCAATACCTGGTAGAAATCCTCCACCAATGCGCCGCCAGGGGTCAACACCACCTGGGTGGCGTGCTGGCGCTGCTGGAGACGGCGTTGCAGCAGGCCGAGCTGGAGGTAGAAGAATTCGTCAAACACCAGGCGACGACGGGCGGCGGCCAGGGCATCGGCGTGGGGCGGGAAGTGGATGTGGGCGATCGCCTCCTGAATGCCCGCTAGCTGATAGGTCTGGCGCACCTCCTCCGGCAGGGGATCGCTGAGCTGGGTCACCGCCGGGAGGGAAGCCACCACTGCCTTCCGCACCAGATCTGCCGCCACTCCTTCCGTCAGGGGATAGACGGGCACCACTCGCCCCACCGTCATGGAATCGATGGAGCCGCCAGCGTGATCGATTACCTCGATTTGGGGATCGTCCAGGGTCATGCCATATTTGCTTTTTTTCACCAGTCCCGATGCGGCGATGATCGCCCCCGGTGGATAGAGGCGCTTCTGCTGCTCCTGCCAGCCCCGGTTGCGGAAGCGGTTGCCCGCAAAAAAGCGGCTCAGCTTGATCTGCCCCGACGCGTCTCGCACCTGCAGGTCGAGGATAGTTAGCTTGCTGTTGCGGGGACTGCTGAAGCAGTTGCAGCGCTTCACCGTGCCCACCAAGGTCACCGTTTCCCCCGGTTCCAAATCGCGGATGTTCACCTGGCGGGCGTAGTCGATGTGGTCGCGGGGATAGTAGAACAGCACGTCCCGCACGGTGTGCAGGTTGAGCTTGGCGAGGCGATCGCTATTTTTTGCCCCGATCCCCGGCAAGTAGGTCACCGGCTGGTCCAGGCTGAGCTTCGAGCGCTGGTGGCGGGCATCGATGGAGGCCGTTTTGGGCACCTTAGTCCGAGTCGAGCGCCTGGCAGCCGTAGCGGTCTGTGGCCCAGATGCCGACTCCGAGGCGGCAGCGGCAGGCGCAGCTTCAGACGCCGCTTCCAGGCTGCGGTAGGTCTGGTATAGCACCCGGCGGGCATCGGCCACCAGATGCTGCCGCTGAGCAAAGGACAGATCGGTGTAGGTGGCAAACTGCTGGGCGATCGCCTTCCAGCGCAGCCGCTCATCAATGGGCAGCTCGGCGGGGGGTTGGTCAAAATTCAGCCGCAGAAATTCGCTAAAGCGGTACTGATTGCCCATCAGGTCGTTAAAGCCCCGCTCTGCTTCAATTGCCAGCGCTTTCTGTAGCCGTGCCCAATCCATCTTCTAGCCCGTTTACGGATTCTCGTCCTCAAACCAGCTTGAGCGCCAGGCCGACTCAGCTTCGGCGATCGCCCATTCCCGCTTCTTCTTAAAGTAGTCCTTACCGACCTTATGAAATTGGGCCGTCAATTCGCGAATACTGGCCCGCTTAGCGGCGAGCAGAGTATCGCTGAACTCCAGCTCGGCGGGCCGCAGCCGCACGGCCATAATGCGCGTAATCTGGGAACCCTCCTCTTCGCTCTCGGTCTCAATCAAGAGATTCAGCATGTTGGGCGGTCCCCCCACCGCTTCTGCAGACATATCGGCTTTGAGAGCAGCCTCTAAAACCGCCTCCGGCAGCTTGCGGGGAATAATACCCGCCTTCTGGAGACTGGCATTCACCGCCTCCGCCAGATTGCGCAGAATATCGGCAATACTCTCCTCCAGGTGTTCCTGCTGCATCACAATCATGTTGGGAGTAATCCGCCAGGGCTGAGCTGCCCCATCTTCAGACCTCGCCTCAATGAGGTGAGACGGGACAGCCTCAGCTTCAGCATTCCCCGTCTGATCGGCAGTCACACTCTCTTGGGAATTTTGCTGGGCCGAGCTTGGCAAAATCAGTAGCGGGCAGTCCGCCGAGGTGGGCTGTAAGTCGGGGAAATCGTCTTCGTCTTCGTCGTCTGACTGAGCATTCAAAAACGACTCTAGTGCGGATGCTACAGCGGCGGCAGGGTCAGGACTGTTTTGCCCACCCTCCTTCTGCGCTTGGGTGACGGCCTGCTGCAGTCCCTCATGAATGGGGATGCTGATTGACTGGCTATCCGCAGTCATCCCATCCGGGGCCAACTCGTCATTATCGTCGTCGTCGCGATCGCCCTGAATGCTCCCAACCGGGTCGGCCAAATCCACCTGGGCCAGCCTGACGTGATTGCGAATGGCCTGCTGCAGCGTTTGCCGCTGCTGGTAGGAGAGGTCCAGAAACCTTTCGGGGTAGCCCTGGGTACAGAGGTGATAGCAGGCCAGCACGACCTGACGCCGCAGGGATTCCTTGAGGTGGGACAGATAGTCGCGATAGGCTTCGTTAAAATCAGTGGCGATCGCCTCCAACGCCGTCTCCAGCATGGTCAGCTCTTGCTTAATCTGCTTCATCCCACCAGCCCTATCCATTCGCTATCCGATTGATCTTAAACCTCTTCTAAGTGCCTATCCGAAGACTCGTCAGAATTTTTGCATCCAAAATCCCTAACGGTGTTCTCGGATAGGTTTTGAGTTGGGAAATAGGTATTCCTGTAGAAAATCCTATTTCCCAAAAGTAAATAAAAAGCAGGCCACTTGCATCTGCTGACCTGCACCACAATCCCGCTGAATGCACTGGTCCAGCATGGACCACGGATTGCTTACTTCTTCTTTTTCTTACCACCGCTGCTCTTCTTGCTGCCGCCAGACTTGGGCTTATCAGCAAAGCCAGCCTGTTGAGAAGTCGTATCTTTGGCAGCAGTATCGGATTTGGCGGGAGCCTTCTCCTCAGGGGTCGCTTCCGGTTCGGAAGTAGCTTCAGCCACAGGCTCAGGCGTCGGTTCTGGCTCAGGCACGACCGCCGCTGGTGCGGGAATCACTTCCGGTTCTTCGGTAGCGACTTCGGGCGCGGGAGCCGCCGCCGATTTCTTGCCCGTTTGGGCTGCTACCTCGGCAGCAAAATCGGTTTCTTCCTTCTCAATGCCCTCACCCAGCACAAAGCGGGAGAAGCGACGCACCTGAATCTTCTCGCCAAGCTGGCCGGAGGTGGTCTTCACCAGTTCCTCCACCGTGATGCTTTGATCCCGGATGTAGGGCTGGTCCAGCAGGGATAGCTCTTGTAGACGCTTACCAATCCGTCCCTCGACGATCTTCTCGCGGATATTCTCTGGCTTGCTGGCCAGATCTTCCCGCCCCATCTCGATTTCCTTTTCCTTTTGCACCATCGCCTCAGGAATATCGCCTGTTGAGACGTATTCCACATTGGGGCAGGCGGCAATCTGCATGGCGATGTTCTTCACCAGATCCTGGAATTCCTCGTTGCGGGCAACGAAGTCAGTCTGACAGTTGACTTCCACCAGCACACCGACCCGACCGCCCGTGTGAATATAGCTGCCAACCAGCCCTTCTGCGGCAACTTTGCCTGCCTTCTTTTCGGCGGAGGAGATTCCTTTCTGGCGGAGCCATTCTGCCGCCTTTTCCATATCGCCCCCGGTTTCCGTCAGGGCTTTTTTGCAGTCCATCATGCCCGCGCCAGTTTTTTCGCGCAGCTCTTTTACGAGTTTTGCCGATACTTCAGCCATTGCCTAAGTCCTACTCTATTCGCTAGTGATTCCAATCTGGCGTTGCTTTCGCACTCAGTTAATAGATTAACAATCAACTGCACCGACTCTCTGGGTGGCCTGATTCCGGACTAGGAATCCGAGTCGTCCTCGTCTTCTTCATCGGACTCGTCGTCGTCATAGTCCTCTTCAGCGCCGTCATAGTCGGAGTACATGTCCTCATCACCCATGTCGGAATCATCTAGCTGACCGTGACGGCCCTCGTAGATTGCGTCCGCGAGGCGACCGATGATGAGCTTAATGGAGCGAATCGCGTCGTCGTTAGCAGGGATGGGGATGTCGGCGTAGTCGGGATCGCAGTTGGTGTCCAGCAGGGAAACGATGGGAATGTCGAGCTTGATGCATTCCTGAATGGCGTTGTACTCCCGCCGCTGATCAATAATGATGACGATGTCAGGCACCTGACGCATCAGCTTGATGCCGCCGAGGTACTTTTGCAGCTTTTCTAGCTCACGACGCAGCACGGCAGCCTCCTTCTTCGGAAGCAGATTCAGCGCTCCGGTTTCTTCCCGGCGCTCCAGCTCCTTGAGGCGGTCCACGCGGGTTTTAATCGTGGCCCAGTTGGTCAGCATCCCCCCCAGCCAGCGCTGGTTCACGTAGTAAGCGCCACAGCGAGACGCTTCCTGGGCAATGATGCCGGCGGCTTGCCGCTTGGTGCCGACGAACAAAAATTTCTTGCCCTGCTCGGCGGCATCCCGCATATAGGCATAGGCTTCTTCCATGAGCTGGGCGGTCTGCACCAGGTCGATGATGTGAACGCCATTGCGGGAGGTGTAGATGTATTCCGCCATTTTGGGGTTCCAGCGGCGGGTCTGGTGGCCAAAGTGGACCCCTGACTCAAGCAATTGAGCCAATTCAACAACCGGCATAGTTTTCTCCTGTTAGTTCGGGTTTATCCTCCATCCAGATGTGATTTCGCCTGCCTCTAAGGGATTTTTGTGCAGGGAGAAACACCCGAAGGTCTGGATGTGTGATTTTTTGACAACCCTACTAGGGTAGCACGGCGCTAGGGCACTTGTTCGCGGCATTCCGCATAGGCGGCATAGACGCCCTGGACGTTGTACCAGTTGAGGAAGATGCGGGCGATTTCTAGGGCGAGCTGGGGCCTGCCGCGATCGATCAGCCACTGCAGCAGGGGAGCCAGGGTGGTTTCGTTGAGCCTGCCGCCCCCGGTGAGTCCGCCCCAGAGGAGGCGATGCAGCCAGGTCATCTGGATCATCAGGCGCACGTCCCAGGTGGGGTGCTTCTGGTAGAACAAAACGCCCATGCGGCCCCGCTGAATTTCCCGGTCGATCAGGCGGGGGATCTGGTCGAGGGTGAAGGGGGGGTGCCAGTGGTAGCCGACCGCTTCCGGGCACTTGATCAGTTTTAAGCCTAGCTGCTTGAGCCGCACCCCCAGCTCCAGGTCTTCCCAGCCATAGAGCTGGAAGCGGGTGTCGAACAGTCCGGCAGTTTCCAGCCAGTGTTTGGCGATCGCCACATTTCCCGTCGCAAAGTACGCCGCCGAAAAGTCCGTAATCTTAAACGGCTCAGCCGTAGGATTCTCGAAATTGCAGGTGTTGACCACCCGGCCATAGGTAAAGAGGCGATCGCTCCCCATCTGCTCATACCCCCGGTTCAGCGCCTCAGCGTGGCACTGGAGAAACGTCTCAGTAACTACCAGATCGCTGTCGATGAAGATGATCGTATTGCCCTTGGCCTCACGCACCCCCAGGTTGCGGGCGGCAGCGGGGCCTTCGTGGGCCTGCTGGAACAGCCGCACGTGGGGAAACTGGTCGGTACTGGTTAGCCAGGGGACGGTGTCATCGGTGGAGCCATCGTCCACTACCACGACTTCATAGCTGGCGATCGCACTCTCTGGCTGCCAGCGCTGCTGCTCCAGGGCCGTGAGGCACTTCTCCAGAATGGGCTTGCGGTTGTAGGTGGGAATAACGACGCTGAAGAACACGGACTGACTCCCGCTGCGAATACCCTGTGATCGTATCCGGAATCGCGTCTGGTGTATCCGCAGATTTCGCAGATGGACGCAGATAAAGAGTTAGCGTCAATCTGCGCTAATCTGCGTCATCTGCGGACTCTTCACTCCCCTTTTGGAACCGCTTAAACAGTCGGTAAAATTACGGCAAATCTGCGGCGCTGTCAGCCGTTGCTGGGTATAGTGATAGAACAATCTGGCGCGTTAACTCGCATCCGGTCTGTTCGCGTTTTTCTACTCATCTCTTCTGCTGATTGCCGATTACCTATGAAGCCCTACCTTGCCGCTGCGGTGCAAATGAATAGCGTCCCTGACGTTGCTAAAAACCTAAGTCAGGCCGAGGATTTAATCGATCTGGCGGTGCGCCAGGGGGCGGAGCTAGTCTGCCTGCCGGAAAATTTCCCGTTTTTGGGCGACGAAGTGGCAAAGGTGCAGCAGGCGGGGGCGATCGCCAGCGAGAGCGTCAAGTTCCTCAAAACCATGGCCCAGCGCTACCAGATTACCCTGCTGGGCGGCGGCTTCCCGGTACCCATTGAGGACGACCGGGTCTACAATCGTGCCCTGCTGGTGGGGCCGGAGGGCGAAGAACTGGCCTGCTACGAAAAAGTTCACCTGTTCGACGTGAACTTACCTGACGGCAATACCTATCAGGAATCCCGCACGGTGCTGTCGGGCACCCAGCTGCCCCCAGTGCATCCCTCCAAGGATCTGGGCAATCTGGGGCTGTCGGTGTGCTACGATGTGCGCTTTCCGGAACTTTACCGCCACCTGTCCCAAATGGGGGCCGAGGTGCTGATCATCCCCGCCGCCTTCACCGCCTATACGGGTAAAGACCACTGGCAGGTGCTGATCCAGGCGCGGGCCATCGAAAACACCTGCTACGTCATCGCCCCTGCGCAAACGGGCATCCACTACGCCCGCCGCCAAACCCACGGCCACGCCATGATTGTCGATCCCTGGGGCGTGATTCTCGCGGATGCCGGAGAAGCACCGGGGGTGGCGATCGCCTCTATCGATCCCTCCCGCATTGCTCAGGTGCGCCGCCAGATGCCGTCATTACAGCACCGCGTTTTCATTTGAATAGCTAGGCTTTGGGCTGCGGCTGAGGTGGCATCTCCATGCGATAGTCGGCATCTACCCAGCACTTAGGTAGGTTTTCCCCTGAAGGAAAAATCAGGTTCTCTTTATCGAAGGAGCGGGGAGGCTGTTCGTTTTGCCCGCCCTGGATGCATCCAGTAATCGCCTTTTCGGTAGGGCTAAACAGGTGCTCTACGTCAGTAATTTTCACGAGTTCGTCAGTCTGCTTATCTTTGAGAAACATAAAGATTTTTCCTGATTAAATTCTCTAGCTCAATCCCGCTTCAAAGCTAAGCAGGTGGTCACAAATAAACGAAGTCATTGTCGGAGTGCGCCTCCCGACCGCTTTATTTGTGGTCAGATACTTAGAGCTTTGACGGAAGTAAAACCCTGACTAGAGTATCAAGTCTAAAGGATGGTGGCGTCTGCCAAGGGAACGAATCTTGCCGAGGGAATTGGGCACAAAGTAAGGGGCGCAGTTTGTAGATGCGCGCCCCTTGGAGATGTGTGCTAATTGAGCTGCCGATTACCCTACCGGGGTTAAGAAGCGGAGCATGCCGCTTCCCCGTTTTCTAGACGTGTAGAGTCTGTTGGAAGTTACCAGCCTAGCTTGAGGCTATCGCGGGTGAGGAAGTGTTCCAGATGGTAGGCTCGTTCCTCCGTCTTTAGCAGAATTTGCTCGTATAGGTAGCGGGTGGCGCGATCGCCCAGACTTTCGGCCTGCGCTGCCTGACGGCGGAGTACCTCAATGATGGACTGTTCAGCTTTGATGTCAGAGTCGATCATTTGGCGGCATCGAAACGCGCCCTCGGCCTCCTGCTCGAAGCAGCACAGTTCAGCCATTTTGCTGAAGGTGCCGGTGGGCATGCCACCCAGCCCATGCAGCCGCTCACCGATGTCATGGGCGTGTTCCTGAACTTCCGCGTAGCTTTCGGCGAAGTAGTTGTGCAGCATGTAGTACTCAGCCCCTTCCACCGCGAAGTGATGCTTCACGTACTGCAGATACAGAGCCTGGAAGCTGGCGTACAGCATACCTAGCCCTTCGGTAATGGGCTCGGTGACTGATTTTTCCAGCAGGATCGCGTTATCGGATACTTCGTCAAATGGACGGAGCAATGTTTGAGTTTCAGACATAGTCGTTGCCTCTACTTAGTATGCGTATTTTAGAGCATCGTTAGACGCTAGCGTGTATCCGGCTCACCCTCCATGTGAGCAAAAATAACGAACCTTGAAGGGGCTTGCATTGGCAACCCATTTCAGGATAGAACGATTATAGTTGAAAATTACTTGCAACAACGCCCCTATTAAGTCACCATTTCACCACATCGGGAGATAACCCATGCACCTCTCTAATCGCGACTCCAACACCAGCGCCACTGTCGAAGTTCCTAACCATCAGCGTTGGGCGATCTATCACCGCCTGCAGGAACTCGACATTCCCTGCTGGTGCAGGCCCTACCAACCGCTGCGGGTGCAGTTCGACCACGCGATCGCCATAATCCAGTTCTGGCAAGTCTCACGGTGGGCGATCGCCTCTCGTTCTGAACAGGCGCAGTGGCTAGAAACCTGTTGGACACTACCGGCTGCCCCTATCGATGGCCTTAGCTAAACGGGCTATTTATCTGCAATTGCTCGCATCGGAACCAACTAGATCTTGAACTGTATTTCAGAATTCTCACAATCAAAAATATTCCTCAATGATTTAAGTATGTACCCATAATTAAACGACGCTATGGTGGGGTGTGCCCCCCGGCGGGGGGCGCACCCCACTAGCTTTACTTATGGCCATGTACTTAAGTGTTTATTGAAATCTATTTTCATGTTGATATTCAAAGTTTCTTTACAGTAAGCTGCCCATCGCTTCCGCCGAGGAAATATCCTGATGACGGTCGCTCGATCGCGTATTAGTGTAAGTGATTACCGATCCATGACCGCCTCGCTGGCGGCATCGGTTCTGGAGCACGGTTGATGTGAAGCTAGAGCTTTGGAGGGGGAATGGAGACAACTCGTGCTGCACTGCCGCTGCAGTTGGGGGAGGCCCCAACGCAGACAATCACCCTCGTGCGCCCGTCTATCGTCGACGATCAGCACCCCAGCCCGATCTACCGCTGGGCAGATATTGATGCTCAGGTCGCTCACCTCCAGGCAACCGACGCCCCATCGTCTGGAGGCAGTGCCGGTGTGTCTTGGCAAACAACGGGTATTGTGACGGGCGTCGCTCTGGCCTTTGCCGGGGGGGCGATCGCTGCCGTTGACCAGTCCCACCCCGCCTATCAGAGCCAGTTTGAGTTAACCGTCGCTCCGTCTCGCCACACGACCCCACAGCCGCTTGCCTCTCCCACCGTTTCTCCCACGGTTGAAGCGGTCCAATCTGTACCGGAGATGTCAGTAACCGACATCCAGACTCAGATTCAGATCCTGAAAAGTCGAATGCTGCTGATCCCAGTGGTCGAACAGCTCCAGCGACGGAATATTGATCTGAGCTACGACGACCTGGTAGCGAATCTGTCCATCGAGCCGCTGGGCCAGAATACGCTCATCGTCCGCTATCGGCACGATACGCCCGACGTTGCCCAGACCGTTGTCAACGAACTGGCGGCATCCTACCAGGTCTACAGCCAAGATTGTCGGCTAGAAGCCTGTTTGGGCCTAAAGTATGTAGATTCCCAGATCCCCCTAATCCAGGATCGCATCCAGACGACCCGAGCGGACCTGCAGCAGCTCCAAGAGCGCTTAGGCGCGGCAAACGCGGAGCGTCAAGCCCAGGTCTTGTCGGCCCGGGAAACTGACCTATTTCGGCAAAAGCTGGAGCTGGAGGAAACGCTGGCCGCAACTCGTCAGCAGTACGCCACCCTGCTGGAGCGACTGGCAATTAGTGCGCCGACAGCGCCAGCCAATGCCCTCGACCAGTCCATCCCCTTTGACATCCTGGAGCAAAATCCCCAATACCAGCTACTTCTGCGACAGCTAAAGACGATTGACCAGCAAATCGCGATCGCCTACAGCCAGCTCAGTCCAACCAAAGTCTCCTTGGTGGCCCTGCAGGAGCAATACGCCACCACGCTGGACCAGCTGCGGCAGGCTGTTCAGTCCTCCACCGATGGACTAGAGCTGACTTTCCAGGACGGTGCCGCCGATGTCGCTATCCAGGAACCTATTTACCGAGAGTTAATCGCCGAAGCGATCGCCACCGCCCATCAACTTCAGGTCCTCGAAATTCGCCAGCAGAGCATTCAGCAAATCGAAGCTGGGCTGAACCAGCAAACCCGCCGCCTAGCCACCCTACTGAAGCAGCAGCAGCGGCTCCAGCGGGATCTAGCGACTAACACCCGCATTTTGCAGGAGTATATCGATCGCCGCGAGGCGTTCCAGACCCAGAGCGATCAGGAGTATGTTTTGTGGGAAATCGAGACGCCGCCAGCGCTGGCGAATGACGCCGACGACCCGTCTCAGTCCTTAGCCACCACCCTATTGCCGGTAAGCCTGGGGCTGGGCGCGGGGATCAGCATTGTAGTGGGATTGACATCCTCTCCCAGCAACCCTAACGGGTATGCAGAGAGATTCCTTAGGTCGCCCTAAAGATTTCCTGCTTCTCAACCTCTTAACTAGACCCAAGTTTTGCAACATGAATCCCCGTCAGACCGATTCCACAGGCATTTTGTTTAACGTCCACTTGGTGCCCCCAAGCAGGACGGATCTGAATCTTTGTTTTGGTGTTTCGCTCTATACAGGTTGCCAGTGTCTTAACCGTTGCTCCTGGGCCGCCTACTGGATGAGCCATCCGTATGTTTTCAGCGTATTACCACTTTATCAATTTTAACAGTTTGCTCGTTTCAGCGCTATCCCCTTCTCTCGCTATCGCATTGCTTAGGGGATGCACTTCAACTCGCCGTCGCTTCACCACCCCCCAAGCCTTCGGCTATGGGCGGAGCACTGCGACGAATCTTGGTAGTTTCGACCCAAATAGAGCGGAAGCGGGCGATCGCCTGACCCTGCCCCCACCTGAATCGTCAAAATAATCTCAGGCGTTTGCCAGGGAAAAATTTACCCGGTCGGTAGGGGCAAATCGCCACTTGCCCCCACGTCGTTGGGTAGGGATCATGCCAAAAATTTTCTAAATCGGCCCGAACATGTAGCTGCCGATCGCATTGGGATCGGTGCTGTAATAAAAGTCTTGAATCATGGACAGCACTTCGTCTTTGGTGAGCGCGCCATCCTGGTTGCGGTCGATTTTATCGAAGGTTTCATCGACATAGATCACGGGAATGTTGTAAACCCGAAACAGCGTCGCCCACTCTTCTTTACTGAGGTGACCGCTATCGTCCACGTCCACCACGTTAAAGACTGACTCGGCAAGCCCAACAATTTCGTCGCGATAGGACTTGTCTGCTAGCACAATATCGTGGTAACCCAACCATTCCTCGAAGTCAATCTGGCTATCCATGCGATGGTTCACCTTTTCTTTGACTTCGGCCCGCATCCGCCCCCAGCGGAACAAAAATTTATTCATGATCTGTTCATAGCTGGCGCTACCTGGTTTCCACCCCCGCAGTTCGGCTAGTCGCTGGGCCAAGCGCTCAAAGTCAGAAAGTTTTAGGACGCCCAGATTGCAGGCATCATACATGCTAAACAGCTTCATCAGCTTGCGAATTTGAAAGGGGGTCAGCATAGTTTCCTCCACTGGGTCGTTCTTTGGGTCAACGATCGTAAGGCTCGTGTCGGGGCGCGTCTAGGTTGAGTATTAACTTGTGTCAAAGTAGCGTAATGACTATTGTTCTATGCGTTTTTGGTTAAGCAGGGGTTATCACAACCGTAGTCCCGACACATAGCGAAATATTTAGGATTTTTTAAGGCGATGACCGTACGCAAAAATCAACGCCGCCGCAGGCCAATTGCTGCCATCCTTGCAGAGACGGAACTTCCTTAAGACTTTCCAAGCTATTGATGACGGGCTGGGGCGATCGCCATTCCTCAAAACCCTCTGTACTAATAGATCCCAGCTAATTCGCCGATCGACTCCGGCCTGACGGCAGCAAAATGATGCTCTTATAATGTCCGCGAGAAACAGATTTTCCTGAGTTTTCTTACTTGGCTATTATCAGCAGAACCAATAGCGCGCTTCCCCCAGTCCTGGTTAACTCCGTTAGTTAGCCCCATCTGACCGATGCCTAGTGGGGACGGTGTGGACCCCCGACCCTTTCCCGCTGCTGCCGTTGCGCTCGGTCCCACTGTTTCTCACCTCATCTCTCAACCCAATCACCCAAGCGCGATTTGCCCCCAAACCCCATCATTTCGTACCTTTGTTGTTTTATTGAATCATCGAGTGGCCTTATGACCTTTACTGCGCCTCCTGAAGCAAAGCCCCTATCTGCCGACGAACTGCAAAAGATGCATGCCTACTGGCGCGCCTGCAACTATTTGGCGGTGGGGATGATTTACCTCAAGGACAACCCCCTCCTACGAGAACCGCTCAAGCCTGAGCATGTAAAAAAACGTCTGCTAGGCCACTGGGGCACCAGTCCTGGACTGAGCTTTGTCTACATCCACCTCAACCGGATGATCAAAAAGTACGACCTCAACATGATCTATCTGGCGGGGCCAGGGCATGGCGCGCCCGGTATCCTCGGGCCTGTTTATTTAGAAGGCCGGTACTCCGAGGTGTATCCCGATAAGAGCGAAGACATTGATGGGATGCAGAAGTTCTTCAAGCAGTTCTCCTTCCCCGGACATATCGGCAGCCACGTTACGCCAGAAACCCCTGGTTCCATCCACGAAGGCGGCGAGCTGGGCTATAGCGTCTCCCACGCCTACGGCACCGTCTACGACAATCCCAGCCTGATCTCCACGGTGGTGGTAGGCGACGGTGAGGCCGAAACGGGACCCCTGGCGACCGCCTGGCACTCCAACAAGTTCCTTAACCCGGCGCGGGATGGTGCGGTGCTGCCCATCCTCCACCTCAATGGCTATAAGATTGCCAACCCCACCCTGCTATCCCGCATCAGCCACCAGGAGCTGGAGGACCTCTTCAAGGGCTATGGCTACAAGCCCTACTTCGTGGAAGGGTCTGATCCCGAAACCATGCACCAGCTGATGGCGGGTACTCTAGAGGTGGTGATTAAGGAAATCCAAGAAATTCAGCAGGAAGCCCGCAACGGCGGCTCGGTGGAGCGCCCCCGCTGGCCCATGATTGTGCTGCGCAGCCCCAAGGGCTGGACTGGCCCCGCCGAAGTGAAAGGCCACAAGGTGGAAGACTTCTGGCGGGCGCACCAGGTACCCATGTCCGACGTTCACAAGAACCCTGAAAGTCTCCAACTGCTGGAGAGCTGGATGCGTAGTTACGGGCCAGACGAGCTGTTTGACGAGAACGGCATCTTCCGGGCAGATTTGAAGGAATTGGCTCCGATGGGCGATCGCCGCATGAGCGCCAACCCCAACGCCAACGGCGGACTCCTGCGCCGCGAACTCAATATGCCCGATTTCCGGGACTATGCAGTTGATATCCCAGAGCCTGGAACGACCGAGGTGGAAACGACCAAGGTAATGGGCTACTTCCTGCGCGACGTGATGCGCAAGAACATGAACAGCTTCCGGGTCTTTGGTCCCGATGAAACCGCATCTAACCGCCTATCCGCTCTGTACGAAGCGACTAAGAAAGCCTGGATGGCCGACTTCCTGCCCGAAGACCTGGACGGCAGCCAGCTAGGCCGGGATGGGCGCGTGATGGAAATGCTCAGCGAACATACCCTGGAAGGTTGGCTGGAGGGCTATCTGCTCACGGGACGGCACGGTCTGTTTCACACCTACGAAGCCTTTGCCCACGTAATTGACTCTATGTTCAACCAGCACGCCAAGTGGCTGGATATTTCGAAGCGCGAAGTGCCCTGGCGGGCTCCCGTTTCGTCTCTGAATATCCTGCTTTCTTCCACGGTTTGGCGGCAGGATCACAATGGCTTCAGCCACCAGGACCCCGGCTTTCTGGACGTGGTTACTAACAAGAGTGCCACCGTTACCCGTATCTATCTGCCCCCCGATGCCAACTGTTTGCTCTCAGTCACCGATCACTGCTTGCGCAGCACCGACTACGTCAACGTGATTGTGGCCGACAAGCAGAAGCACCTGCAGTACTTGTCGATGGAAGACGCTGTCAAACACTGCACAAAGGGCATTGGTATTTGGGACTGGGCTAGCAATGATGACTGCGGCGTCGAGCCAGACATCCCCGATGTGGTGATGGCCTGCTGTGGGGACGTGCCCACCATGGAATCGTTGGCGGCTACGGCGATCATGCGGCAGGAGTTCCCGGAACTGAAGATCCGCTTTATCAACGTGGTCGATCTGTTTAAGCTCCAGCCAGAGTCAGAGCATCCTCACGGCTTGTCTGACAGAGACTTTGACTCGCTGTTTACCACCGATAAGCCAGTTATCTTCAACTTCCACGGCTATCCCTGGCTGATCCACAAGCTCACCTACCGCCGGACAAACCAGCACCGAATCCACGTCCGGGGCTACAAGGAGTTGGGCAACATCAATACCCCGCTGGAGCTGGCGATCAGAAACCAAATCGATCGCTACAACCTAGTGATTGATGTGATCGACCGGGTACCCAAGCTGGGCTCCGCTGCCGCCCACGCCAAAGAGCGCATGAAGAGCCAAATCATCGAACACCTGGCCTATTCATATGAACAAGGCATGGACAAAGATGAGATCGTGAACTGGAAGTGGCCCTATGGCTTCTCAAGCTGTAGCGCCTAGTCTGTAGGCCAATTTTCCCCACACGGGTAAAACCATCCCGTGAGTGGGAAGCATCTCCGTAGGGGCGAAGCATTGCGTTAGCAGGTTCTGAATTGCAGCAAGGTTAATTTCGCAATGCCTCGCCCCGATACCATGGGTGGAATGTTTATCCGGGTTAGAGAAAATTCTACGATTTGAAATCTAACCCGACATTCTAACCCCAATATTTCAACCGTTAAGTGCTGAAGCACAATTGAACGTTTATGGGGGATGTGCGCCCCCGCCGAGGGCATACACCCCCAAGAAAGTAATTTTGTTCACTACTTAATAGGAGACTAGTCAAACATGGTGACCGCTCCCCCTCATACCGTTCAGATAGAAGACGATCGCACGGGACTGCATGTTGAAACCCTGCGCCGAGCCATGGCGGATAACCTGCTTTATATTCAAGGCAGGTTTCCTGAGGATGCCGATCGCAACGACTTTTATATGGCGCTGGCCTATACCGTGCGCGATCGCCTGGCGCAGCGCTGGCTGCGCACCCAGCAGCAATACACCGAGCCTGGGGTCAAGGTCGTGGGCTATCTGTCAGCGGAGTTTTTGGTGGGGCCGCATCTCGGCAGCAACCTCATCAACTTGGGCATTTATGAGCAAGTCCGGCAGGCCGTCGAAGATTCGGGGCTGAACCTGCAGGATCTGCTGGAGCAAGAAGAGGAGCCAGGTCTGGGGAATGGGCGCCTGGGGCGGCTGGCGGCCTGCTACATGGATTCCCTTTCTAACCTCGACATCCCTGCCATTGGCTACGGCATCCGCTATGAGTTTGGCATCTTTGATCAGGAAATCAAGGACGGCTGGCAGGTAGAAATTACGGATAAGTGGCTGCAGTATGGCAATCCCTGGGAAATTGCTCGGCCCACGGTTGCGGTGGAGGTCAAGTTTGGCGGCCACACCGAAGCCTACACCGACGACCAAGGACGCTATCGAGTGCGGTGGGTGCCCCGCCAGTTGGTCAAGGGCGTTCCCTACGATACGCCCATCATGGGCTATCGCACCAACACCACCAACACTATGCGGCTATGGAAGGCAGAAGCCCCAGAGTCCTTTGACTTTGAATTGTTCAACCGGGGAGACTACTATGGTGCCGTGTCGGAAAAGGTGGTGTCCGAAAACCTGACCAAGGTGCTCTACCCAAATGACGAACCGCTGCAGGGCAAACAGCTCCGGCTGGAGCAGCAGTACTTCTTTGTATCCTGTTCGCTACAAGATATTATTCGCATTCACCTCTCGTCAGGGCGATCGCTCGATACCCTGCACGAAAAGTTTGCCATGCAGCTAAATGATACTCATCCGGCAGTGGCGATCGCCGAACTGATGCGCCTGCTGGTGGATGTGCACACGATGGACTGGGATCGGGCCTGGGCCGTCACTCAGCAAACCTTTGCTTTTACCAACCACACCCTGCTGCCTGAGGCGTTAGAAAAATGGCCTGTGAGCTTATTTGGCTCCTTGCTGCCGCGCCACCTGCAAATCATCTTTGAAATTAACAGCCGTTTCCTCAATCAGGTGCGCCTCAAGTATCCCTTCAACCCCCAGAAGTTGACCCAGCTATCTTTGATTGACGAATCGGGTGAACGATACGTACGGATGGCGCATCTTGCCTGCGCTGGTAGCCACGCCATCAACGGCGTTGCTGCCCTGCACACCGAGCTGCTGAAGGAGACGGTGCTCAAAGACTTTTATGACCTCAGTCCAGAGAAGTTTAGCAATAAAACCAACGGCGTTACGCCCCGCCGCTGGATGGTGTTGAGCAATCCCCGACTTGCGGCTTTGATTACCGCCAAAATTGGGGAGGGCTGGATTAAAAACCTGGATCAGCTCCGTAACCTGGAAACCTTTGCCGACGATCCAGAATTTCGCTATGAATGGCAGCAAATTAAGCTGGCGGTGAAGCGGGATCTGGCGGGCTACATTCTAAAGCGCACGAATATCCGCGTCAATCCAGAGTCGCTGTTTGATATTCAGGTGAAGCGCATCCACGAGTACAAGCGGCAGCACTTAAACGTCCTGCACATTGTTACCCTCTACAACCGGATCAAAGCCAATCCCAGCATCGATATCACGCCCCGCACTTTTATCTTTGGTGGCAAGGCGGCACCGGGCTATTGGATGGCCAAGCTGATGATTAAGCTGATCACCTCCGTCGGGGATGTGGTGAACAACGACCCGGATGTGGGCGATCGCCTCAAGGTAGTCTTTCTACCCGACTACAACGTCACCTTTGGCCAGCGGGTCTATCCTGCCGCGGAACTATCGGAGCAAATTTCCACCGCAGGCAAAGAGGCATCCGGTACGGGCAACATGAAATTCTCTCTCAACGGTGCCCTCACCATCGGCACCCTGGATGGAGCCAACGTGGAGATCCGCCAGGAAGTAGGTGAGGAGAACTTTTTCCTGTTTGGTCTCAAGGCCGATGAAGTCACCCAGCTCAAGGCTGACGGCTACCGTCCCTGGGACTACTACCGCACCAATGAATCGCTGCGGGGCGTGATTGACTTAATCCGGACCGGGTATTTCTCCCACGGCGATCCCACCCTGTTTCAACCACTCGTTGATTCCTTGCTCCACCATGATCCCTACCTACTGTTTGCTGACTACCAGTCCTACATCGACTGTCAGGATCAGGTCAGTCAAACCTATCGCGATCGCGATCGCTGGACCCGGATGTCCATCTTGAATACAGCCCGCATGAGCAAGTTCTCTAGCGATCGCTCCATTGCCGAATACTGCCGGGATATCTGGAAGGTTTCGCCCATCCAGGTCGAGCTTCCCGAGTACGTGCAGGCTACGGCAGGTCTAACTGTTTAGCTCCGCTACTTTACGTTCAAAGGTGTTTTTTTAGTGCTGAAGCCTAATTAGTTGCATCCTATGGGGTGTGCGTTCCTGCTGGGGGTGCACACTCCCAAGAAAACAACTTCGTTTAACTACTTACTCCAGAGGTTGGCTGACTTTATGGATCCCCTTACCCATCGCACAAAGGTTGTTGCCACCCTTGGCCCTGCCAGCAGTTCCCGCGAGGTCATCACTCGCATGGTCAAGGCAGGTATGAATGTCGCCCGACTTAACTTCTCCCACGGCGAGTATGACGATCACGCCCAGCGCATTCGGCTCATTCGCTCAATTGCCGATGAGCTAGACACGCCCGTCACGGTTCTGCAGGATTTGCAAGGCCCCAAAATCCGCGTGGGCAAACTGTCAGACGGTGAAATCTACATTTCCGAAGGGGAGAGCCTGACGCTGTTGCCTGCCGACCAGTTCGCCGACCAACCCAATACGGTGTCCATCGACTACCCTTTCCTGGCTGAAGATGCCCAGCCCGGCCTTCAAATCCTGCTGGACGATGGGCTGCTGGAGCTGCGGGTGGAGAAGGTCCAGAACAGTGAGGTCATTTGTCAGGTCATTCGGGGTGGGGTATTGAAGAGCCGTAAGGGGGTCAATCTACCCAGCCTGGATTTGCGGCTACCGTCCATGACTGATAAGGACAAACAAGATTTGGCGTTTGGCCTTGCCCAGGGAGTTGATTATGTATCTTTGAGCTTCGTGCGCAAGGCTGAAGATATCCGCTTGCTTAAGCAGCTCATGGTAGACCACGGTAAAGCTAATACCCCTGTGCTGGCCAAGATTGAGAAGCCCCAGGCGATCGCCAACCTGCTTGATATTCTGGCCGAGTGCGACGCGGTGATGGTGGCCCGCGGCGATTTGGGGGTAGAAATGAGTCCGGAAAAGGTACCCCTCCTGCAAAAGCAAATCATTCGCGAATGCAACCGGCGGGGCATCCCAGTCATTACAGCCACCCAGATGTTGGAAAGCATGATTCATAACCCCCGCCCCACCCGAGCGGAGGCCAGCGACGTAGCCAACGCCATCATTGACGGCACTGATGCGGTGATGCTGTCAGGAGAGTCAGCGGTGGGTGAGTTCCCAGTGCAGGCGGTGGAAATGCTGGTGCGTATTGCCAAGGATATCGAAAACGATATTCAGTATGTCAACAATCCACCCGAAACCACGGACGCCACCCATGCCCTCAGCGAGGCCCTCAACATCATCGACAAAACGATTTCCCTCCGCTGTATTGCTGCCTTTACCAGCTCTGGCTATACGGCTCGCCTAGCCGGAGGCGAGCGCCCTAGAGCTCCGGTTATTGCTTTCACCCCAACGCCAGAGGTCTACCGGCGGCTCAATCTGGTCTGGGGTATTCGGCCAGTGCTGCTGGACAATGAGGTCGATACCTTTGAAGACCTCACTCATCAAGTGGAAACCATCCTGCTTGATCGGAAGTGGGCTGCTCCCAATGACCAGGTCCTCATCATGGGCGGCATTCCCACTCGACACTCGGGGGGCACCAATTTTCTAAAAATCCACACCCTGGGTTAAGGAATGAGTAACCCTATTCCGAGGCAATAGAAGCAGATTCAGCAGCCGTAGGATGGGTTCGCGTTAGCGTGACCCAAACACAATGAGGAGCAGGGGTTAGGAATCGCTGCTGGACGCAGAGGGTTACTGAGAATCGATGCGATCGCGAATCTGCGCCTGGGCCGCCTCATGCTCCTGCAAGGTGCGGCTGAAGACGTGGGTGCCGTCGTAGCGGGCCACGAAGTAAAGAAATTCCGTATCGGGCGGATTGAGGGAGGCTTCTAGGCTGGCGACACCGGGGTTAGCGATGGGGCCGGGGGGTAGTCCGGGATTACGATAGGTGTTATACGGCGATGGCGTGCGGATGTCTGAGAAAGTGAGGGGGTTTTCAGGAGTTTGACGAATGCCCAGGGCGTACTCCACCGTGGGATCGGCTCCTAAGGGAATGTTTTCCCGCAGCCGCTTGGCAAACACGGCAGCAATTAGCGGGCGCTCGCTGGCAATCACCGCTTCTCGTTCGACAATGCTAGATAGGGTCACCCACTCCAGCAGGGAATAGGGGCTAGACTGCCGTTCGTAAACGGGTAGGGCCACCTGCTCGAAGCGGTTCAGCATCTGGCGGACGAGCCGTGCCGGGGTGGCATCATTCGCGAGTCGATAGGTGTCGGGATAGAGAAAACCCTCCAGGTTGGCACCGTCTGCGGCAAAGACGCCAGCAGGAAGCCAGGGGTAGTCAGCTTGGGAAACCTGACGGCTGGCAGCAATAAAGTCCTCGGCGGTGAAGTCCCCCTGGGCGGCAAAGGCGCTGGCAATGTCCTCCAGGGTCCAGCCTTCGGGAATGGTGACGCTGAGTTCTACCACGTCCCCCGTCCAGATGCGGTTGGCGATCGCCCCCATCGGCTCCAGGGGAGACACCACATAGGTGCCCGCCAAAAATCCCCCCGGTCGATTCGTTACGGTTTGCCAGCGGGTCCACAGGTTCCAGGCCATCTCCGATTGAATCAGTCCAGCGGCAGCCAGGTCGCGGCCAATCTGTCGGGCTGAGGTGCCCTGGCTAATGTCATACTGCACCAGGCTTTCGGCAACCTCTTCATCGGTGGGTGTCGCCACCGTCTGGACGGGAGCACTGGCCCAGCTCCACCAGGCCCAGCCCTGCCAGCCCGCTACTCCTAGCGTGGCCGGAAAAATTAGAAGGTAAAAGAGCCATTTCAGCACGGGGCATTCCTCCAGCGATGGGGCAATCGGCGAGGGCTAGCTAGTGAACCCGTCGAATTAGCGGTCTTACAAATCTTCGAAGAGATACTCTTCAAGCTGCGATCGCATCACCTGAAATTCCTCAGGGCTGAGCAGCTCTGGCGTGCCGTCTCCCTTGAGGCGAACGCAGATCAGCAGCGGGTCGAGGGGAGTGTAGACGGAATACTCTTGCTCGTCCTGATAGAAAGTGGCCAAGAGCTGGAGCTGCTCGGCTTCTAGGTCGGGCTCGTCCTCTCCCAGGTCGAGGGTAATGATGTCGTCGTCCTCAGGCACGGGGATTTCTCCGGTGGCGGTGAGGGTGACTGCCGTGCGCTGCAGGGCAATATTTTGCTCCGCCAGCACGGCTCGGGCCGTCGGAAAGACCTCATCCAGCTCGTCGTCGGGGATATCCACCAGGTTCTCTTCATCTTCGTTGTCGTCTACGACATCCCAGGCAAAGATCTCGATGGGGGGATCAACCGGCAGCAACAGCGCATAGCGATCGCCATTGACGTCAAACGTCCGCTCCAGGTAGCAGGAGAGCGATCGCCCCTGGTCATCAGTTAAGACGACGACCTCGGCGTCATTTAGTGCCTCTTCGTTGTCCCCGTTTCTGCCTTGGTACTTATCCATTCCGCCTGCTCTAGACTGCTGTGCCAATATTCCGTCGCGCTAGTAAGTAGGTGGCCGAAATCAAACAAAGCGATCGCCGGGGCGTGCACCCCGACCGCTTTACTGATGGCCAGACACTGATTTTGCTTGCCCGTTAGTGCAAAGCATATTTTACCAGTTTAAACGCATCGATAGATGAGAGTAGCGACGAATTCAGCTATTCTTTGGTAGCTTGGTATTCCTTGGTCGGGGGGTGATAGCCTCGCTCAAAGGCAAAGCGGGTTAGCTGGGATCGATTCTCCAAACCGAGTTTACCCAAGATGTTGCTGAGGTGAGTTTGCACGGTGCGGGGGCTAATGTAGAGGCGATCGCCAATCTGCTTATTCGTCAGCCCCTGAATCACCTCCCAGAAGACCTTCTCCTCCGCAGGCGTCAGCGGCAGGGGTTCTGGCTTCGCCTGGAGCGTTGGTGGAGGAGCAGTGGTTTGAGCCTGCTGCATAAGCTGGACAATCTCAGTGTGCGTGCGGCGCGATCGCTCTAGCTGGGCCTCGATTTTTGCCAACAGCTCTCGGGGTTCAAACGGCTTGACTAGGTAGTCATCGGCCCCCATTTCATGTCCTTCGACCCGATCGTCTAACTCTCCCCGACTTGACAGAAAGATGAAGGGAACCAGTTGTCCTAGCCGGTTAGCCCGCAGGCGGCGGCAGAACTCCAGCCCATCCATCTCGGGCATCAGCACATCAGAAACTACCAGGTCGGGCTGAATGGCTTCAAACAGGCGGAGCGCGTCGGAGCCGCTGCTGGCCATCTGGACGACATAGCCGCGCTTCTCCAGGAAGCGGCAGAGCCCCGTCCGCAGGGTGAGATCGTCTTCAACAATTAGAATTTTTTTCATCGGTTGCACGTTGGCGTCGCCATTTCGTCAGCGAAACGTAAGTAGGTGGTCATAATTAGACGTAGCTATGGTGGGGTACGCCCCCCGCCGGGGGCGCACTCCACTGGCTTTTATTTATGGCCATGTACTTATTCATCAGTGAAACTTTCTGAGGAGTGTGCGCCCCCGGCGGCGGCGCACACTCCCATAGGCTGTAATTGATTGTGCTCGAACACTTACTGCTGGGTCGGATGGAGGCTGGAGACGCAGGCAGACTGTACCTGCAGTATTCCCACTGGAAATGGGATTGACGCAGCGATCGCCCCGCTCCACCAGGAGGCTTCACGCTCTGCTTGGGAAAGTTAAGTTCTTGTTAACTGGAAGCGGTTTTGGGCAAAATCGGGTCAATGTATAGTACAGCCACTGGGGATGGTGCTAGCGATTCTGCGATACAAAAGTCTGCCTAATTTTCTTGATATTCTCCAAATGATCATTTTGTGAGTGAGTTGAGCTTCCATGTACGAAAAAATTACTCCACCGGATCGTGGCGATCGCATTGTCTTCAAAGACGGTGAGCCCGTTGTGCCCGATATGCCCATCATTCCCTTTATTCGAGGAGACGGCACTGGCGTTGACATCTGGCCTGCGGCCCAGCGGGTGATTGACGCCGCCGTTGAAGCCGCCTATGGGAGCCAGCGCCAAATCGTCTGGTTCAAGATCTACGCTGGGGACGAGGCGTGCGATGTCTACGGCACCTACCAATACCTGCCGGAGGACACCCTCACCGCCATCCGCGAGTATGGCATCGCCATCAAAGGACCGCTCACTACCCCCGTTGGCGGCGGCATTCGGTCCCTGAACGTGGCGCTGCGGCAAATCAACGATCTTTACGCTTGTGTGCGTCCCTGCCGGTACTACCCCGGTACGCCCTCCCCCCATAAAAGTCCTGAAAAGCTGGACGTGATTGTCTATCGGGAGAACACCGAAGATATCTACCTGGGGATTGAGTGGAAGCAGGGAACGGCGATCGGCGATCGCCTGATTAAATTCCTCAACGACGAGCTGATTCCCGAAACCCCAGAGCACGGTAAGAAGCGCATTCCTCTAGATTCCGGCATCGGCATCAAGCCCATCAGCAAGCATGGGTCTCAGCGCCTCGTCCGTCGCGCCATTCAGCATGCCCTGCGGCTCCCCAAGGAGAAGCAGCAGGTGACGCTGGTGCACAAGGGCAACATTATGAAGTACACGGAAGGGGCGTTCCGCGACTGGGGCTATGAGCTGGCCAAAACCGAGTTTCGGGCAGAATGCGTCACCGAGCGGGAATCCTGGATTCTCAGCAACCGGGAGGCCGACCCCGACATCAGCATTGAAGCCAACGCCCGCCGGGTAGAGCCGGGCTATGACTCCCTGACGCCCGAAAAAAAGGCGGAAGCCTGCGAGGAGGTGAAGGCTTCTCTGGAGGCCATTTGGGACAGCCACGGTGACGGCAAGTGGAAGGACAAAATTCTGGTAAACGATCGCATCGCTGACAGTATCTTCCAGCAAATCCAGACCCGTCCCAACGAGTATTCCATCCTGGCCACCATGAACCTGAATGGTGACTATCTCTCAGACGCCGCTGCCGCCATTGTCGGTGGTTTGGGTATGGGACCAGGGGCGAATATTGGGGACACCTGCGCCATCTTTGAGGCCACCCACGGCACTGCCCCCAAACACGCTGGGCTGGATCGCATTAATCCTGGCTCGGTGATTCTCTCTGGCGTGATGATGCTGGAGTTCATGGGCTGGCAGGAGGCGGCGGATCTAATCCGCAAAGGCATTGGGGCCGCCATCTCTAATCGGGAGGTCACCTACGATCTGGCTCGCATGATGGACCCGCCCGTGCAGCCGCCCCTGAAGTGCTCGGAGTTTGCCACGGCCATCATCAGCCATTTCAACGATTAGCCAGCGGGGGTTTCTCCAGTTCCCCATAGCGGATCAGCCAGTGGTGCATGGCTTCAGCAGCAGTTGTGAATTGTCGAGTCTGGTCTAGCGGCTGCCTCGGCAACCAGCCCTGCGGCTCCGACTGCACCCACCAACCCTGGACGCAATGGGGCGATCGCCACAACTCTTGATGGGGTACGGCAGGCTCGGCATAAAAGCTCTCCGGCCCGCCACCCAGCAGCGCGGAACTCCAGTGGGTGAAGTGGTCATGACTGAGGCGATGGATGGGGAAGCCTCCGTAAAGCGGCACGCCCCAACCGTCTAGGGCCAGCAGGGCCTTCACCTGCCCGCCCCACCGCTGCCATTGGCGGGCTGCGGCGATCGCCCCTACAACTCCTGCACTAAACGCAATGAAAAGCAGTGGACCGTGCTGGTTCACCGCCGCAGACATCGACGGCTTGACCGGAGCAAGCCGCAGCTCAGCATGGTCGCCAGTCTGCAAAAAAGAGAGCAGGTGTTGGGGCGAGTAGGCCGGGTAGCGATCGCTGGGGAATATTTGCAGCGATGGAGGGCATTGGATCAGTCCGGCGAGGAAATCTGTCGTGGAATCAGCCGACTGCATCCCTGGGCAGAGCACGGTAGTCATCTTCAGTTAAGGCGATTTTTGGCAATGATGATACCCGATGACGTAGGGGCAACCGTGCCAGTTACATAAAGTTTTGAAACGCGGGAGTAAACTTTCTAGTAGTTATCTTACCTTCCGCAAGGCAGAGCAGGATAATTCTAATGCGGGTGATCAAAGAGCATTAATTTTTTGAGTGCTGCCAAAACTGCGCCTCAACTACTACGAATCTGCGCTTCAATCTCTGAATTAAACGCTTTATTGAACTTCATTTAAATCACTGGGTAGGTATATCATGGCGAAACAAATTTGTAATCTCGTCTTGCCGATTGTGGAAGAAGAAATTGAGGAAATGCTGGAAGCTTATCCCCATCATCCCTACCGTCAGGCTTTCGCAATTCCCGACTTGCGGCAAAAGCTAGTTTGCTATGTTTTAAGCCGCACACCGGGACTGTATGCGGTTGTGGATGATCAGTCGAGTACTGCACCGCCGCGATCGCGCTGTCCTCTGAGTCAGCAAATGCAAATTGAGGCTCTGATTCGTCAGGGCATTCAGCACATTCTCGCCAGCAATTCTGACTGGGTACGCCGCCATATTCCCCAGGAAGCGGAACTCCAGCTAGCACCTTCTAACTGGTTCGGTTAGGAAATCAAACAAAATTATTTCCTTGGGGTGTGCCGCTGGTGGGGAGCGCACCCTACTGATAGCTTCGTTTACTTGCGACCACCTACTTAAAAAAATCCAGCTCGGTCTTTAAAGCTCTGCACCAATGGTGGGATAGGTTTTGTCTGTCCCACCTTCATAAGATTCTGCCCCAATTCGTCAATTTTCTGCTCAAGGCAAGCCTAAATTCTGCTTAGAATTAAGTAGAACTGCATTGAAAAACGAGGTTAGAAAACCGGGGGAGCGCCCAACCGGGGCGCTCCCCCGGTTTTCTAACATGAATTTAATTGTGCTGACCTACTTAGTACCCGTTTTGCAGCCCTAGAAACAGGGGAAATGTCTGTATCGGAGAACACTGCTACAGCTTAAGAATTTTTGCACCGATCCCGACCCCTGATCCTGAAGAGATTCAAAAGATATCCGGAAGGTTTGAGGAAGCCTGAAGATTTCCAGGCTAAAGCTTTAGTGATGCCAAAATCTGGGAAAGATCAGGCAGGGATTGCTTAGAATGAATCTCGTATTTCCTAGGGGCGATCGCTCCCACTTTATCCGTCTCCATACGGCTAGTTTTAATTCATTTTTAATAATTCAAGTTTAGAACCGATTCGAAAACTCCCCAAGGTTTTGAATGCCAAACCTTCAGCCAGTTTTCGGATAGCATTTGACGGACTAACTCTGAACTCAATCATCCCAGGTGTTTCAGGTATGACCTCAACCACGCCCACCATTCTTAAGCCCACCTACAACCTTGCCCACGATGTCCTTCGTAGCGCCTATCACCCCCTAGACGCCATCTTCAGGCCGCAGAACGTGGCGGTGATTGGGGCCAGCGAAAAGCCTGGTAGCGTTGGTCGGACGTTGTTATGGAACCTGATCAGTAGTCCCTTCGGCGGCACGGTGTTCCCGGTGAACCCAAAGCGATCCAGCGTCCTGGGCATCCGCGCCTATCCTAAGATTGCCGAGGTCCCAGAAGCTGTAGATCTGGCTATAATCGCTACGCCTGCTCCCACCGTGCCGGGAGTCATTCGCGAATGCGTGGCGGTGGGTGTCAAGGGAGCCATCATCATCTCTGCTGGATTCAAGGAGATTGGCGAACCCGGGGTGGAGCTAGAGCGCCAGGTGATGCAGGAAGCCCGGCGGGGACAACTGCGGCTGATTGGCCCCAACTGCCTGGGGGTGATGAATCCCCACTACGGGCTCAACGCCACCTTCGCCAGCACTATGGCCCGTCCCGGCAACGTGGGCTTCATCAGCCAGAGCGGTGCCCTGTGTACCTCTATTCTGGACTGGAGCTTCCAGGAAAACGTAGGCTTTAGCGCCTTTGGCTCCATCGGCTCTATGCTAGACGTGGGCTGGGGCGACTTGATCTACTACCTGGGGGATGATCCCCAAACTCACAGTATCGTCATCTACATGGAGTCCATTGGCGATGCTCGCTCCTTCCTCTCGGCAGCGCGGGAGGTCGCCCTCACCAAGCCCATTGTGGTGCTCAAGGCCGGACGCACGGAAGTAGCCGCCAAAGCCGCCGCCTCCCATACGGGGGCACTAACGGGAAGTGACGAAGTACTCTCCGCTGCCTTCCGCCGCTGTGGCGTCCTCCAGGTAGACCATATCGACGACCTGTTTAACATGGCGGAGGTGCTGGCCAAGCAGCCTCGCCCCAAGGGCCGTAAGCTGATCATCCTCACCAATGCGGGCGGACCGGGGGTGCTGGCTACCGATGCCCTGATCCAAGGAGGGGGCGAACTGGCAGAGCTATCGGAATCCACGCTGACCACCCTCAATACTTGCCTGCCCACCCACTGGAGCCACGGCAACCCGGTGGATATTTTGGGGGATGCCGACCCAACTCGCTATGCCGATGCCATGCGGGTGATGGCCCAGGAACCCAACAGCGACGGCCTGCTGGTCATCCTCACCCCCCAGGCCATGACCAACCCCACTCGCATCGCTGAAGAGTTGAAGGGGGTGGTACCCAGCAACAAGCCCCTACTGGCCAGCTGGATGGGGGGAGAAGCCGTGGCCGAAGGGGAGGCTATCCTCAACCGGGCCGGTATTTTCACCTTCCCTTACCCCGATACGGCGGCGCGGGTGTTTAACTACATGTGGCGCTACAGCTATAACCTGCAGGGGCTATACGAAACGCCGACGCCTTCCTCGACGGAAACGCCAGATCGGCAGGCGGTGGCCGACATCATTGGGGCGGCCCATCAGGCGGGGCGATCGCTCCTCACTGAATCGGAGTCCAAACAAATCCTGGCAGCCTACAACATCCCCATCGTAGAAACCCGCATCGCCTCTGATGAAGAAGCCGCTGTCCAGGCGGCCCAGGCCATCGGCTACCCGGTGGTGCTCAAGCTCTACTCGGAAACCATCACCCACAAAACCGACGTGGGCGGCGTGAAGCTGAACCTGACGGATGAGGCAGACGTGCGGCGGGCCTATCGGGCGATCGCCACCTCCGTTACCGAAAAAGTGGGGTCGGAGCACTTCCTGGGGGTCACCGTACAGCCCATGGTGAAGCTAGACGGCTATGAGCTAATCCTGGGCAGCAGCCTTGATCCTCAGTTTGGCCCGGTGCTGCTATTTGGCTCTGGCGGTCAACTGGTAGAGGTGTTTCAGGATCGCTCCCTGGCGCTGCCGCCCCTGAATACCACGCTGGCCCGCCGCATGATGGAGCAAACCCTGATTTACAAGGCCCTCCAGGGGGTGCGAGGTCGCGCTGCTGTGGATCTGGAAGCTCTGGAGAAACTGCTGGTGCGCTTCAGCCATTTGGTGGCCGAGCAGCCCTGGATCAAGGAAATCGACATCAATCCTCTGCTGGTGCGTCCCCAAACTTCTGAGCAGGATGCTCACGGGCTGATTGCCCTGGATGCGCGGGTGGTGCTCCACGAAGCTAACGTGTCCATCGATCAGCTACCCCGCCTGGCTATCTGTCCTTATCCCATTGAGTATGTAGAGCCCTGGGCGTTGCGGGACGGCACTCCCGTCAATATTCGCCCCATCAGCCCTGAAGATGAGCCGCTAATTGTCAAGTTCCACGAAACCCTGTCGGAGGAAAGCGTCTACCTGCGCTACGCTCACCTGATCAAGCTGAGTCGTCGGGTGGCTCACGATCGCCTCACTCGCATCTGCTTCATCGACTACGACCGGGAGCTGGCCCTGGTGGCGGACTACCACAATCCTGATACCGACGAGCACGAGATCCTAGGCGTCGCCCGCCTGAGCAAGCTCCACGGTCACAACGAGGCAGAGTTCGCCATGCTGATTAGCGATCGCTGCCAGCGTCAGGGCCTGGGATCGGAACTGCTGCGGCGGCTGTGCGACATTGCCCGTCAGGAGGGGCTGGAGCGGGTAGTGGCCTACATTCTGCCAGATAATTCTGCCATGCAGAAAATCTGTGAACGGGCCGGATTCGCCATGCAGCGGGAGCTGGATGATGACATGACCAAGGCCACGCTGAAACTATAGCCAGCCAGCCAACCCTTTGGGGCGATTTCAGCAAAACCCAAAATCTTTCCATGAAATGCCGGTCGGATTGCTCGTTTGCAGTAGAATGGCGTTCTGTAAAGCTTATGCCAGACGACGAAGCCGCTCCGGAACGGGGTTAATGAAAGTTAATGAAAGTTTTGGGTTTAGGGTCTGATGGAACTAATCGACCTCTGCAGCCCAGTCGTCTGCTGATAGGTGTTGTCCACATGCGCAGCGAAGTATTTGTCAACTATGTCTAAGGTTCTTGTCTCTGATCCCATTGATCAAGCGGGAATTGACATCCTCTCCCAGGTTGCTCACGTCGATGTCAAGACCAAGCTGTCCGAAGATGAGCTGGTCAAGCTAATTCCCGAGTACGACGCGCTCATGATCCGCTCCGGCACCCAGGTGACCCAGGCGGTCATCACCGCTGCCAACAAGCTCAAAATCATTGGCCGAGCGGGGGTCGGAGTCGACAATGTTGACATCCCGGCTGCTACCCGGCGAGGCATCCTGGTGGTCAACTCCCCTGAAGGCAACACGATCGCAGCGGCTGAACACACTGTAGCTATGATGCTTTCCCTTTCGCGTCACATTCCCAGCGCTAACCAGTCGGTTAAAGGGGGCAAGTGGGACCGTAAAAGCTTTACTGGGGTTGAGGTCTACAAGAAAACTCTGGGCATTGTCGGGCTAGGCAAAATTGGTGCCCACGTGGCCACCATTGCCCGTTCCATGGGGATGCGCTTGCTGGCTTATGATCCTTTTCTCTCCGCTGAGCGGGCCGAACAGATCGGCTGCCAGTTGGTTGACCTTGACCTGCTGCTGCACGAGTCTGACTACATTACCCTGCACCTGCCTAAGACTCCGGAAACGATGCACATGATGGGGGCTGAAGCCTTTGCCAAAATGAAGCCCACCGCTCGCCTAGTTAACTGTGCCCGAGGCGGCATCGTCGATGAAGCTGCGCTCTATGAGGCCCTTCGGGACGGCCAAATTGCGGGGGCAGCGCTAGATGTCTACGAGCACGAGCCACTGGGAGAATCGTCTCTCACCTCTCTGGGTAAGGAAGTCGTCCTCACGCCTCACCTAGGCGCTTCTACGGCAGAGGCGCAGGTTAACGTGGCGATCGACGTGGCGGAGCAAATCCGGGACGTTTTGCTAGGGCTACCGGCGCGATCGGCGGTCAATATTCCCGGTCTGCGGCCCGACGTTTTGGAGCGCCTACGACCCTACCTCCAGCTTGCTGAAACCCTGGGCAATCTGGTTAGTCAGCTCAGTGGCGGGCGCATTGACAATTTCAACATTCGTCTCCAGGGTGAGCTGGCCACCAACGATAGCCAGCCCGTTGTGGTGGCAGCGCTCAAGGGGCTGCTATCCAACGCGCTGCAGGAGCGGGTAAATTACGTCAATGCCAGCATTGAGGCTAAGGAGCGGGGCATTCGGGTCACCGAAACGCGGGATGCTGCGATTAGAGACTATGCCGGTTCTCTCCACCTTTCCGCCAGTGGTTCCCTGGGCAATCACTCTGTTATGGGGGCACTGCTGGGGGATAATGAGATTCGCATCACCAGCGTTGACGACTTTCCCGTGAACGTGCCGCCTAACCGCTACATGCTGTTTACGGTTCACCGGGATATGCCGGGGATCATTGGTAAAATCGGCTCTCTGCTGGGGAGCTTCAACGTCAACATTGCCAGTATGCAGGTGGGGCGCAAGATTGTACGCGGCGATGCCGTTATGGTGCTGAGTATCGACGATCCGCTGCCGGAAGGCATTTTGGAGCAGATTACTCAGGTGCCCGGCATCCGTGATGCCTATACGGTGACGCTGTAAGTGCTCAAGCACAATTCATTACAGCTGATAGGGGTGTGCGGGTGGGATGGAGCGGTTTAGAGCGATCGCCCCAGTCCTGCTCCATGGCGTCCTGCCTTTAAAGCCGTTAACGCAACAGTAGGCTTGGGAAACTTACGGAGAGGGGGGGCTTTGGGGTGGGTACAGTCTGTCCCTCTCCCTTTCTATAGCTACTACATACACACATCTTGGCCCTCACCCCCTCAATCCCCCTCTCCCAAAAATGGGCGAGGGGGAGGTAAGACAAGGCTTTCCGGCTCCCCTTCTCCCGCTCTGGGAGAAGGGGTTGGGGGATGAGGGAAAAGCTCGAACAGCAAGGGGTTCAGGACTTATGTGTACTTA